>NZ_KV813778.1:4301-60207 GCF_001813735.1 Staphylococcus sp. HMSC068C09
AAAAAAATATTTGGAAGAGGTCTGAATGCTACGACCGCATTAAATGGCATTTCATTTAATGTGGATAGAGGTGAATTTGTAGCAATTATGGGTGAATCTGGATCTGGGAAATCCACTTTACTCAATTTAATTGCAACTTATGATAAAGCTACTGAAGGTACGATAACGATTGACGCGCAAAATATCCATCAATTGCGTAATAAAGAAATCGCATATTTCCGTCGAGATCATTTAGGTTTTGTCTTTCAAAATTTTAACATTTTACCGACGATGACAAATAAAGATAATATCTTAATGCCGCTTGTACTTGCGAATCGCTCACATCAAACGATGCGTCATCGTCTTTATCGCTTAAGTTATCAGTTACATATTGAACCACTGCTTAATAAATATCCTTTTGAAATATCAGGAGGAGAACAACAACGCGTGGCTATCTGTCGAGCACTGATTAATGAACCGGATTTGTTACTCGCAGATGAGCCTACAGGTGCACTTGATTCTAAAACATCTAAAACAATTATGGAACTATTTAGAGATATTAATAAAAATGAGCAAACCATTTTAATGGTGACACATTCGGCTGTGGATGCTTCTTATGCCAAACGTATTTTGTTCATTAAAGATGGCCGTTTATATCATGAAATTTATCGAGGGGAGGAACTACAATCAGAGTTTCAAAAACGTATTGCTGATAGTTTAGCAATGCTTCACGAAAGAGGTGATTAAAATGACCTTTCGCTTGCTTTGGACATTAGTCACTCAGAATTTTAAAACACAGCGACATATTATGATTCCATTTATTCTAGTAATCAGTACGTTATTTGGTATTGAATTTATTTTATTATCCTTAAACATGAATGCTTCGATTCATAAGCATAGTGATGTTATTCCAGTTTTTATTGGTATCGGAAATTTTTTTATGTGTCTGTTTGGACTACTTTTTATTCTTTATGCTAATCGTTTTATTATGCGACGTCGTCAAAAAGAGCTGGCTATGAATATGATTCTTGGTATGGAAAAAAAGCATTTTAGGTTAATGTTGTTTATAGAAGGAATTTATCAATATATTATTATTGGGTGTCTGAGTATGATAGGTGGTTACTTATTTGGTGCATTAACTTATATGTCGTTAAATAGAATATTAGGATATACGCATGTTTCTTTAAAAAAATATCCATTTGATATAAGTGCAATGAGATATACCTTGTTGATGTTAGCGATAATGATACTATTTTTATTTATTGTCAACAATATAAAAATCACTTTTCAAAGTCCTATTAAGTTAATACAACAGCAACATCCAACGGAAAAACAGTGGTCCAAACCTTTACTCTATATCTTATTGATTGTTGGAATCATAACTGTTGGTGACAGTTATATGATTGCCTTAAAAGATACACTCATTTTGGTTTCGCTACGTAATATTTTTATTGCCCTTATTTTAGTGACAATAGGAACGTATTGCTTATTTATATCATTGAGTGTTTTAGTGATAGATTGGCTTCAAAAGATTCCGAGTGTTTATTATCGACCTAAATATTTTTTTACTATTTCAGGGTTACGTTCAAGAATGAATTCTAATTCTATCGGTTTGGCTAGTTTAACCATGCTATGTACTTTTCTTATTGTGACTCTAGGAATGAGCGTAGCTACATATCGTAGTATAGACCAACGTGCGAATCATTTAATGGCAACACAATATCGTATTGAATTGAGTGGAGATGTGCATCATAGTACTACGAGTAAACACAAAGTACGTCAGCTAGAAAACGAGATTAAGAGATATGTTGATGTTGATGCTTTCAGAGAATATACAAGTGGAAGTGTCGCAGTCACTTATAAAAAGGGTACATTTGTAAAGCGAGATAATGAGAATAGTCCATTGGATGTAAATAGTGTATATTTAATTGTAATGAATCAGCAAGATTACAATACAATCAATCATACGCACCTGCGACTTAAACATAATGAAATGGGAATATTAACGAATAATGTCATGTTTCAAAAGTTAAACCATATCAAATTAATGAATCAAACATTTAAAACAAATCAGTTAAAGGGAGATCATTTTTCATTTCCATTTCCAGGAGCAGTCACGCTTGTTACTCATAATGTAAATCAACAACGTCAATTGATTTATTATTATCAAACAACAGCAAATATTAACTCATACATTGCTTTTAATCTTAAAACACATGATACACAGTCCATAGATCATATTAAGTCTAAATTGATGAAACAATATGATATTCAAATTGATAAAAAAGATGAATTAAATAAAGAAATGTTTGATATTTATGGTGGTCTCATTTTTGTTGGCACTATTGTTTCTTTAGTCTTAATTATCGGTACATTTACAATGATGTATTACAAGAATATTGCTGAGGGATATGAAGATCGGAAAAACTATCGAATTATGCGCCAGGTAGGTTTAGAAGAAGAACGGATTAAATCGGTTATTAATGACCAAGTAATTATTATTTTTACCTTACCTATTATAGTATCGATGATACATGTATTATTTGCTTCTAAAATGATTTATACTTTGCTTGGTATTTTAGATGTTAATAATATAAAATTATTTTTAACAACTTATATCTTTGTCTTAGTGATTGTAATGATAATCTATGCTTTGATGTATGTGATTACGTCTCGTGTGTATTATCGTCTTATTCATCGTTGATATATTAGTGAAAAGAAATTCTCATTCTTATATATAAATGAGTGTAAGACTTTAGGCAGTAGGGTATAAGGATAAAAAAGGAGGCGGAATAATGGCGAAACAATATGATGATACAACAAATAGAAATAGTAACAATAACATTAAACGTACAGGGGAACATATCCTTACTTGGATAGGTGTCGCAATTCAAGCATTAGTTGCAATTATGTTTTTAATGATTAAACCCTTTATTGGTAATGCTGATTTTAAAGAACAAATTATTAATGAAACACAAAAGCAAGGCAATCAGGTTTCTATAACAGAAATAAATAATGGTATGGATGCATTAGGTAGTTTATTTAATTTCTTTACATGGGGCGCGTTCATCCCATTAATTCTTGCAATTATTGGTGGTATTTTAATTAATAAAAAACCTAAACTTGCAGGTATCTTATTAATTATTGCAGGTATTTTAGCGATTGCTACAAACTGGATTAGTTTAATTTTATGGTTAATTGCAGGTATTATGTTACTTGTTCGTAAACCTAAGCATGACATGTATGGCAATGGCGGTTATAATGATCATTACAGAAGAGACCATCATGATGTAAATGCAAATAACAATGCATTCATTTTGAATGAAGAAGAAGAAAGACAACAACAACGTTATATTAAAGATCATTATTCAAATAAAGATCAAGCAGTGGACAATAATAATGAAAAAGAGCACGATACACACGTAAATGATTCAAATGATGACGACTATCGTGATCAACGTTATTCAAATCATAAAACGAATAAACGAAGTAATGATTTTATTCAAGATGAAGCAAGAAAGCTTCAAGAAGAAAAAGATAACGATCCATACAAATATTAATAATATGATATATAAAAGCGATGGTATTCCTAAGTTAATACCATCGCTTTTTACGTTAATTTCTACTATATGGTTTGGATAAAATATATTAGACCTTAAACTAAATCTAAGTGTTCTCTTAGTGTAGAACCTTTATACTGATGTCGATATAAGCCACGACGTTGTAATTCAGGTACAATGAGTGTAACTACGTCGTTTAAACTATCTGGTAAAGAAGGTGGCATTAAGTTAAATCCATCTGCAACACCTGCATTAAACCAGCGTTCCATTTCATCTACAATTTCTTTTGGCGTACCTATGAGTGTCAGATGTCCACCACCTGCATTAAGGTAACTTAGCAGTTCTCTTACAGTAGGTTGCTTATCTTGAATAATTTCTAAGATGGTTTCATATCGACCGACGGGACCGTTAAACTCTTCTAAAGAAGGTAGTTTAGGCACAGGAGCATCTAATTCCCACTGACTACAGTCTTGTTGAATGAAAAAACTGAGTTGTTTTAAAGCAGCTTTGATAGGAAGTCGTTGGTCAAGTTCTGCTTTCTTTTTCAATGCTTCTTCATGTGTATGACCTACATAAGTGACTAGTCCAGGAAAGACTTTAATATAACGCTTGTGGTCATGTTGTGCCATTTCACTATCTAAGCGCTCGCGATAACGTTTTGCTTGCTTCATATTCCAAGAAACAGAATATACTGCATCTGCATATTTTGTAGCTAATGCAATACCTTGTTTAGAGGCACCTGCTTGCATGGCCACAGGTTTTCCCTGAATGCTACTTGGTGTTGTCAATGGTCCATGAACTTGAAAATATTTGCCATTGTGGTGAAGCGGTTTGATGTTGCGATTGATCATTGTATGGTGATGCCGGTTGGGTTTGAAATCTTCAGTATGCCAAGAATCAAACAATCCGTTCATGACTTGAGCAAACTCTTCAGCTTTCTTATAGCGTTCATCATGATTAGGTAGATGGTCCATGCTGTGATTTTGAGCTTCGGCATCTGTCATGGAAGTGACTAAATTCCATCCCACTCGTCCACCACTAATATGATCTAAACTAAGTAACTGACGTGCTGCAGTGAATGGATTAGAAAATGTACTTGAAATCGTAGGAACTAATCCAACATGTTGTGTGACTTGAGATATAGCAGTTAAGTTAATCAGTGGATCAAACCAAAAACTTGGCATCGAAGTATAGCTAGGAATAAAAGACTGATTATCTGCGAAAAAGACTACGTCTAACAACCCTTTTTCAGATAACTGGGCTAATTCTTGATAGTATTGAATATCACCGAGACGTTCAATACTTGAATTGGGAAGTTGCCAAGCAGCTTGATGATGACCACATCCATAGATTAATACACCGAGATGAAGTTGATGTTGATGAGTCAATTTAATTTCTCACTCCAATGTTCATTTTATTTCTATTCTAAGATAAGGAAGACCAGTTATATATTAATTCATGGTTAAACCACCATCGACAGTAATATTTTGACCAGTCATACCATCTGCTGCTTCGCTACTTAAATAAGCAACCATATTAGCAACATCTTGTGGGGTAGTCACTTTACGTAATGGCGTAGTCTGTGCAATTAAATCAAAAACTTCTGGTGTAGTGACAGCACTAGCATCAGTTGTTTTAAGCAATCCGCCTGACACTACATTAGCAGTAATACCATATTGCCCTAATTCGGCTGCAATATTACGTGTGAATCCAATCAACCCAGCTTTAGCTGTTGTGTATTCATGATATGGTACAACAGGATGTTGATATAAGTTTGTGCCAATACTTACAATGGTGCCAGAACCACGCTCTATAAATTGTGGAATGACACTTTGAGTAACATTAAAAGCACCTTTTAGTGTACCATCGATTTGTTGTTGGTAGTCTTCCCATGATAAGTCTTTAAATGCCTTTTGCGCATTTGGATCAAATTTAAAATTAACTAATGCATTATTGACAACAACGTCAATTTTTCCAAAATGATGTGTTGCCTCATTAACTAAACGATCGACTTCGTCACGTTGTGTGACATCTGCTTGTAAAGCAATGGCGTTTTCACCAATATCATGTGCTAATTGTTCAGCTGCTTCACGACTTTGATTGTAATTAATGATAACTTCAAATCCTTGTTTAGCTAATGTTTTTGCAATGACCGCACCTAAACCACGGCTACTTCCAGTTACTAATACTGTTCTCGTCATAAATATCGTGCCTCCATTTACTTCATTTACAGCAAAAAAATATGCAACCTTCACATTAGGAAAGTTGCATTAAAATAGATATATCATTATTGAGAACAGTTTGACACATCTCAACAGGTCATCTTATTTTATACGACACTTTCCTACGCTAGTATAAGCTAGTTCAGGTTCAAAGGGTTTGAGGTTACACCTCATCTCAGTTTTAAAACACCCCTAGTGCATATGATTTAACTATAGTTTCACTTTATGACTTCTATTATCAGAAGTCAAGCGCTTCCATATGATATTCAACAACGTAAAAAATATCATCAAATTTAAAGATAATAATTTATTTATATAATAAATTTAAATATGATAATTGAAAATTAGATATTCTGTGTTTAAAATAAATAAGGCACAAGACATGTACATCATAGAATAGATTAGTTATCCAACGTTAAATGAAAGTTTAACGTTTTTTTATTTTAAAAAATAAGGAGAGCGACACGTATTATGAATTGGCTAGCAATTATTTTATTTTTAGCCGTTGTTATGGGGGTCAGTCTTTATGCGTTCTGGCGTTCAAAAAAAATAAAGACTGATAGTGCAGATGGCTATTTTATGGGAGGCAATAGTTTAACAGGATTTACGATTGCCTCAACGATTATTATGACTAACCTATCTACAGAACAAATTGTAGGGCAGAATGGTCAAAGTTATGGTAAGGGTATGGAAGTGATGGCTTGGGAAGTCACAGCTGCTGTAGCAGTTGTCTTACTTGCATGGATATTCTTACCAAAATATTTAAGGTACGGTGTGGATACCATTTCTGAATTACTTGAAATGCGTTATGGTACCTTTACTAAACGTTTCGTTTCTATATTATTTATTTTCACTTATGTTGTATCATTTTTACCAGTTGTCTTATATTCTGGTTCATTAGTATTTAATAAAATGTTTAGTATTGGGGAATACTTAGGAGTAAGTGATGCCACAGCAACGATTATTATTGCATTTGTCATTGGTGCAGTAGGTGTTATCTACTTATTCATCGGTGGTTTGTCACTGAGCGCATTTAGTGATTCAATCTATGGTGTCGGATTAATTATAGGTGGTTTGATTATTACAATTTTAGGTTTACATCATTTAGGTGATGGGAATTTTGTAAAAGGATTCGACCACATGGTCCAACGTACGCCTGAAAAACTAAACGCTTTTGGGGCCATTGATTCAGATGTTGTTCCATGGCCAACATTATTCTTTGGTATGTTCTTTAATAATTTATTCTTTTGGTGTGCGAACCAAATGATTGTACAAAAAGCCTTAGCTGGTAAGAATTTAAAAGAAGCACAAAAAGGTGCGATATATTTAAGTTTATTCAAGGTATTTGGTCCTATTTTTACAGTGATTCCTGGTGTTATTGCATATAATTATTTCAATGGGGGTATAACATCTAATGATAATGCTTATCCTGCATTGATTCAGGCGATTTTACCTGATTGGGGCTATGGTTTATTCGGAGCAGTTATTTTTGGAGCCATATTAAGTTCATTTGTTGGATCATTAAACAGTACAACAACACTCTTTACTTTAGACTTTTATAAACCTATTTTTGGTAAGCGTGCTTCAGATCAACATATTGCACGTGTCGGTCATATCGCGACAGTTGTGATTGGCATTATTGTAGTAGGTATATCTCCACTTATTGCCCTTTTCCCAAGTGGATTATATGCGATTGTGCAACAGTTCAATGGTGTATATAGTATGCCGGTACTTGCATTGGTCTTAGTTGCATTTTATTCTAAGCACACATCTAAACTAGGCGCTAAAGTAGCTTTAGTTACACACATTGTGTTATATGCTGCAATTAGTTTTATGGTGCCACAATTAAATTATTTATATACTTTTAGTTTTATGTTCTTTATTGATTTAGCTATTATACTTGTCTTTAATAAATTTAAACCTTCCAATACGTTTGACTTAAATACTAATAAAGCTAAAGTGGATCTTACACCTTGGAAATATCGTTATATTACAGGCGGTATTGTTCTAGGTTTAGTAGTACTTGCTTACATTATCTTTTCACCACTTGTACTTGCTAAATAATCATTTATAAATAGGTGTACGTTTGAAAAGAGTAGACTTTTTCGACGTACACCTTACTTTATATATTTATAAAGAAAGGAGGATAACACAATGCACAAAATCGGTTTGATACCTTCACCGGGTGTATCTCATAAACACGTAGAAGCTGTTATTCCAGATGTAAAAGAACAGCTGAATCAACGTGTGAATGATCAACAAGAATGGGTATTTCAGCTCCACGTTGATTTAATGATTGGCTCAGCTGAAGATGTACATGAAAGTATTGATAAAGCGGCAAAAATGAAAGAGAAACATGATTGGGATTTTGTTGTATGTATTACAGATTTACCAAGTATTTCTGGAAATAAAGTAGTGATTAGTGATTTTAATAATGATAAACAAGTAGCGATGCTATCTTTACCTTCATTAGGTTGGATAGACCTACGACGAAAATTAAGAAATAGTTTAACTTCTATTATTGAACAATTGTATTATTCAACTTCAAGAGTGGCTCCCAAGATTCATCCTCTTATACATCCTAAAGCAGTAGAACCAAATGAAGATGAAACGCCAAAGCAACGTTATATTCATCGATGGTTTATTCTCAGTTGGATTCAACTTATTTTAGGGTTAACACGAGCAAATGAACCATGGAAAAATATTTTTAATTTCAAAAAGATTATTTCAGTTGCTTTTGCAACTGGGACTTATGTATCGATTTTCTCCATGCCTTGGGAGCTGAGTATACAGTACTCCATAATAAGATTTATTATACTTATGCTTATTGCTATCCTAGGTATGACAGGCTGGTTACTCTATGCACATCAATTGATTGAACGTAAAACGGCTAAGTCACAGCGTGTGTATCGCTATATTTATAATTTTACTACCGTATTCACATTATTTATTATTACACTTTTAAATTATATTATTTTATATCTTTTATTAGCGATAAGTGTATCATTGTTTGTTCCACCAAGTTTATTTAATCAATGGACCAGCGCACATCCTCATTTTACATTTATAAATTATGTAAAATTAGTATGGTTTGTATCTTCACTAGGTTTACTTGCTGGGGCAATGGGGTCTACTGTAGAGAATGAAGAGAAAATCCGTCAGATTACTTATTCGTATCGACAATATCATCGTTATAAAGAAGCAGAACAAGAGAAGAAAGAAAAAGAACAAGCTCAATCATCTTCTCATGATGCATCAAATCAACAAGTTGAAGAAAGTGCATCCAATAAACAAAATAATGATAATCAACAAGATGAACATAAAAAACAAGATCATAGAGAGGAGGAAACAACATGAGTGAAGAAAAATTAATTGGTCTCGTTGTGGCGCCAGGAGTGACAGAGAAATTAGCACAAAGTTTAATTAATGACATACCCAATATATTATCAGAACAAGATAATCATCAACGTGACTGGAAAGTTGATCTCGTGGTGGATCCTCTTACTGGTTTTGCGGAAAGTGTGGAAGAAATATTCAAAAAAATTCAAGATTATCATAATAAAAGAGAATGGGATTATGTTGTAGGAATTACAGACTTACCTATGTTCTATCATCAAAACGTACTTGCTTTAGATATTAATAAAAAAAATGGCGCTGCAATATTTTCATATCCTGCATTTGGATGGCGTCCTGTAAAGAATCGCTTTAAACATGCTATCGTAACCATTATTAATGAACTTCATTATTCTGAAAGAGCGCATATAGGTTATGATGACAATAATAGGGTTAAGAAAGAAATCAATAAACAATTTCCTTTTTCACGTATTGAGAAAACAGAAGTACATTTAAAAGAAACAGGAAACAATCATTTAAGATATTTATCAAATTCACGCAGTCTTGGAATGATACGACTTGTCAGTGGGATGACCTTTGCGAATAACCCACTGAATATGATGGCAAGTTTAAGTAATATTGTAGCGATTGCTTTTACGACAGGTGCATTCGGATTGATTTTTTCAACCATGTGGAATATGGGTCTTGATTTTTCTGTATGGCGATTATTTGGAATTTCCATCATGGCAATTTTAGGTATGCTCGTTTGGATAATGGTATCCCATGGTTTATGGGAATCTACAAAAGAAGCTAAGCATAAAAGAATTGTAATGTTATATAATTTAACAACTATCATGACTTTATTTATAGCCATTGTTATATATTATATGATTTTATATTCATTATTCTTAATAGCAGAGCTGGTTTTATTACCTCCAGGATTCTTAGGACAACAAGTAGGTTTAAAAGGACCAGCCAGTGTTCAACTTTATTTAAGTATTCCTTGGTTTGCAACCTCAATATCTACTGTTGCAGGAGCAATAGGTGCAGGTTTGCTTAATGATCAATTAATTAAAGAAAGCACATATGGTTACCGTCAAAAAGTACGTTATGAAAAGAATAACTAATTAGTAATAATGAAGTGAGAAACACTTCATTATTATTTTTATATACTATAATAAATTTATAGAAAATATCTTTAAAGTCATTTGAAATCATGAATAAATATAAGTGTGAATGGATATATAGTTTTTCAAGTATGACTAAAAAGGAAGTTAAAAAGATAGTCGGAAAATATAAAATTCATATAGAGTGTATAGATTATGAATTGATTACAAGGATTTAGTAGTTAATTATAATCCTAGTTTTAAAGAAAAGGTAGTAATTACAGTTGGAGTTGCTTCAATAATGAAAAAAACGGTTATGAAGTAGGCACTTATTTAGGTAGGAATAAAATAAAACTTATATTTTTAGTTCGAATCAAAAATGTATGTTTATTTTAAAGTAAATATTCCCTAAACTTTCTTGACTTTCTTCTCAAAACTCGTTAAAGTATTAGCATATTATTCTGACAATTCTGATAGGTATTAGATTAATAAATTTGTAAATACTGAGGAGGGACCATAGGTTTATGTCAGTATCAAAGATAACGTATGAGAGTTTTGATGGTGATCCATTTATTGACTCCATTTCTACTGACGACGCGACAAAGGGTGCCTATGAAATTTTAAAATGGGCTTATACTACGTATGGTGAAGATATCGTTTACTCATGTAGTTTTGGGGCAGAGAGCATGGTACTTATTAATTTGATTTATCAAATTAAACCAGATGCTCAAATTGTATTTTTAGATACAGATTTACATTTTCAAGAAACATACGATTTAATTGATAGAGTAAAAGAATGTTTTCCTAAGTTACGTATTGAAATGAAGAAACCAGAATTGACGCTTGAAGAACAAGCTGAGAAATACAATCCTGCATTATGGAAAAATAATCCAAATCAATGTTGTTATATTCGTAAAATTAAACCTTTAGAAGAGGTACTAGGTGGGGCGATTGCCTGGATTTCGGGACTACGAAGAGATCAATCTCCGACTCGTGCTAAAACAAATTTCATTAATAAAGATGAACGTTTTAAATCGATTAAAGTATGTCCTTTAATTTATTGGACGGAAGATGACGTTTGGGATTATATTAAACAGCACGATTTACCTTATAATGAACTGCATGACCAGCATTATCCAAGTATTGGTTGTATTCCTTGTACAGCGCCAGTATTCAATTCAGATGATTCCAGAGCAGGACGTTGGTCAAGTTTTGAAAAAACAGAATGTGGACTTCATGTTGCAGATAAACCGTGATGTAAGGTTTAAAAAATTTTATACAAAAAACATAGTATTCTGATAAGGATTTAAAAATATTCTATATTCGATTTTTACTGGAAAGTCGAATATAGATTACATAATATAGAGATAGTAAGTATTTTAAAATAAAATAAAGATTGAAATGATAGAGGTGGATGAATTGAATCTAAGTGTTACCAATAGTCCTTTTACTGAAGGACAAGCCACACAAATTAATGAATTATTACAGACACTTACACCAGAACAAAAAGTATGGTTAAGTGGCTATTTAGTCGCAAATCAACAACTTACATCAGGAACATCTGACACACAAGGTTCACAAATAGGAGCTGTTTCAAAGGATACTGAAACAATGCTTCAACAAAATGAACCAACAATTCAACCTGAAAAACGAGCGATTACATTATTATATGGTTCAGAAACAGGAAATGCGCAAGGTTTAGCAGAAATATTTGAAGAACGTCTTTCAAATATTGGACATAATGTAACGTTAAAAGCCATGGATGAATTTAAATCTAAAAATCTTAAAAATGTTGAAGATTTATTTATTATTACTTCCACACAAGGTGAAGGAGATCCACCAGATAATGCAGCCGAATTACATGAATTTATTCATGGTAGAAAAGCTCCTAAATTAGAGGGAGTAAGATTTTCAGTACTTGCATTAGGTGACCAAACTTATGAGTTCTTCTGTCAAACAGGTAAAGATTTTGATAAAAAACTTGAAGAACTTGGTGCCGAACGATTATATGAACGTGTTGATTGTGATGTGGATTATGAAGAAGATGCCGAAAAATGGATGGCTAATGTCATTAATACTATTGACTCAGCACCTGAAGGTACACAAAGTGAACAAGTTGTAAGTGAATCAATTAAATCTGCGAAAGAGAAAAAATACTCAAAAGCGAATCCATACCAAGCTGAAGTATTAGAAAATATTAATTTAAATGGTAGAGGATCTAATAAAGAAACACGTCATATTGAATTCTTATTAGATAATTTTGGTGAAGAATATGAAGTAGGAGATTGCTTAGTCGTTTTACCACAAAATGATCCAGCTTTAGTTGAATTACTGATGAGTACATTAGGATGGGATCCGGGAGATCAAATTCAAATCTCAGAAGATGGAGATACGATTTCTTTAGAAGAAGCATTAACATCTTACTTTGAAATTACAAAATTAACGAGACCATTACTTCAAAATGCAGCAGCATATTTTGATAATGAAGCGTTAGAAGACAAAGTTCAAGATAGTGAGTGGATACAAAATTATATTGAAGGTAGAGATTTTATTGATTTACTCAATGATTTCCCACCTGAAGAATTAGAACCTGAAGATTTATATCAAATCCTTAGAAAATTACCTCCTAGAGAATATTCTATATCAAGTAGTTATCAATCATTACCTGATGAAGTTCACATTACGGTTGGTGCAGTAAGATATAATACACACGGTAGAGATCGTTCAGGTGTATGTTCCGTTCAATTTGCTGAACGTATTCAACCAGGAGATACTGTTCCAATTTATCTTAAACGTAATCCAAACTTTAAATTCCCTAAAAATGGAGATACGCCTGTTATTATGATAGGACCTGGTACAGGAATTGCGCCATTTAGAGCACATATGCAAGAACGTGAAGAATATGGTTATAAAGGTAATACGTGGTTATTCTTCGGCGATCAACACTTTACTACTGATTTCTTATATCAAACAGAATGGCAAGAATGGTTAAAAGATGGTTTTCTTGAAAAAATGAATGTCGCTTTCTCACGTGATACAGATCAAAAAGTATATGTACAACATCGCATTGCTGAACATAGTAAAGAATTTAATGAGTGGTTAGAAAAAGGTGCATCAATCTATATTTGTGGTGATGAAAAAAATATGGCTAAAGATGTACATCAAGCTATTCGCAATGTATTAGTGAAAGAACAAAATTTAACTGAAGAAGATGCTGAAAGCTACTTAAAACAAATGAAAAAAGATAAACGTTATCAACGTGACGTGTACTAAAGAAAGGGTGGAGAGTGAATGGCTAAAACGATTAAACAAATTGCTGATGAGTTAAATGAAAACCTTGATGCGTTAGAACATTTAAAAACTGAAAGTAATTATTTACGCGGTACGATTGAAGAAGGCTTAGCAGATCCTTTAACTGGTGCTATTTCTGATGATGATACCAAATTACTTAAGTTTCATGGGAGCTATCAACAAGATGACCGAGATGTACGTGATGAACGCCGTAAACAAAAATTAGAACCTGCATATGCTTTCATGATTCGTGTGCGACTACCTGGAGGTAAAGCAACACCTGAACAATGGATTGCAATGGATGATATTTCTAATAATTATGCGAATCATACATTGAAATTAACAACACGTCAAACATTCCAATTTCATGGTATTTTAAAACGAAATTTAAAATCATCTATGAAAAAAATTAATGAATCAGTGTTAGATACGATTGCAGCATGTGGGGATGTCAATCGTAATACAATGTGTAACCCAAATCCATATCAATCAAATATTAATAAAGAAATACTTGATTATGCTACAGCTATCAGTGATCATTTATTACCTAAAACGAATGCCTATCATGAAATTTGGTTAGATGGAGAGAAAGTGCTTGATTCTAAAGAAGAAGTAGAACCAATGTACGGGGAAAAATATTTACCACGTAAATTTAAAATTGGTATTGCCGTACCACCATCAAACGATATTGATGTATTTTCACAAGATATTGGTTTAATTGCAATTGTAGAAAATGATGAACTCGTTGGATTTAATGTGGCTATTGGTGGTGGCATGGGTATGACGCATGGTAATCCAGATACATACCCTCAAGTAGGACGCATTGCTGGATTTATTCCTAAAGATAAAGTCATAGATGTATGTGAAGCATTACTTACAATTCAACGTGATCTCGGTAATCGTTCAAATCGTAAAAATGCACGTTTTAAATATACAGTAGATCGTTTTGGTGTAGACAATATTGTTAAAGAATTAAATACACGTCTAGGCTGGGAAATCAGTGAAGCTCGTGAATTTAAATTTGAACATAATGGCGATCGTTTAGGTTGGATTGAAGGTGAAAAAGGTGTATGGAATTATACATTATTCATTCAAAATGGACGTGTAAAAGATACAGAAGACTATAAGTTAAAAACGGCGTTAAGAGAAATTGCAGAAACACATACTGGTGATTTTAGATTATCTCCAAATCAAAATTTAATTATTGCTAATGTAACTGAAGAGAAAAAAGCAGATATTCAATCTCTTATTGATAAATACGGTTTAACTGATGGTAAAAATTATAGTGGTTTAAGACGTAATTCAATGGCTTGTGTAGCATTTCCAACTTGTGGTTTAGCAATGGCTGAATCAGAACGTTATTTACCAACGCTATTATCTAAAATTGAAGATTTATTAGATGAAGCTGGTATTAGTGAAGAAGAGATTACTATACGTATGACAGGTTGTCCTAATGGTTGTGCAAGACCTGCATTAGCTGAGATTGCATTTATTGGTAAAGCGCCTGGCAAATATAATATGTATTTAGGCGGAAGCTTTAATGGTGATCGCTTAAATAAACTATACAAAGAAAACATCGATGAAAAGGAAATCCTTGAAAGCTTAAGACCAATTTTAATGGATTATGGAAAATCACGTCTCGAAGGTGAACATTTCGGTGACTTCGTTATTCGTTCGGGTGTAGTAGCTAAAGTTCATGATGGTAGAGATTTTCACAGCTGATTTTTTAAAGAAATAGAAGGCGAACGGGGTGATAAGATGGGAAAGGTTTATCTTGTAGGTGCAGGACCTGGTGATCCTGATTTAATAACTGTAAAAGGTATGAAAGCGATTCAAGCGTCAGATGTGATTTTATATGACCGCTTAGTGAACAAGGAAATTTTAGATTTTGCAAAACCTCACACAAAGTTCTTCTATTGTGGTAAAGATCCAAATAAGCATTCATTGCCACAAGAGGAAACAAATCGTATGTTAGTGAATTTAGCGAAAAAAGGGCACACCATTACACGATTAAAGGGTGGTGATCCTTTCGTTTTTGGACGTGGTGGCGAAGAAGCAGAAATATTATCGGATAATCAAATTCCATTTGAAATTGTTCCTGGGATTACATCAGGAATTGCAGCTCCTGCTTATGCAGGAATTCCTGTTACTCACAGAGATTATAGTTCATCCGTTGCGTTTGTTACAGCTGTGAATAAACCAGGTATGACGAAAGAAGCATATTGGGAACATTTAGCCCATGGTCCTGAAACATTGTGTATTTATATGGGTGTAAAACGTTTGCCTGAAATTTGTGAACTGTTAGTGCGTCATGGTAAGTCAGTAGATACACCTGTAGCGTTAGTACATTTAGGGACAACAGTTTCTCAAAAAACAGTCACTGGAACATTAGGTAGCATTGTACAACGTGCATCTGAAATCAAAAATCCTGCAATGATTGTGATTGGTGATGTTGTAAATATGCGCCAAAAAATTAGCTGGTTCAAAGAACAAGTATCAGATGTTGAAATGACATTACCATAATTTGAAAAATATCTAATATAGGAGGACGACAATATGAACCATATGCCGCTCATGATTGATTTAAGCCAGAAATCGATTGTCATAGTAGGTGGCGGAAAAGTTGCAACCAAAAGAGCTTCAACTTTAATCGAATATTGTGCTGATGTTCATATTGTTAGTCCTACTATTTCAACAACTTTAAAAGAATTATTAGATAACGAAAATATCACTTGGAGTCAAAAAGAATTTGAGCCACAAGATGTTGAACATGCCGACCTTGTAGTGATTGCCACAAATAATAACGACGTCAATACAAAGGTGTTAGAAAGTGTTCCTCATCATGCATTGTGTAATCATGCTTCGAAAGCCCAAGTTGGAAATGTTACGATTCCAAGTATTTTAAAACGTGGAAAACTTTCTATTAGCGTGTCAACCAATGGAGCAAGTCCTAAATTGAATAAAAAAATTATTTCAAGAATAAGCGATATGTACGATGAATCATATGAAATGTATATTGATTTTTTATATGAAAGTAGACAACTAATTAAACGATTATCAATCGAGCCATCTAGGAAACAGGAGTTATTACAACACATTTTATCTGATGAGTATTTAGATGAGGTTAAGCAACAAGAATTCACACGATGGCTTCATTTGCAAGTTTAGATATGAAGGGATATGTGATATATGAGAAAATTGTTTATATTTGCATTAGCTGGATTTTTAGCACAACTTGTTGATGGATCACTCGGAATGGGATTCGGTGCCTCCTCATCATCTATATTATTAACATACGGCATAGCACCTGCGATTGTTTCAGCAACGGTACATTTTTCAGAAATAGCAACGACTGCTGCATCGGGTACATCACATTGGAAATTTGAAAATGTACATAAGCCAACCATGTTGAAACTCGCAATACCAGGATCAATCAGTGGATTTATCGGTGCAGCATTATTAACTCAAATACATGGTGACTATATTAAACCTTATATAGCACTATTCTTACTTTCAATGGGTTTTTATATTTTGTATCAGTTCTTATTTAAACGTCACAAAGACATTCATACACACGTAGGAACGCTTAGTAGTGCGAAACTTGTTCCACAAGGAGCCGTTGCTGGTTTTCTAGATGCCATCGGTGGTGGAGGCTGGGGACCAGTCAACACACCGTTGTTACTTGCAAGCCATAAAATTCAACCACGCTATGCCATTGGTACAGTGTCTGCAAGTGAATTTTTTGTAACACTTTCAACATCATTAAGTTTTATTATCTTTTTAGGATTTACTCAAATTAATTGGTGGTTTGTCATTGCATTAAGTATAGGCGGTATGATTGCCGCACCAATTTCAGCCTATTTAACTAAAATATTGCCCATTAATATTTTAGCAATCTGTGTAGGTGGTCTTATTATTTTTACAAATAGTAATGCTTTAATGACGTATTTCATCAAAGATACTACAGTGACAAATGTTATTCGATTCGCAATTATTTGTGCGATTATTGTATTAGTTATTATTACTATTATTCGCAACAAAAAATTGTCTTTTTCTTATAAATAAAACCGAGTAAACTAATCAAAATAATTAGAAAAGAGGTTATCAATGATGTCAACAAATGAAGATATTATCAATTATACAATTAAGCCACATGGTGGAGAGTTAATTAATCGAGTTGTAGAAGGGAAGGAAAGAGAAGCATTAATTGAAAAAGCGAACGCTTTTAAATCATTAACTTTAAATCCTTGGTCCATTTCAGATTTAGAATTAATCGCTATTGGTGGTTTTAGTCCACTTACTGGATTTATGGGAGAAGCGGATTATAAAAAAGTTGTTGAAGATACACATCTTGAAAATGGACTAGTATGGAGTATTCCTATCACTTTACCTGTCACTGAGACACAAGCGAATGAATTTAATATTGGTGATGATATTGCTTTATATGGTGAAGATGAAGTGCTTTATGGTACTTTAAAACTTGAAGAAAAATATACGTATGATAAAGAAAAAGAAGCTCAAAATGTCTACGGTACGACTGAAGAAGCGCATCCAGGTGTCAAAAAAGTATATGAAAAAGGGAACGTTTATTTAGCAGGTCCTATTCAATTAGTAAATCGTCCTAAACATGATGAATTTTCAGATTATCATTTAGATCCTGCTGAAACACGCCAATTATTCAAAGATTTAGGGTGGAAAACAGTAGTTGGATTCCAAACACGTAATCCTGTCCACCGTGCACATGAATATATTCAAAAATCTGCATTAGAAATTGTAGATGGTTTATTATTAAATCCTTTAGTTGGCGAAACTAAAGCGGATGATATCCCTGCAGATGTACGTATGGAAAGTTATCAAGCTATCTTGAAAAATTACTTTCCTAAAGATAGAGCACGTTTAGTTATCTATCCCGCAGCGATGCGTTATGCAGGTCCACGTGAAGCAATTTTACATGCTACAGTTCGTAAAAATTATGGTTGTACACACTTTATTGTTGGACGTGATCACGCAGGTGTGGGTGATTATTATGGTACTTATGAAGCACAAGAACTTATCTCTCAATTTGAAGATGAATTAGATATTCATATTCTAAAATTTGAACATGCATTTTACTGCAAAAAATGTAGCAATATGGCTACAGCTAAAACGTGTCCACATGATGCATCAGACCATGTACATTTAAGTGGTACAAAAGTGAGAGAAAAATTACGTAATGGCGAATCATTACCAAAAGAATTCTCAAGACCTGAAGTTGCAGAAGTATTAATTAAAGGATTAAGACAAAAGTAATTTGGGGGAGTATATAAAATGAGTCAATCAACAAATATTACATGGCATGATTCAGAAGTAACTAAAGAAGATAGACAACACCAAAATGGTCATAAAAGTGCTGTCATTTGGTTTACAGGGTTATCTGGTTCTGGTAAGTCCACAATCTCTGTGGCACTTGAGAAGGCTTTATTTGAAAAAGATAAACATTCATATCGATTAGATGGCGATAATGTCCGTCACGGTTTAAATAAAAATTTAGGTTTTAGTCCAGAAGACCGTAAAGAAAATATTCGTCGTATCGGTGAAGTAAGTAAATTGCTTGTAGATGCAGGGACAATTGCAATTACTGCATTTATTTCTCCATATAGAGAAGATCGTGATGAAGTACGTGATATTTTAGAAGACGGAGAATTCATTGAAGTATATACGGAGTGCAGTGTAGAAGAATGTGAGAAACGAGACCCTAAAGGTTTATATGAAAAAGCACGTTCAGGTGAAATTAAAGAATTTACAGGAATTAGTGCGCCTTATGAAGCGCCAAAACATCCTGAAATAACTATTAATACTGAAACACAAAGTATAGATGAATCAGTTGAACATATTCTTAATTACTTAAAAGAACACAAATATATTTAATGAATAACCAAACGAGTGAGATAACGAATTTAAAATGAATGTTGTCTCACTCGTTTTTTTGCTATACATTCTTGAAAATAATAGTTAATATTCCCTTATTTTATGAAATAAAACATATTTAAAATAATCAGATATATTACACCATCTGTAATGACACTGTTGATTAAATTGATAAAAAGATTGATATTAAAGCATTTTGAGTGATGTAACAAAAGAGAGATTTAATTACAAAAACCATCCTATTATTATGATTCAATTACAAGGTATTAACAACGCCCACAAACGCTTGTTTATCTGATAAAGTATGTCTTGTCGTTAATTAACGAGAAAAAATAATTCGAAGTAATTTAATATTGAGATGTCATTTGAAAGTAGCCACGTGATAAATAAAGGAAGAATGTTTTAAATTTCTAGGAGGATATTTAATTATGAAAAAAATCGCTACAGTAACTATCGCCACAGCCGGAATCGCTACAGTTGGATTTGCGCATCATGACGCACATGCAGCGGAAAATAATGGATATAACCCTAATGACCCAACTTCATATAGCTACTCTTATACAATTGATCAACAAGGTAACTATCATTACACATGGAAAGGTAATTGGAGTCCTGATCGTTTAAATCACACTAATGACTCAAATCATAGTCAATCTAACTATAATAATTACAACAATAATAGCTATAACTACAATAGCAATTATTCATATACAACAAACAATAACCAAACATCTACTAACAATAATCAATCTTATACAACTAATAATACGACAGGTGGATTAGGCGCTAACACTGCATCAACATCAAATAGTAATGTAAAAGTTACAACTCAAAGTGCACCAAGAACACAATCAACTGCTTCAACTCAAGCATTCTCAGGTAAAACAAATTCAGGTGCGAATTACTATACTTGGGGTCAATGTACATATTATGTATATGACAAAGTTGGTGGCACAATTGGTAATACTTGGGGAAATGCAAATAACTGGGCTAACGCAGCAGCGCAATCTGGTTATACTGTAAACAATACACCTAAAGCAGGTGCTGTAATGCAAACGACTCAAGGTGGTTATGGTCACGTTGCATATGTTGAAAGTGTAAATAGTGATGGTTCTGTTACAGTATCTGAAATGAACTATCAAGGCGTAGGTGTAGTATCTACACGTACAATTTCAGCAAGTCAAGCAAGTTCATACAATTACATTTCATAATTTAAGGAAATGAACTATTTAAAAATTAATGTAAAATAATGACTAAGATATTTAAACAATAACGTTATTTAAAAGAGCAAGTATATGAATTCAAAACGAATTCTAACTTGCTCTTTTTTATTTTTAAAAATTACATTTAATATGATTTAAATCACTTTATAAAGGGAAATATATAACTACTAATTCCTATAGTGTTCAAATATAAAGGTGGTGATTCACAATGGCGTTAGGAGTACTTCAATGGATCCTAGTGATCGCAATTGTGGTAATTACGATTGGCGTCATATTTGGTCTCATTTGGGGTTCACTTTTTGAGGAACGCTTTTATAGAAGTCGTTCTAAAAAAGAAGAAGAAGCACGTATTGAGAAAAATCTTAAAATGGCAAAAGGGCATACCGATGATGACGTAGTATATGATGAAGAAGGTCGTGCATCACTCAAAGAAGATTATAAAAAACAATAAATATTGATAAACCTTTAAGAATCCTTTTGATTTTTAAAGGTTTTTTCTTATCAAAATATTTATATTAATTAACTTTATGCAATTATATACTTTTAACAAATAAAAGTGATAAAATATATATGTTAAAAAATTCACATGAACTATTTAAAGTTAGGAGTTATTATAATGCTACTGTTTATAGTAGAAATTATCATAATGATTGTAGCCATTATGCTAGGATTGCGCACAGCAGGTGCTTTAGGCTGTGGTATTTTTGCTATTGTGGCCCAACTGATTATGATATTTGGATTTCAACTTCCTCCTGGTTCTGCCCCTGTTACAGCAGTACTAATTATTCTGGCAATTGGTATAGCTGGAGGAACGCTACAAGCTACAGGCGGAATTGATTATCTTGTCTATCTTGCTTCGAAAATCATTGAACGATTTCCAAAATCAATTATTTTTATTGCGCCTATGATTGTATTTGTCTTCGTATTTGGAGTAGGGACTGCAAATATTGCTTTATCACTAGAACCTATTATTGCTCAAACCGCAGTAAAAGCTAAAATCCAACCTAAGCGACCACTGATTGCTTCAGTACTAACTGCTAATTTGGCTTTACTTTGTAGTCCAGCTGCATCTGCAACAGCCTACGTTATTTCAGTACTTGCAGGTCATGAAATTTCAATGGGTCAATATTTGAGTATTGTCTTACCTACATCATTAATCACTATGTTTATGTTAAGTATATTTTGTACGTTTGTAGGACGTAAAAATACAATTACTGAAAGTGAAATTGCTCATACACCTGACGTTGATGTAAATCATGCTTTTTCTACTAGAGTAAAGATAGGTGTTTTAGCATTTATTTTGTGTGTGTTTGGTATTCTTACGTTTGGTATTTTTCCTCAATTCATGCCTTCATTTAATGTCAATGGAAAAGATGTCACTGTATCAATGACAGAGATTGTACAATTCTTTATGTATTTAAGTGCAGCAATTAATTTATTGATGTTGAAAGTGAATACGAGTGATATTCTATCTTCAAATATTACACAATCTGCTATTGGTGCATTATTTGCAGTACTCGGACCTGGTTGGTTAGGTGCGACAGTATTTAACGCACCTCATAATTTACATATCATACAAAATGATGTTGGCAAAACGATTCAAAATATGCCCTGGCTTGTGATTATTCTTGTAGCTGTAGTAGCGATGATTGTTATTTCACAAACAGCAACAGCATCGATTATGGTACCCATCGTCATGAGTATGGGAATTCCACCCATGTATTTTGTAGCAATGGTACAAACATTAAATGTTAACTTTGTTATACCTGCGCAACCAACGTTATTATTTGCAGTTAATTTAGATGAAACAGGACGTACACGACCTACAAGCTTTATTATTCCAGGATTCTTTGCAATAGGTGTTTCAGTTATTGTTGGTTTTATAATAAAAATAATATTAGGATATTAGTTTATAATAGAGTATTTGTAATATAAACGATTTAAAGTTTCATGACAATTTAATAGATTGAGAAGGCCTTTTGTGCCTTTTTGAATATTGAAGAGAAGAATTGTATTCTTCTCTTATTTTTATTTTAAAACAGAGAATTTCAAAAAAATATATATTCATTAAAAATGAATAAAAATTCAATGTTTATAATTTAATATTTGTTCAAAACGTTTATTTTTAATTTAACAATGTTGATATAGTTAATTTTTTTCGATAGTTTCAATGGAATAAAATATATAAATATTCAGTTTTCTAAAATAATTTTATGAATGTAATTTGCATTTTTATTTAATTTTAGATATTGTCATCATGTGAATCATTCACGTAAATAAAATATAAGTCGTACATATAATATTCAAAGGAGGATCTTAGTTGAAAAAAGAAAAAATAATGGATTGGCCCACCTTTATAGGTACTGTTATTGTCTTGCTTTCAGCAGTTATACCTATGATGGTCTTTCCAAGTGCAAGTGAGAAAGTTATTACTGATATAAATAGTGCTATTTCTAACTCGATAGGATCTGTTTACTTATTTATAGGTTTAGCCGTTTTATCCTTTGTACTCTATATTGCTTTCGGCCGATATGGTAATGTGACTTTAGGAAAAGCAAGTGATAAACCTGAATTCAATAATTTTAGTTGGGCTGCAATGCTATTTTGTGCAGGTATTGGTTCAGATATTCTTTATTGGGGTGTTATCGAATGGGCCTTCTATTATCAGGTACCTCCAAATGGTGCTAAAGGAATGACTGATGAGGCTCTTACATATGCAACGCAATATGGTATGTTCCATTGGGGACCTATTGCATGGGCGATTTATGTATTACCAGCTTTGCCTATTGGCTATTTAGTATTTGTAAAGAAACAACCAGTATATAAAATTAGTCAAGCCTGTCGTCCAGTATTGAAAGGACAAACTGATAAGTTTTTAGGTAAATTAGTAGATATCTTATTTATATTTGGACTATTAGGAGGAGCGGCAACCTCTTTAGCATTAGGTGTGCCATTAATTTCTTCTGGAATTGAACGATTAACAGGTATAGATGGAGACAATATGGTTATTCGCTCAATTATACTTTTCACAATCACAGTCATTTTTGCAATTAGTTCTTATACTGGTTTGAAAAAAGGAATACAAAAATTAAGTGATATTAACGTATGGTTATCATTCTTATTACTTGCATTTGTATTTATTGTAGGTCCAACAATCTTTATTATGGAAACAACTTTAACTGGTTTTGGGAATATGATGCGAGATTTCTTCCATATGGCAACTTGGATGGAGCCATTTGGTGGAATTAGAAACCGTAATGAAACAAATTTCCCTCAAGATTGGACTATATTTTATTGGTCATGGTGGCTTGTATATGCACCATTTATTGGTTTATTTATTGCTCGAATTTCAAAAGGTCGTCGTCTCAAAGAAGTCATATTAGGAACAATTGCTTATGGTACATTGGGATGTGTCTTATTCTTTGGAATTTTTGGTAATTATGCTGTTTATTTACAAATTAGTGGACAGTTTAATGTGGTTGATTTTTTAAATAAACATAGTACTGAAGCAACAATTATAGAAGTTATGCATCAATTGCCATTTGGTTCTTTAATTATAGTGTTGTTCTTAATATCTGCATTTTTATTCTTAGCAACGACATTTGATTCAGGTTCTTATATTTTAGCGGCTGCTTCTCAGAAGAAGGTAATAGGGGAACCATTAAAAGCTAATCGTTTATTCTGGGCTTTTGCTTTATGTCTATTACCTTTCTCCCTTATGTTAGTTGGTGGAGAACGAGCTCTTGAAGTATTAAAGACTGCTTCATTATTAGCAAGTGTACCCCTTCTATTTATATTTACGTTTATGATGATATCCTTTATTATCACACTTAATAAAGATCGGATTAAACTGGAAACAAGAGCAGATAAACTAAAAGAAGTAGAGCGCCGTTCACTTCGTATTGTTCAAGTTAAATCAGACCCTGAAGACGATAATTTATAATGTAAAAAATGATAGTACATTTAAAAATCCTCAGAAATTAGATAATAAATCTAATTTCTGAGGATTTTTGAATAATATTGATAATGAATTAAGTTATAACTCTTCTTCTTTTGGTATAGGATAATGTTCGAAAATGTCTCCAGATTCAATCGCAGAGCTTAAATTTTCTAACCATTTACAATATAATTTTGTGTGGTTCAGTTGGGATTGTATACGATCTATTTTTTCTTTTTCTTCTCCACTTAAATTATTAGTTTGTATTATGTTTTGAAGAATGTTTTCTGCTTTTTTCGTTGCTTCTAAATTTGTATCGACTTCACGTTCCCATTTTTGTGTGAAAAAGTTTCGAAAAAAATTAAAGAAATCTTTCTCAGCTATAAAATGTTGTTTGCGACTGCCACGGGTAAATTGTTGCTTAACGATATCGTATTCTTGCAATTTTTTTACACCAGCACTCATACTAGGTTTGCTCATTTGTAAATGTTCACGCATTTCATCAAGCGTCATACTGCCTTCAAAAACCATCGTACCGTAAAGATTACCAACACTACGGTTTGTACCATATAAATCCATTGTTTCACCAATTGAGTTGATAACTAAATCTTTCGCTTCCTCTATTTTTTGATTGATATTATTAGAATTGCTCATATTGCACCTCACTTATTTTGATCTTCATAAGATGTGAAATATTAACACAAATTTTACATTCTCACTCATTATATGATTTTTTCTTATGAGTTTCAAAAGTCAATTTTAATTTCCATAATATTTAAAATAATATAAAAAAATATATAAAGATGCTTTTTGCAATGACGTAAAAAATATGATAAGCTACTTTTGTAAAATTCGTTAAATAAAAATTTAACAAACTTAACGGAGGTAGTATGATGGAACTTGTAAAAGCATTGTCTAATCGCCAATATATCGATGGTGAATGGGTAGAGAGCGCTAACAAAAATACTAGAGATATTATTAATCCATATAATCAAGAAGTGATTTTCACTGTTACTGAAGGTACTAAGGAAGATGCAGAGCAAGCTATTTTAGCAGCACGTCGTTCATTTGAAAATGGTGAGTGGTCACAAGAAACAAGTGAAGTCAGAGGTAAAAAAGTAAGAGCAATTGCTGATAAAATTACAGAAAATCGTGATGAATTAGCCAAATTAGAAACACTAGATACTGGTAAGACATTAGAGGAATCTTATGCAGATATGGATGATATTGCAAATGTGTTTAATTATTTTGCAGGTTTGGCGGATAAAGACGGAGGAGAAATTATTGATTCTCCAATACCTAACACTGAAAGTAAACTTGTTAAAGAACCTGTAGGTGTAGTTACACAAATTACGCCTTGGAATTATCCATTATTACAAGCTTCATGGAAAATTGCACCTGCATTAGCAACTGGTTGCTCATTAGTAATGAAACCAAGTGAAATTACGCCATTAACAACAATTCGTGTATTTGAATTAATGGAAGAGGTTGGATTCCCTAAAGGGGTTATCAACCTAATATTAAGTAGTGGTGAAGAAGTAGGAGATACATTATCAGGTCATAAAGAAGTTGATTTAGTATCATTTACAGGTGGAATTGAAACTGGTAAACACATTATGAAGAATGCTGCAAATCATGTAACTAATATTGCATTAGAGCTTGGCGGAAAGAATCCAAATATTATTTTTGATGATGCTGATTTTGAATTAGCTGTAGATCAAGCATTAAATGGCGGATATTTCCATGCAGGTCAAGTTTGTTCAGCAGGTTCAAGAATTTTAGTTCATAACAATATAAAAGAAAAATTTGAAAAAGCTTTAATTGAACGTGTTGGAAAAATTAAATTAGGTAATGGATTTGATAGTGACACAGAAATGGGTCCAGTGATTTCTCCAGAACATAGAGATAAAATTGAAAAATATATGAAAGTTGCTAAAGATGATGGTGCAACAATTGCTATCGGTGGGAAACGTCCAGACGATGAAGGTTTAAAAGAAGGTTTATTCTTTGAACCAACTGTAATCACTAATTGCGATACTCATATGAGAATTGTTCAAGAAGAAGTATTTGGCCCTGTTGTTACAGTAGAAGGGTTCGATAATGAAGAAGAAGCGATTGCACTCGCAAATGATTCAATTTATGGTTTAGCAGGTGCAGTATTTTCTAAAGATATAGGAAAAGCACAACGTGTAGCTAATAAATTAAAACTAGGCACAGTTTGGATTAATGACTTCCATCCTTACTTCGCTCAAGCGCCATGGGGTGGTTATAAACAATCTGGTATTGGACGTGAGTTAGGTAAAGAAGGATTAGAAGAATACTTAATCTCTAAACATATTCTTACAAATAGAAATCCAGAACCTGTAAATTTCTTTAGTAAATAACTTTTACAATTTAACTATAAAGGACCGTAGACGTATTATTTTACGGTCCATTTATTTTGAAGAATAAAGACGTATCAAATCAAACTAAATTGTATTTAAATAGAAGATTTATATTTTTATAGGAGGACGACAATATATGAGTAAAAATCAATCATATGATTACGTAATTATTGGCGGAGGAAGCGCTGGATCAGTATTGGGAAATCGTTTGTCAGAAGATAAAAATAAAGAAGTACTTGTACTAGAAGCAGGACGTAGTGATTATCCATGGGATTTATTTATACAAATGCCTGCAGCATTGATGTTTCCTTCAGGAAATCCATTTTACGATTGGAGATACCAAACTGAAGAAGAACCGCATATGGGACGTAAGGTAGACCATGCTCGAGGTAAAGTATTAGGTGGTTCAAGTTCAATTAATGGTATGATTTATCAACGTGGTAATCCAATGGATTATGAAGGCTGGGCTAAACCAGAAGGAATGGAAACTTGGGACTTTGCACATTGTTTACCTTATTTTAAAAAACTAGAAAAAACATTTGGAGCTGCACCATATGATAAATATAGAGGACATGACGGTCCGATTAAATTAAAACGTGGACCAGCCACAAATCCATTATTTAAATCATTCTTCGATGCAGGTGTTGAAGCAGGTTATCATAAAACAAACGACGTCAATGGATATAGACAAGAAGGCTTTGGTCCATTTGATAGTCAAGTACATAATGGCCGTCGTGTTTCAGCTTCACGTGCCTATTTACGTCCTGCAATGAAGCGTAAAAATTTAACAGTTAAAACACGTGCATTTGTTACTAAAATACATTTTGAAGGTAAGAAAGCTACAGGTGTAACGTTTAAACG
Source organism: Staphylococcus sp. HMSC068C09 (assembly GCF_001813735.1). Classification (NCBI taxonomy): domain Bacteria; kingdom Bacillati; phylum Bacillota; class Bacilli; order Caryophanales; family Staphylococcaceae; genus Staphylococcus; species Staphylococcus sp. HMSC068C09. The sequence goes on from NZ_KV813778.1 coordinate 32,105, forward strand.
TAATGGTAAACTTCATACTGTGAATGCCGGTGAAGTAATTCTTTCAGGTGGTGCATTTAATACACCTCAGTTATTGCAATTGTCTGGTATCGGTGATTCTGAATTCTTAAAATCTAAAGGTATAGAACCACGCATGCACTTACCTGGTGTTGGAGAAAACTTCGAAGACCATTTAGAAGTATATATTCAACATAAATGTAAGCAGCCTGTTTCATTACAACCAAGCTTAGATGTAAAACGTATGCCTTGGATTGGATTACAATGGATATTTGCACGTAAAGGTGCAGCAGCTTCAAACCACTTTGAAGGTGGTGCTTTTGTTAGATCTAACAATCAAGTTGCATATCCAAATTTAATGTTCCATTTCTTGCCAATTGCTGTAAGATATGATGGTCAAAAAGCACCGGTGGCGCATGGATATCAAGTACATGTTGGTCCTATGTATTCAAATTCACGTGGTAGTTTAAAAATTAAATCAAAAGATCCATTTGAAAAACCAAGTATTGTATTCAATTATTTATCAACAAAAGAAGATAAACAAGAATGGGTTGAAGCAATTCGAGTAGCACGTAATATTTTATCTCAACCTGCAATGGATCCATATAATGGTGGTGAAATCTCACCAGGACCATCTGTACAAACAGATGAAGAAATTCTTGATTGGGTACGTAAAGATGGCGAAACTGCTTTACATCCTTCTTGTAGTGCTAAAATGGGGCCAGCGTCAGATCCGATGGCAGTTGTAGATCCATTAACTATGAAAGTACATGGCATGGAAAATTTACGTGTTGTTGATGCATCTGCTATGCCTCGCACTACTAATGGTAATATTCATGCACCAGTTTTAATGCTCGCTGAAAAAGCAGCTGATATCATTCGTGGTAAAAAACCATTAGAACCACAATATGTTGATTACTATAAACATGGTGTTAGTGACGAGAATGCTGGAGCAATGGAATTCGATCCATACTATAAACATTAATAAGATAGTTATATGAAATAAGGGTTGGAATCAAAGATGATTCTAACCTTTTTATTTTAAATATCCTCTTCTACAACATTTTTAATACGTAAAGGCATATAATGAATGACAGAGAAGGAGTGATATGAAATGATTAAAGATTTAGTGCAACGTTTACAAGATAAGGAAAAGCGTATGATCGAGATTCGAAGACATTTACATGAATATCCTGAGTTATCATTTCATGAAACTGAGACACCCAAATATATTGCTAATTTTTATAAAGATAAAGAGTGTAAGGTAGAAACAAATATAGGACAAAATGGTGTAAAAGTAACGATAGATAGTGGTAAACCTGGGAAAACGATTGCTATTCGAGCAGATTTTGATGCGCTTCCCATTCAAGAAGATACTGGTTTATCATTTGCTTCTAAAAACGAGGGAGTCATGCATGCGTGTGGACATGATGCACATACAGCATATATGCTTATTTTGGCAGAAACATTGATAGAAATGAAATCTCAGTTCAGTGGCAAAGTAATTGTTATTCATCAACCCGCTGAAGAAATGCCACCTGGTGGAGCTAAAGGTATGATTGAAGATGGCGTATTGGATGGCGTTGATCATGTTTTAGGCACCCATGTGATGACTAATATGGCTCCTGGTAAAGTCTATTATCATAAGGGTAACGTTCAAACAGGACGTTCTTACTTTAAATTAATTGTAAAAGGTGAAGGAGGACATGGTTCTTCTCCGCATACTTCAAATGATGCGATTGTAGCGGGAGCTAATTTCGTTACTACCGCTCAAACAGTGGTCTCACGTCGCCTTAATCCCTTTGAAACGGGTGTCGTCACAATTGGATCATTTGATGGTAAAGGTCAATTTAATGTGATTAAAGATAAAATAACCATTGAAGGTGACGTTCGCGCTTTGACAGATGCTACACGCGATCGTATTGAAACGGCTTTAAAACAAATGGTTCATGGTTTGGAAGAAACATTTGGTGTAAATTGTGAATTTACATTTAGTAAAGATTATCCTGCATTGTATAATGATCTTGACTTTACTGAATATGTTGCAGAAACCATTAACCAAGCAAAATTAGCTGATGTTAAAGGCATAGAAGTATGCGAACCTCAACCGCCATCTGAAGACTTCGCTTTTTATGCTAAAACATTGCCAAGTACTTTTATATATTCTGGAGCAAAACCGAGAGAGGGTAAAGCATATCCACATCATCATCCTAAATTTACGATTGATGAGTCAAGTATGTTAGTTGCAGCAGAAGCAGTAGGTGCAGTAGTATTAAACTATTTAACTATTGAATAAGCAGTCAAAATATATATTTAAGCAATAATTCTACATTTTTAAAGTAGAAGTCAAGTGTATACTCTAGTATTAAAGAATTTGTCATGATAGTATTATCCTATATTTAGATATTGGGGTGAGTTGATGAGTTTTTATGATTTTATGCAAGGATTTATTGATGATAAGACCCCATTAGGTGAACTTGCATCATGGATAAATCAAGACCAAAATTTTCCAAAACATGAATATCTTGCTGAAAATATACTTGATTACTTTTCTAAGACGTCGATGTTGGATCATGAATTCTTAGAAATTGTTAAACGTTCCCTTTCATTATATGAAGGAAGATAGAGATGAATAGCAGAATTAAAAATGATAGCTTAAAGCTAGTTAAGAAATGAAGGAACTAAGAAGTGACTTTAACTGATAGTTATAAAACATATGTAATAGAAGAAAAAGAAGAACGGACTATGTCTATCGAAAAAAATAATGATGTTCAATTATATACAGTACTTGAGTCAATAAACGAGTTAACAAACGATTCAATATGTGTTTTGAATCACTTGTTTGTTAATGAAGGTAATGAACCTCAATTTGAATCTAAATTTTTAGAGCGCACTAAATATTTACAAGATGTGCCAGGATTCAAAGCTTTACGTTTTTTACGTCCTCAAACTAAGCATCGTCATTATATTATTTTGACGTTATGGAAAGATCGACAATCGTTCTATGATTGGCAAAGTTCAGCCGCTTATGATAAAACGCATAAAAAAAGAGGCACTAAACAAGGTGTCGATAATAAAATAGTTAATCGCGATTTATCTTATAATGTAAGAATAGAACTTGCTAATTTAGAAACGAATGTTGATATAGATAATATATTTAATATTCAAAGATTAAGTTTCTAAAAAAGTAATATACTGGTATAGAAACTTAATCTTTTTTATATTTAAAACAAATACCGCATAGGATTGCGTGAAATTAAGATGTGTGATTTTATGAACGATGAAAACTTAAAAATTGGAAGGAAAATAAAGTAATGAATCATTTAAATTTATTAGCACCAGAGACATATAATATTGTATCTGAAATAGAAAAACATGCTTCAAATCAAAGTAAACAAGCAATTATTTATGAAAACGGTGTAGAAGAACCCATTAGTGTTACATACTCTGAATTAATTAAAAACGCTAATAAAGTAGGACATGTATTATTAAACCATGGACTAAAAAAAGGCGATAAAGTGTTAATCATGATGCCACGTGCTATCATCACGTATGAACTTTATATTGCAGCATTAAAATTAGGTATTGCAATTATCCCAAGTTCTGAAATGTTAAGAACAAAGGATTTACAATATCGTATTACGCATGGAGAAATTAATGCAGTTATTGTATTAGCTGATTTTATAGAAGAATTTAGAGATATTGAAGAATATAACGAATTAACAAAATTTGTGATTAACGGAAATCAAGAGAATTGGATTAGTATTGAAGATGAAAAAGCAAAGCAAAGTGATAAATTAGACATAGCCAATACAACAAGAGATGATGTTGCTATTTTATCTTACACTTCTGGAACTACAGGTAATCCAAAAGCTGTTACACATTCTCATGGTTGGGGATATGCTCATATGAAAATGGCACCTGAACATTGGTTAGCTATAAAAGAAGATGACTTAGTGTGGGCAACAGCTGCACCTGGTTGGCAAAAATGGGTATGGAGTCCATTCCTATCTATTATGGGATCAGGAGCGACAGCATTTGTGTATAATGGTAAATTTAATCCTTCCCGTTATTTATCACTATTACAAAACTTTAAAATTAATGTGCTTTGCTGTACACCAACAGAATACCGTATGATGGCAAAATTAGATAACTTAGATCAATACAATTTAGATCATTTACACAGTGCAGTATCTGCAGGGGAACCATTAAATAGAGAAGTAGTTGAACAATTCCGTAAACATTTTAATTTAACAGTGCGTGACGGATATGGACAAACAGAAAGTACGTTACTAATTGGTTTCTTAAAAGATACAGAACCACGTCCTGGTTCTATGGGTAAAGCTATTCCGGGTAGTCGTGTAGCAGTTGTTGATGATGATGGAAACAAAGTGGATACAAATGTAAAAGGTAATATAGCATTACCACTTGATTTCCCTGGATTATTTAAAGGTTACTTTAAAGATGAGAAACGTACAAAAGAGGCACATGCAGGAGATTATTACATTACTGGAGATTTAGCACATATCGACGAAGATGGCTATTTCTGGTTTGAAGGTCGCCGTGACGATATTATTATTAGTTCTGGTTATACTATTGGACCTTTCGAAGTTGAAGATGCACTCACAAATCATGAAGCGGTAAAAGAATGTGCAGTTGTAGCAAGTCCACATCCAATTCGTGGCAATATTGTTAAAGCATTTATTATTTTAAAAGAGGGCTATAAACCAAGTGATGATTTAGTGAAAGAGTTACAAACTTTCTCTAAAAAAGTAGTCGCACCATATAAATATCCACGTGCGATTGAATTTGTAGAAGATTTACCAAAAACAAACTCTGGCAAAATTCGTCGTGTTGAATTACGCGATGCTGAACGCACAAAATATAACAACGCTCAAAATAAATAATCATATTCACCACACTGATAAATTAGTATGTCACTAATTTATCAGTGTTTTTTTATGATGAGAATACTGATGTATCAGATAACATGAATATTGAAAATTTGTCTATATTTAGAAAAATTAAAAATAAAGATAATTTTAATTGTATTTCACGTGTTATTATGACATACTTTTAAATAATTAGTATGACATAATAAAAATTTGAGGTGATTTATAATGACTAAATATATTTATGCGTTTGATGAAGGACAAAAATCAATGAGAGATGTATTGGGAGGTAAAGGAGCTAATCTATCTGAAATGAAACGCTTAGGTTTACCTGTACCAGATGGTTTCACCATTACCACAACAGCATGTATTGAGTATTTAAAACAAGGTAAGTCATTATCTACTGACATCAAAACAGAATTAATTGATCACTTGGCTTCATTTTCAGAGAGAACCGGAAAAATATTCTCTTCTGATACTAATTTATTACTTGTTTCTGTAAGAAGTGGTGCAAAAATTTCTATGCCAGGAATGATGGATACAATATTAAACTTGGGCTTAAATGATGAGAATGTAGAAAAATTAGCTAAAAAAACTGGGGATAAACGTTTTGCTTATGACTGTTATCGTCGTTTATTACAAATGTTTGGTGAAGTCGTATATAGTGTACCTATGCAAGCATTTGATACATATTTCGAACAGTATAAAAAACAACATCATTTTGAGAATGACGCTGCCATTAGTGCAGAGGGTTTAAAAGAAATTTGTAAGCGCTTTAAGGAAATATATGTAGAAGAAGTACATAAACCTTTCCCACAAGAGCCTTTGAAACAACTGGAAGAAGCTATAGAAGCTGTATTTAAATCTTGGGATAATGATCGTGCTCGTATTTACCGAGATTTAAATGATATTCCACATGACATCGGCACAGCAGTAAATATCCAAGAAATGGTTTTCGGTAATAGTGGAGATAATAGTGGAACAGGTGTTGCTTTTACGCGTAATCCAGTGACTGGCGAAAATAAATTATTTGGTGAATATTTACTTAATGCACAAGGAGAAGATGTTGTTGCTGGTATTCGTACACCTAAAGATATCTCAACATTACATGATCAAATGCCAGAGGTTCATCAAGCATTTGTAGATGTGACAAAACAATTAGAAAAACACTATAAAGATATGCAAGATATTGAATTTACAATTGAAAATGGACAATTATATTTACTCCAAACTCGTAATGGTAAACGTACAGCACGTGCAGCTATTCAAATTGCTGTAGATTTAGTGAATGAAGGTATTATTACTAAAAAAGAAGCAATGAAAAAAGTTGAAGTAAAATCAATTGATCAACTGTTGCATCCTAATTTCGATGAGTCTTCATTAAAAGAAGCAACAGTTGTATCTAAAATGGGATTACCTGCGAGTCCAGGTGCTGCAACAGGTCAAATTGTATTTACTGCTGAAGAGGCGAAAGCACAATCAGATCAAGGTAAAAAAGTGATCTTGATGAGACCAGAAACGTCTCCTGAAGATATTGAAGGTATGATTGCAAGTGAAGCGATTGTAACCACACATGGTGGCATGACGTCTCATGCAGCAGTTGTAGCTCGTGGAATGGGTAAATGTTGTGTGACAGGATGTTCTGATTTAGAAATTAATACGAGTGCTAAGACGGTATACTATGGCAATCAAACACTACATGAAGGAGATATGGTTTCAGTTGATGGTTCAGAAGGTGACATTTATTTAGGTGAGATTAAAACAGTCAATGCTGAGCATAGCGAGTCATTCAATCAATTTATGGAGTGGTCAGAAAAGACAGCTCGTTTAAAAGTACGTATGAATGCAGAAACACCTCAAGATATTAAAGTGGGTTACCAATTTGGTGCTAAAGGCATCGGATTAGTACGTACAGAGCATATGTTCTTTGGGGCTGAGCGACTAGTAGAGATGAGACGTTTCATCTTATCATCCTCTCGTGAAGACCGTCTCGAAGCACTTAATCATATTAAACAATATCAAGTAGAAGACTTTAAAGAAATTTTTAAATTATCAGGTGAACATCCTACAATAGTACGTTTACTTGATCCGCCATTGCATGAGTTCTTACCACATTCTGAAGAGGATATTGCGAATGTTGCGAAGCAATTAAATATTTCAAAGGAAACATTAGATAAACGCATTGTGGATTTAAACGAAGTGAATCCAATGCTTGGACATCGTGGTTGTCGTTTAGCCATCACATACCCTGAGTTATATGAAATGCAAGTAGAAGCGATTATTGAAAGTGTATTTAAATTAAAAGAAGAAGGCATTCAGTGTAAACCAGAAATTATGATTCCGTTAGTGTCTACAGTCGAAGAATTTACTACTTTAAAAGAAAACCTTGTTAAGACTATTGATCAATTAGAAAAACAACATCAAGAAAGCGTAGATTACTCAATGGGAACAATGATCGAAACGCCTCGTGCATGTCTTATTTCAGACGAATTAGCAAAATATTGTGATTTCTTCAGCTTTGGTACGAACGATTTAACACAATTGTCATTTGGTTTTTCTAGAGATGATGCAGGGAAGTTTATAAATGTGTATACTGAAAGAAATATATTGAAACTTGACCCGTTCCAAACATTAGATGAAGATGGCGTTGGAAAACTAATTGAAATGGCAGTTAAACAGGCAAAGAAAGTGAACGAAAATATTAAGATTGGTGTATGTGGTGAATTAGGTGGAGATGCAAAATCTATTCATTATTTCAATCACTTACCAATTGATTATGTATCATGTTCACCATTCCGAATTCCAGGAGCAATTTTAGCGACTGCTCAGAGTCAAGTGGAGGAAAGTGAGTAATCAAAAATGAATGAAGTCGAGTCACAAGCACATAATTTAAAATTATTTATTGTTTCAGATTCAATTGGAGAAACTGCTCAACGTATGATTCATGCAACTTTAACCCAGTTTCCAGATTTAAATAATGTAGAAATAAAAAAATTTCCTTATATTAAAGATGAGGAAGAATTTTTAAATATATTAAATTTAGCGAAAGAACACCACGCAATAGTAGCTACGACATTAGTAAGTGAATCATTTAATGCACTTGGTCACGAATTTGCTAGAGAACATCATATCCCATATGTAGATTATATGTCAGATTTAATTAGCATTATTGAACACGTGACAGGTGAAAAACCATTGATGGAAAGTGGTGCGTTAAGAAAGTTAAATGAAGCTTATTTTAAGCGTATTGAAGCGATTGAATATTCAGTTAAATATGATGATGGTAAGCATTTTTCTGATATAGGCGAAGCGGATGCGTTGATTGTAGGGGTATCACGTACTTCAAAGACACCATTAAGTATGTATTTAGCGAATAAAGGCTACAAAATAGCAAACATTCCTTTAGTACCTGAAGTTAGTATTCCAGACAGTGTTTTTAAGCAAAAAGGGTTACAAGTATTTGGATTAACTGCAAGTCCACAGTATATTGCAAATATACGAAAAAGTCGTGCTGAAACATTAGGTTTGTCGAAAGAGTCTCAATATAATAATTTAAATCGTATAAAAGAAGAACTCAGTTATGCAGAAGAAGTATTTAAAAAATTAAATGCTACAGTGATTAATACTGAGTATAAATCAATTGAAGAATCAGCTTTTTATATTGAAAAGTTTTTACAAAATAATAAATAATCATTATATAAGGTTGTAAGTAAATCATTAAGTGATTGTAATGACATCATGTTATAATAAAACTTTGATCATTCAACTATTCTTACTATTTAACTTATATTGATAAATTTTTTGCTTAATTTAATGATAATGAATTCATTAATTCGAATATTTAAGTTTTTCTGATTTACAATTGACTATATTTGTTTTAACATAGTAATGAAAGACTTAACACATTACTAAAACAATATATTGATTACTAGATATTAGGGAAACAAGAGCAACAGGTAATTATAATATATTGTGAAACATAATTTTTGGAGAGGTGTACAAACATGACAGAATCAAAAGATATGATTATTGTCGGTGCTGGTGTAATTAGTACAACAGTTGCATCTATGTTCAATGAACTTGTACCTAACTGGAACATCGATCTTTATGAACGTTTAGATCGTCCAGGTATCGAAAGTTCAAATGAACGTAACAATGCTGGTACTGGTCACGCTGCATTATGTGAATTAAACTATACTGTAAGACAACCAGATGGTACGATTGACATTGAAAAAGCAAAAGAAATTAACGAACAATTTGAAATTTCTAAACAATTTTGGGGTCATTTAGTAGAATCAGGACAAATTAAAGATCCTAGAGATTTCATTCATCCTTTACCACATATCAGTTTCGTACGTGGTAAAAACAACGTTCAATTCTTAAAAGAACGTTACGAAAAAATGAAAGATTTCCCTATGTTCGATGATATCGAATACACTGAAGACATCGAAGTAATGAGAAAATGGATTCCATTAATGATGCAAGGTCGTTTCGATGATGGCTTAATGGCTGCTAGTAAAATCGACGAAGGTACTGACGTTAACTACGGTGAATTAACTCGTAAAATGGCACATAACTTACAAAACGACGATTCAAACGTAAACGTCAACTATAATCATGAAGTACAAGACTTCAAACGTTTATCTAACGGTAAATGGCAAGTTAAAATTAAAGATTTAGCTAACAATAAAGTCTTTACTAAAGAAGCTGACCATGTATTCATCGGTGCTGGTGGTGGATCTATTCCATTATTACAAAAAACTGGTATCGAAGAAGGTAAACATATCGGTGGTTTCCCAATCATTGGTCAATTTATCGCTTGTACAAATCCAGAAGTTATCGAACAACATGATGCGAAAGTTTATGGTAAAGAGCCACCTGGCACACCACCAATGACTGTTCCTCACTTAGATACTCGTTATATCGATGGTGAAAGAACATTATTATTCGGACCATTCGCAAATGTTGGCCCTAAATTCTTAATTCACGGTTCTAACTTAGATTTATTCAAATCAGTTAAACCACACAATATCACTACGTTATTAGCTGCAGCAGTTAAGAATATGTCATTACTTAAATATTCATTTGACCAAATCATCATGACTAAAGAAGGTTGTATGAACCACTTACGTACGTTCTACCCTGAAGCTCGTGATGAAGATTGGCAAGTATATACTGCTGGTACACGTGTACAAGTTATTAAAGATGATGAAAAAGAAGGTAAAGGATTCATCCAATTCGGTACAGAAGTGGTTGACTCTAAAGACCACTCTATCATTGCTTTACTTGGTGAATCACCAGGGGCTTCTACATCAGTTTCAGTAGCGTTAGAAGTTATCGAAAGAAACTTCGAACAATATTTAGATGAATGGAAACCAAAAATCAAAAAAATGATTCCTTCATATGGTGAATCATTAATTCATGATGTTGACTTAATGAGAAAAACTCGTCGTTTAACATCTAAACAATTAGAATTAGGTTTCTATGAAAATACTAATGCTAAATAAGAAAAATTAGAAAACTGTTAACAGGACATCACGTTCTGTTAACAGTTTTTTTATTAAATAAATTTAATGGTTATAACTGCTTAAAAACATGAAAAAAGTGATGAGCACGTGACTCATCACTTTTAAATAAAAATCTGACTATTAATTTTTATTTACTGAAGCATCGTAGATTGAATCTACTGCATCGCCTAAAGCTTTATCAAATTCTTCTTTTGATTGGCCTGCACGTAAATCACTTGCTAATGCACGTGAGAAGCTTGCAATTAATTCATCATTGTCTTTTAATAATTTGTTTGCTTCGTCTCTGCTGTAGCCACCAGATAATACAACAACACGAACAACATTTGGATGATCAGCTAATTCTTTGTATAAGTTAGCTTTAGTAGGGATAGTTAATTTTAGCATTACTAATTGATCATCATTTAAAGAATCTAAGCCTTTTTTAAGTTCAGCTTTTAATACTTCTTCGATTTCAGCTTTGTCTTTAGCGTTAATGTTTACTTCAGGTTCAATGATAGGTACTAAACCTTTAGCAATGATTTTTTTAGCAATTTCAAATTGTTGTTCAACAACGTCTTTGATACCTTGTTCATTTAATTCTAAGATGTTAGAACGCATTTTAGTACCGAAGATATGACGTTCAACTGCACGGTCTAAAGTTTCATCTAAGTTGTCGATAGGTTTCATTAATTGGACACCATTTTGCTCTTCAGCTAAACCTTTGTCGACTTTTAAGAAAGGAACGACACCTTTATCAGCTAAGTAGTCACCAGTATATTTACCTTCAACTTCACGATCCATAGTTTGTTCAAATAGAATCGCACCTAAAATTTTATCTGAAGTAAATGAAGGTGAAGTGACAACACGTGTACGCATATCATGTACAAGTTGGAACATTTCGTCATCATTGCTGTATTGATCTTCGTTTACACCATATTCTTTTAATGCTTTTGGAGTACTACCACCACTTTGGTCTAATGCAGCGATGAATCCTTTCCCATGACTTACTTTTTCTAATTGTTCTTTATTCATTATGCCTTTCACTCCTTTAATAAACTTTCAATATCATTATCGTAAAAAATAATAATATTCTCAAGTATAAAGTAATTAATTATTGAAATTTCTTAATTAACAATTTACAATTTTATGAAATTACCGTATTTATACATTTAATGTAAACATTCAAACATATTCAAAGGGGATTGTTATGAAACAACGTATATTAATTATTGGTAGCCCTGGTTCTGGAAAATCAACATTGGCATATCAACTACATTTAAAATATCAACTGCCACTTTACCATATTGATCAAATTCAATGGCTTAATAATAAAAACGTCATTACTTTTGAAGAATTAAAACAAAAACTTGAATCTATTGTAGTAAAAGAGGAATGGATTATTGATGGAAATTATTCTAGTACACTTAGTATGAGATTAAAATATGCAACTAAAGTCATATGGATTAAAGAACCAAGAGTAAAATGTATACTTAGAGTAATCAAGCGTTACATATATTCACTATTTAACAGAGAACATATCGGAGGAAATCCTAAAACATTAAGTTTTGAATTTATTAAGTATATTTGGGATTTTCCTAAAAATAATGAGCAATTTATCATGCAACAAATGAAAAGATCAATACCAAATGTTCAGTGGATCATCGATGATTCTAAAGCATTATCTTTACGTTTTCTTTAAAATTTTAATATATGTAAATATTAAATAGAATATTTTATAAAACTTTAGTGTATCGTATATTTTTTGTTAAAATATGCTATTCTAAAGTAAGTTAAGTTCTTATTAATTGAAGTTAGTCTTTATTTTTAAATCGTTTATATATGATAACTAAGTTCTTAATTAATACTTATATACTTTCTTGGAGGAACAGTAATGAAGAAAAATAAAATTTTTGCTGTATTAACAACAAGTGCTCTATTATTGGCGGCTTGTAGTAATGGAGATAATGCATCTGATAGTGGACAAAAAGATGGAAATCAGAAAAATGAGCAATCTAGTAATAAAAGTGGTAATAGTCAAAGTGATGCATTGAAAAAGAATAATGATAAAAATACAAATGAAAATAAAGTAGAGTATCCTAAAGATGGTGTTAAAGGGATTTATGTAACAAGTAATTCTACACAGGGTGCTAAAATGGATGAGTTAGTTAAATTCATCAAAGATTCTAATTTAAATACCATGGTTATCGATGTGAAAGATGATACAGGTAACATTACTATGAAATTAAATACAGGCAATAAACAAGTGGATAAAAATACGCTTGATATTGTAGATGGTAAAAAATTATTAAAAAAACTACATGATAATAATATTTATCCAATTGCACGTATTGTGACATTTAAAGATACAAAATTAGCAAATGAACACCCTGAATGGACATTCAAAAATAGTGATGGTTCTGTTTGGACAAATGGTAAAGGGGATAGCTTTGTTAATCCATTTATGAAGGAAGTATGGAAGTATGATATTGATGTTGCAAAAGCAGCTGCAAAAGCAGGCTTCCAAGATATTCAATTTGACTATGTACGCTTCCCAGAAGGATTTGAAAATCAAGCAGATAGCTTAACTTATAATAAAGGTGAATATAAAAATAGTCAGATGAGTTCAGGCGATCAACGTGTGGATACAATTACTAAATTCTTAGAATACGCAAATAAAGAATTAAAACCAATGGGAGTTAATGTGTCAGCTGATGTATTTGGTTATTCTGCATTAGTTGAAAATGCACCTGGTATTGGTCAAAGCTTCCCTAAAATTTCTAAAAATGTAGATGCCATTTCATCAATGATTTATCCATCTCATTGGAGTAATGGAGATTTCGGTTTACAAGCACCAGATACTGAGCCATATAAAACAGTTAATCGCTATATTCAAAAAGAAAATAGTTTATTAGATACATTAGGTAAAGATAAGCCTATTTCAAGACCATGGATTCAAGACTTTACCGCTTCATATTTAGGGGCTGGTAATTATATTGATTATGATGCAAAAGCGATATCTGAAGAAGTTCAAGCTTTAAAAGATAACGGTGTGAATGAGTTCTTATTATGGAATGCAGGTAATGATTATACAGAAGGTGTTAATTATAATCCAAAAAAAGGCAATGCTAAAGAACAAGACCCTGAAGGTGTAGAACAAACTAAAAACAAAGATGATCAACATTCTGATAGTCAAGATAATGAACAAGCGGATAATAAAAATAAATAATATAGAGACAGTTTCTTGTATATTAATTTAGTATGGAAATGATTTATCTTGTAGAACTATTTAAACGAAATCATGATTAAACAAAAGGAGTGAGTCAGAATTCATTTTGAATTTGTTGACTCACTCCTTTTTTATTTATTAAAAATGTTTAGTAGATCAATAAGAATGACTATGATGTTTTCGTTTAAGTAATAATGAAGTTCCCATAACTAATAGAAGTGAGGCTAAAAGTTGAGTTGAGTGTTGTTGTGTATCGTCTCCAGTACTTGGGAGTGTTTTAACAGAAGATTGTGATGTTTGAGTATTTTTAAGTGACTTAGAGGATGGCACCTCAGAAGAAGCAACTGTTCCTACATAATAACGATTGAGTTCACGTGCACAATCAACAGAATTAACTTGTTTATCATTAGAAGAGGAAGGTGTTTTAGCAGCTTTAGCGATACCTGATTCTGCATGAATACGTGTATCTTGAAGTTGATTAAAGTCACTATATGTACCATTTTTGTACTCAACTTCGCCATTTTTATAAACTTTATACATTCCACTGCCTTCATTTAATCTATTATGACTTATAATTTCAAAGTATGCGCCTTTGTCAACAGTACGACCAAGTCGTTGTAGATTTGGATTACCTCCACTATTAGATAATGCATCTGTAGCAATTTGTTTAGCGTTTTCTTTAGTCACTAAGTCAGCAGTATGTGCTTCTACAGATTGAGTCGTTGTAAGTAGCATTGTACTTGTTAAAAGTGTAGATGCGATGAAAGATACTTTCTTCATAATGAAAACCCCATTTCATTCATGATCAATTACAACTAGAGTGTAGCATTTGAATAGATCAGAAACAGGGTTTTAAAAAAAATCATAATAAATCTTTAACTTAACTTAAAGAATAAATGTTTTGTAAACATTAAATCAATATTTATCACATAATTTATATAAGGTATTAATATTTCTTTTTAGAAAAATATGAAATGGAACAAGCCATTAAAATCATAAAAATAATATGAGCAATCATCCATAAACCGTATTCTGTCCAGTTAAAGTGAAAGAATGAACGCTTTGCCATAGCGATGAGTGACGGATAAAGAGAGGCAAAAACAATCATTAATAAGACATAACTTAGTTTATATAATGGTTTAAAGACATGATAAATAAGTAAGAAAATAAAATATATTAACCATCCTATAAAAATATGAATGGCTAGTTCTAATAATAATGGCATTTTGCTTGGGTCAATTAAGAAATCAATATTAATTAACAATAAAGTAAGATGAGTCGATTGAACTAAGACATCCATTATAGCCATTGTAATTAATAAGATGATACTTATAACTAAAGCACTAAGACAATGATAAAAATAATAGATCATAATTTCCCTCCTTCTTATATACATAGTATAAGAATATTCCCTGAAATATTTGGTTTAACACTTTTTGAATTTTTAGAATATTAAAAAAACATATTGACCAACGTTTAAATCAATGATAAGTTATTAATAATTCAATAATCTATTAACTCTTATCAAGAGTGGTGGAGGGATGTGCCCTACGAAACCCAGCAACCGTCATGGTATGACATGGTGCTAATTCACATAAAGTTAATCATACTTTAGAAGATGAGAGAAAGTGTATCGATGCTTTCTCTTAATAGTAGAAAGTATTTTTTTATGTCTTTACATATCTAGTAAGAGTAAATGAGAGTTGAAAATTTATAAAAAGGTGTCAATACATATGAAAAAATTAATAGGTATGATCAGTATTGTATTAGTAATTATTACGCTAACGGCTTGTGGAAATCAGAAAGAAGATAATAAAAAAATTACCGTAGCAGCGTCGCCAGCACCTCATGGTGATGTGTTGAAAAAAGCTAAAGAAGAAATGAAGAAAAAAGGATATGATTTAGAAGTCAAAGAAGTTAATGATTATAAGGTGCCTAATAAATTATTAGATAAAGGCGATGTTGATGCGAACTTCTTCCAACACGTTCCATACTTGAATGCTGAAAAGAAAAGTCATGGTTATAAAATTGAAGAATTAGGTAAAGTGTTTACAACGCCTATGGGTGTATATAGTAAAAAATATAAAAATTTAAAAGACATTCCAGATGGATCGACGATTTACGTTTCTAATAATCCTGCAGAAGAAGGACGTTTTCTATCTTTCTTTGTTAATGAAGGATTAATTAAATTAAAAAAAGGCGTTAAAATTGAAAATGCAAAATTTGAAGATATTGCTGAAAATAAAAAACACTTGAAATTTAACCATCAACAAGGGGCAGAGTTTTTACCAAAAACATATGAGAATGGTGAAGGAGCTGCAGTAATTATAAATTCAAACTATGCGCTTGATAATGGTTTAAAACCGTCTAAAGATGCTATTGTTATGGAAGGTAAATCATCACCATTTGCGAATACGATTGCCGTGCAAGAAGGTCATAAAAATGATGAAAAATTCCAAACATTATTAAAAGTTATGCAATCTAAAGAAATCAAAGCCTATATTAAAAAAGAATATGGCGATGATGTTATTCCATACGAAAACAAATAAGTCATAAAAGGTCTCTATTAGAGGCCTTTTATGATTTATATTTATCATTGTTTAAAAGATAGAAACAATATATTTTAATTTTTCTGAAAATATTTACAAATCTGACAATTATTAGTAAGATATTGATTATTATCACAAGAATTGAAGTCAATAAAGAAAGTTAGATATAAGTTGTTGATACTTTGGGAGAGGATGAGTCAATTTGAGTAAAGCAGAGGATATGATAAAAGAAGAGAGCAAGTATTTTGCTACTTCAGGACGTATAAAATATTATCCATTAGTGATTGATCATGGATATGGAGCAACTTTAGTAGATATAGATGGAAAAGAATACATCGATTTGTTAGCTAGTGCAAGCTCACAAAATGTGGGTCATGCACCACAACAGGTAGCAGAGGCGATTAAAAAGCAAGTAGATAAATTTATTCATTATACCCCCGCATATATGTATCACGAGCCTTTAGTGAAACTGTCTAAAAAGTTATGCGATATTGCGCCAGGTGATTATGAAAAACGTGTCACATTTGGTTTGAGTGGTTCGGATGCGAATGATGGTATTATCAAATTTGCACGTGCTTATACGGGACGACCCTATATTATCAGCTTTACAAATGCTTATCATGGCTCTACATTTGGAGCGTTATCAATGTCGGCTATCAGTTTAAATATGCGTAAACATTATGGCCCTTTATTAAATGGTTTTTATCATATTCCATTTCCAGATAAATACAGAGGGATGTTTGAACAATCTAAATCAAACACTGTTGAAGAATATTTAGCGCCATTGAAAGAGATGTTTGCTAAATATGTTCCAGCTGAGGAAGTAGCTTGTATTGTGTTAGAAACGATTCAAGGAGATGGTGGACTATTAGAACCAGTAGAAGGCTATTTTGAAGCACTTGAAGCGTTATGTCGAGAATACGGTATTTTAATTGCTGTTGATGATATCCAACAAGGATTAGGTCGTACAGGTTCTTGGAGCTCTGTGGACCACTTTAACTTTACACCAGACCTCATTACATTTGGTAAATCATTAGCAGGTGGATTACCAATGTCAGCGATTGTGGGTCGAAAAGAAATTATTGAAAGTCTTGAAGCACCAGCACATCTATTTACGACAGGGGCAAATCCAGTAAGTTGTGAAGCGGCTCTTGCTACGATTGAAATGATAGAAAACGACGACTTACTAACAGCTAGTTCTGAAAAAGGAAACTACGTGCGTCAACGTATGAATCAATGGGTAGATCAATACGATTACGTAGGAGATGTGCGCGGTATTGGGTTATCTATTGGAATTGATATTGTTAAAGACAAACAGTCAAAAGAAAGAGCTGCTGAAGAAGCATTGAAAATTTGTAATTACTGTTTTGAACATGGTGTAGTGATTATTGCAGTTGCTGGGAACGTCTTACGTTTTCAACCGCCACTCGTTATTACTTATGAACAGTTAGATAAAGCGTTAGATATTATTGAAGAAGCGCTTCAAGCACTACAAGATGGTAATTTAAATCAATATAGTATAGAAGGACAAGGTTGGTAAAATATATTAAAAGAGCAAGAAAAGACATTAAGTGAATGTCTTTTCTTGCTCTTTTTCAGTATACTCCCCTTAAAAAACAATTGAATGTTTCTTAAGGGGATATGAGAAATATAAGTTAGTTCATTATCTTAATCTTTTGGTACGACATAATCATCTTCATCATTCTTTTTAGAATGTTTAATACCATAGAGTACATAAATAACAATACCAACTAAGAACCAGATTAATGTATAAAGTTTAGCTTCAAAACTTAATCCCCAGAATACAAGCAAGACTAATAAAAAGGTAATGACAGGTAATACAGGGAAGAATGGCACTTTAAATGCTGGAACTGGTAAATCTTTGCCTTCACGTTTTCTTAAACTATACATTGCAATAGATACAAACATAAATGCAATTAATGTACCTGCTGAAATTAATTGAGCTAAGAAAGCAAATGGGAACATTGAACCAATTAAAACACCGATAACAGTGAGAATAACAAGCGCTCTATTAGGTAAATGTTTATCATTTAATTTGGCTAACCAAGAAGGTAATAATCCGTCACGACCAAATGAATAAAGTAAACGTGAACCAGCTAACATCATACCGATTAATGCTGTAAACATACCGATGACTGAAATAGCTTGAACTACTGCTGCTACTACACCATGTCCACTTTGACGAAGTGCCCAACCTACAGGTTCAGCATTCCCAGCATATTTTGAATAATGGAACATACCAACTAATACTAAAGCTACAGCTACGAATAAAACAATCGCAATGATTAATGAACCTAAAATACCACGAGGCATCGTTTTTTGCGGATTAATAGCTTCAGCTGAGTTGGCAGCAATTGAATCAAATCCTATGTATGCCAAGAAAATCATTGATACACCCGCATAAATACCTTGCCATCCACCAAAATCACCAGTTTCAGTGACTTTATGCTCAGGAATAAATGGAACATAGTTACTTGCTTGAATTGCTGTTAATCCAACAATAACGAATAAAACAATCGCTAGAACTTTTAAAATAACAAGAATATTTTCGATACGAGCAGCTTCACTCATACCACGAGATAATAATAATGCAGTTAAAATAATAACAATTGCTGCAACTAAGTCTATAATTCCTCCATTTGCACCAAAAGGGTTAGATAAAGACTTAGGTAACGCAATACCTAAAGGAGACACAAGTCCTCTTAAATTGGCTGAAAAACCAGAAGCTACAAAGGCAACGGCAATAAAGTATTCGGCAAGTAATGCCCAACCAGCTACCCATCCAAAGAATTCACCAAATAAAACGTTAATCCAAGAATATGCAGAACCAGCAAAAGGCATGGCTGCAGCCATTTCAGCATATGAAAATGCAACTAAACCAGCAACAATTGCAGCTAATAAGAAAGATAAAGCTACGGCTGGACCAGCATGCTCTGCTGCTACTACACCAGGTAGTGTGAAAATCGATGTTGATACAATAGTACCTACACCTAATGCAAGAAAATCTTTAACACGTAACGTACGTTTTAAATGTCCATCTTTACTTTGATAGATAGTGGGATCTTCTTTTCTAGTAAAATTTTTGAAAAAACTGGCCATAATTATAAACCTCCACTAATAAGTTTAAAATTTAATGAATTAGCTTGTTAGCTATATAACATTTATTATCATAGCATAAAAGAACGGTATTTTGTCTAAAATTTCTGAAAATTTCAAGTTTTCTTACTTTTAATCAAACAAGAATACATAACTAGAAAATTTAAATGATAGATTTGATTATATCAGATAAATCTAAAATAAAAACAACAAAAAAGAGTATATTTACTCCAAAAATATAAAAAGTAGTAATTATATCAATATTGGCACTATAATGATAGAAGACAAGTCAAGTCATTAGACCTTTTTAATTGTGTCATTTTACAATGGTTAAAGTATATTGACCTATTCCAATATGGAATGGTTACTATCGAAAATATGTATTTTATTAATGTTTCGATGCGTACTATAATAAGAAACGTAATAAAGTTACAACGTATTCAAATGTTCTAATAAGTATGTCTTACTATCATTCCCTTAAACATGACATATATAATAGAAAACTCCCATCTCATATTTGAATATGTCTAATTAACTGAGGTTACACTTCAACTTTAAAAATTGAAGTTATTTAAATATAAAGAAGCCGCAATTAACATGTGACTAAGTCTTTCCCTCTTTTTCCCTAAAAAAATAGACATGTGTGTGGCTTCTTTTTAATTGGGTATAAAAAAATAGAAAAGTAATTTTGAAATAAAAAATTTAAATTACAAATGTAAACTTGAAAGGATATGAATATAAAATGGCTAAAGAAAACTATTCTGCTGCAGATATGGTCATTGATACTTTAAAAAATAATAATGTGGATTATGTATTTGGTATTCCAGGTGCAAAAATCGACTATTTATTCGATGCATTAGAAGATGATGGTCCAGAACTTATCGTTACACGTCATGAACAAAATGCTGCAATGATGGCACAAGGCATTGGACGTTTAACAGGTAAACCTGGTGTTGCATTAGTAACAAGTGGTCCAGGGGTAAGTAACTTAACAACTGGATTATTAACAGCTACTTCAGAAGGTGACCCTGTATTAGCAATCGGTGGTCAAGTTAAACGAAATGATTTATTACGTCTTACTCACCAAGCTGTAGATAATGCTGCGTTACTAAAATCATCAACTAAATATAGTGCAGAGGTTCAAGATCCTGAATCATTATCTGAAGTTATGACAAATGCAATCCGCACTGCAACTTCTGGTAAAAATGGTGCAAGTTTCATTAGTATTCCACAAGACGTTATTTCATCTCAAGTGCAAAGTAAAGCAATCGACTTACCAGAAAAACCTCATTTAGGCGTACCAACAGATGAAGAAGTGAATGAAGTGCTTCAAGCAATTAAAGATGCTAAATTCCCTGTATTACTTGCAGGTATGAGAAGTTCTAGTGAAAAAGAAACAGAAGCAATTCGTAAATTTGTTGAAAAAACAAGCTTACCTGTTGTAGAAACTTTCCAAGGTGCTGGTGTAATTAGTCGTGAATTAGAAGACCATTTCTTTGGTCGTGTTGGTTTATTCCGTAACCAAGTGGGTGACGAATTACTAAGAAAAGCTGACTTAGTAGTTGCAATCGGTTATGATCCAATTGAATACGAAGCAAGTAACTGGAATAAAGAATTAGATACTGAAATTATCTCAATTGACGAAGTGCATGCTGAAATTACAAATTACTTACGTCCTAAAAAAGAATTAGTAGGTAATATTGCAGGTACAATTCAAATGATGTCAGAAAAAGTATCTGAACCAATTATTGATCAAAAACATTTAGATGACTTAGAAGAATTAAGAGCAAATATTATCGAAGCTACTGGCATTAAATATGAACATGAAGACGGTATTTTACATCCAGTAGAAATTATCAATACAATGCAAAAAACGTTAACTGATGATACAACTGTTACAGTAGACGTAGGTAGTCACTATATTTGGATGGCTCGTAAATTTAGAAGTTACAATCCAAGACATTTATTATTCAGTAACGGTATGCAAACTTTAGGTGTTGCGTTACCATGGGCTATAGCAGCTGCATTAGTACGTCCAAACACACAAGTTGTATCAGTTGCTGGTGATGGTGGTTTCTTATTCTCAGGTCAAGATTTAGAAACTGCTGTACGTAAAAAATTAAATATCATTCAATTAATTTGGAATGATGGTAAATACAACATGGTTGAATTCCAAGAAGAAATGAAATATAAACGTGCAGCTGGTGTAGCATTTGGTCCAGTAGATTATGTTAAATATGCAGAGTCATTTGGTGCGAAAGGTATTCGAGTAACAAGCCCAGAAGAACTTGAAGCTGCAATTAAAGAAGGTTACGAAACAGAAGGACCTGTTTTAATTGATATTCCAGTAAATTATAAAGATAATATTAAATTATCAACAAATATGTTACCAGATTCTTTAAATTAATTTTCTAAAAAATAGGAGTGAATATTAATATGGGTCACGTATTATATCAACATGGTACATTAGGTACATTGATGGCAGGTTTATTAGAAGGAACTGCCACAATCGATGAATTATTAAAACATGGTGATTCAGGACTAGCAACACTTACAGGTTCAGACGGTGAAGTTATCTTCATTAATGGAGAAGCTTACCATGCAAATGAAAAAAAAGAATTCGTTAAACTTAAAGGTGATGAATTAACACCTTTTGCAACAATTACTAAATTTGAAGCAGATGAATCTTATGAAACTTCTAATAAAGATTCTGAAACAGTATTAAATGAAGTAAAAGAACATATGTTAAGTGATAATTTATTCTCAGCAGTAAAAATCACTGGTAAATTTAAAAAAATGCATGTTCGTATGATGCCAAAACAAGAACCACCATATACAAGATTAATTGATTCAGCACGTAGACAACCTGAAGAAACTCAGGAAGATGTTAACGGTACAGTGATTGGCTTCTTTACACCTGAATTATTCCATGGTATTGGTTCTGGTGGTTTCCATATTCATTTCGCCAACGATGATCGTAATTTCGGCGGACACATTTTAGATTTTGAAGTAGATGATGTAAAAGTTGAAATTCAAAACTTTGAAACATTTGAACAACACTTCCCAATCGATAATAAAACATTCACTAATACTGAAATTGATTATGCAGATATCGATGCAGAAATTAGAGAAGCTGAATAATATATCATCATTAGAGTTCGAATCTTTTAAGATTCGAACTTTTTTATTTCATTAAAATAATATTTTAAGCAATTCAATTTAATGGTATAATGAGTTCGAATTTTATGTTTATGGAGGTATATAGGATGCAATGTCCAAATTGTGGTCAGTCATATCAACAAGGAGATTTATTTTGTGGAGAATGTGGAACGAAATTAGATCAGATTACACCATCTACAACAACACCAGAATCATTAAACTTGGATAGTCATATAAACAAAAGTGTAAATCACTCTACTTCAAGTTCTGTTACTTCGCCAAATGCTATATCAAAAGAACAGCCTACAGTGAATCAATACAACAATATTGAGTCATCTCAAACGCAAGATGCACCTGATTATACATCTTATCAACAACGTTATGGTAATCCTAGTGCTTCAAGTCAAAAAGTTAAATCTGTTGTCGAAGAAAGTAAAAAATTCTTTAAACAAGTGTTTAAACGGCATGATACAATCATTGAGAGTCATCATTCATTTAGTTACTCATTATTAGCTTCATTAGTGATAGTGGGCTTATTAATTTTAGGATTTTTTATTCATTTTATGATTGAAGATAGTTTTGGTTATATCGTTTCAGGAGTATTTACTATTGTTCTAAGAGTAATACTAGGCATCGCTATTGCTATAGCTATTCTTTTCTTTATTACTTATGGAGTGATACGTTTAACTGTACTTCAACCTTTTCAAATTAAAAAAGTTTTGTCAGACTTTATTTTAACGAATACATTATCAGTGCTTATACTTTTGTTAGGATTTATTTCACTATTTTTAAAACTTTATATTTTAAGTGGGGTATTAGGAGTATTTTCGATTATCTTATTATTCACATCATGTATATATTTAATTGCTAAATATAGTGTAAATAGAAAATTACGTATCCCTAGTTTTTACGGTGTTATCATATTTTTCGTTATTATTGGATTTGCATTACATTTATTTGGATCATCGTTAATTAGTCAATTCGATGATTTCGGAGTACTACGTAGATTATTTGGAAGAGGTTTTAGTGGCTTATTGTAAGCATTATGGAAGTAAATTTGTTCCAATTTAAAATGTATGTACTCAATGTGATACGCGTGTCATTAATGAATTTAAGTAATCACCATCTTTAAGAAATAATATAAAAAATACATAGGGCAATAAAAATTTTCAAAGAAATAGAAGATGAGGCTATTAAAAAAGTTCAAGATATAGTAAGTCGATAATATCTGATATATTTTTATTGTATAAGTCTCAAACTAAAAATAATATATAATATTTTATAAGGAGAATTGAGAAATGTTAAATGCTGAACCTATGATTAAGAAGATGAAAAATCAAAAAATCAATTATGATAGGGTGTTGAAAAAACTGATTAATCAATGGGAGCGTGAAGGCGTTCGCCCTAAAATTTTATTACATAGTTGTTGTGCACCTTGTAGCACATATACATTAGAATATCTATCTCAGTATGCAGATATTGCTATTTATTTTGCTAATCCTAACATTCATCCTAAAAATGAATACTTAAGACGTGCCAAAGTCCAAGCACAATTTGTAAAAGATTTTAATGAGAAGACTGGATATTCGGTAAAATATATTGAAGCTGATTATCAGCCATATGAATTCATGAAGATGGCGAAATCGCGTGGTCTTACTGAAGAACCTGAAGGTGGAAAACGTTGTACAGCGTGTTTTGAGATGCGTTTAGAGCTTGTCGCAGAAGCAGCAGTGAAGTATGGATATGATTATTTCGGTAGTGCATTAACATTATCTCCTAAAAAGAATGCTCAATTAATTAACGAACTCGGTATGGAAGTTCAACGATTATACAATACATATTATTTACCTAGTGATTTTAAGAAAAATAAAGGTTACGAACGGTCTATAGAAATGTGTAATGATTATAATATATTTAGACAATGTTATTGCGGATGTGTATTTGCAGCGATGGAACAAGGTATTGATTTTAAAAAAATTAATCGAGAAGCTAAAGCATTTTTAGAACAATTTTAAAAGGAGTAAGAGAGAATGAGTTAACCATTCTTTCTTACTCCTTCGCTTTTAGTTATAACGTACGATGAATAAAACGCACAATAGCTAAAATAGCAATAACAAGGGCAGATAGTAGTCCAGCAATTTTTATACCTTTCTTCTCTTTTTCAGGTTCAGGATCTTTATTTTCCATCATTTCTAATAGTTCACGTTCAATTTCAAGATCCAAAGCTGTTTTCTTTTCACCATTGTAACCGATACTATTATCGTATTCTTGAGAAGATTTGGCATCTTCAATGTTATTCTTATCTTTAGTTTGTGACTTTGTTTGTTTATCTTCTATAGTCATCAACATACCCTCCGATAGTACGTGCTACGTGTAATATTAGTATAGTACACTTTATCGTTTAGTGAAATATTTTAACGTCTAGCATCTAGTCCAATAATCTCACTAATATGACTATAATGGTTTGCTTTTAAATATTTAGCAATATCTCGATTAATCTTTTTAGTTAAACCAGGGCCTTCTATCACGAGGGATGAGTAGATTTGTACAAGTGACGCACCATTTCGCATCATTTGAATAGTATCTTGTGCACTAAAAATACCACCTGTACCAATGATTAAAAATTCGCCATTCGTTTGTTGATAAGCCCATTTTACAAGTTCTAAATTACGTTTAAATAAAGGTCGACCACTTAATCCTCCGTCTTCTACTTTATTTGGAGAAGATAATCCATCACGTTGACGTGTGGTATTGGCTAAAATCATACCATCAAAGGTTTCTGTAATTTGAGGTAAAATAGTTTTAAAACCTTCAAGTTCTAAATCTGAAGTTAGCTTTAAAAAGATTGGGACATTCACTTCGTGTTGTGCTTTATAATCTATTAAAGCATGACATAACATTGAAAATTCATCTTTATCATGGAAACTTTGTAAGTTTTCAGTATTAGGTGAGCTAATATTCACAGTGAAAAATGATACATCTGCTTTAAACGCATCGATGACTTTAATATAATCTTGATAACGCTCTTCGTAAGGTGTCGTTTTATTAACGCCCACATTTAAACCTACAGGAATAGTGTAAGCATGACGTCTTAAATTCCATAAAGCTTTATTCATCCCCATATTATTAAAGCCCATACGATTGATTAAGGCATCATCTTCAAGTAAGCGATACATACGCGGTTTAGGATTGCCATCTTGTGGTTTAGGTGTAATGCCACCAAGTTCAAGAGCACCGAAACCAGCATTTTCAAGTGCTTTAGGCACTTCACATGATTTATCAAAACCAGCAGCTAAACCAACTGGATTTTTAAATGTTATCCCTTTAATGTTTTGTGAAAGAGAGGGGTGTTCATATGTAAATAATTTATTTACAAAAGGTAGTAAAAAAGCGTTTTTCTGAGTGAATTTTAAGGCATCTACTGTTAATCCATGTGCCTTTTCAGGTTCGATTTTGAATAAAAGAGGTTTAATTAATTTGTACATAATAATGCTCCATTTCATTGTATTTGAGGCTTACGATCCTCATTTAATATCATTGAAAAAACATTCCTTTAATAGACTAGCACGTTCGATTAAAAATGAATAGTCAAATTTGAAAGTGTTTGAAAAATTGCCTAACTTTAAATCATTTTGGAATGACAAAGGTTAAAGCACATCCATTTAGGTAATAGAATAGTAGATAAAGAATTGGACTAAGGAGGATAATTAATGAAATCAGATTGGAAAAATCAATTACCTTTAGAGGGTATTCAAGATATTTCACCAGTAAGCGGTGGAGATGTAAATGAAGCATTTAAAATTACAACAAACGATGATATATATTTTTTATTAGTTCAAAGAAATCGTAAACCCTCTTTCTACGCTGCCGAAATGGCTGGACTAGAAGCATTTGAAAAAGCAGATATTACAGCACCAAGAGTGATTGAAAATGGCGAAATTAATGGCGATGCGTATCTATTACTCAGTTATTTAGAAGAAGGCGGTAAAGGAAGTCAAAAAGAATTAGGACAACTTGTAGCCAAAATGCATAGTCATCAACAGTCAGAAGGTAAGTTTGGATTCGAGTTACCTTATGAAGGGGCTGATGTCTCATTTGATAATACATGGTCAGAGTCTTGGAGTGAAATTTTTGTAGAACGCCGTATGGATCATTTAAGGGATGAACTATTACGTAAAAATTTATGGAATGAAGAAGATAATAAAGTATACGAACAAGTACGTTCTGTTATGATTAATGAATTAGAAAATCATAATAGCAAACCGTCTCTTTTACACGGTGATTTATGGGGCGGTAATTATATGTTTTTAAAAGATGGGCGTCCCGCTTTATTTGATCCAGCGCCGTTATATGGAGATAGAGAATTTGATCTAGGTATCACTACTGTCTTCGGTGGATTTACACAAGAGTTTTATAATGAATATGAAAAGCATTATCCTTTAGGAAAAGGAGCAGAAAAACGCTTAGAGTTCTATAGATTATATTTATTCATGGTGCATTTAGTTAAATTTGGTGGTATGTATGCAAGTAGTGTGAATCGTTCAATGGATCACATATTGGCCTAATAAAATACTTCGGGTTAAGTCGTCTTAATCCGAAGTTGTTTCTTTCGTCTTTAATGAAGTGATTATATCATTAGGTGTTAAAACTAATAATGAAGTGGATGAATTAATGCATAAAGTGGAAGCATTAGGTGGTAAGGTGATTGATGAACCTAAGACTTCTCAAGGTTATTACGGTGCAACATTTGCTGATCCAGATGGACATAAATATAATTTCTTAGTTTGTTAGTTCAATTAATTTTATAAAATACGCCAATTAATATACGCCCCAAAGTTAGAATGAGATCTAATGGTGGGGCGCATTTTTAATGAAAAAGTTATCATGAAGACGTTTTTTTATCTTTATATAGATTCATATAAATAATAGAAATAATGATTAAAATCGCGCCGGTTATGAATTTAGGCGTTAATGGTAAAGGGAAAAACGGGAAAGAAAATATAAACACAAATATAGGATTGAGGGTTCTTATAATATTCGCTTCACGAAACGAAATGTATTTCAAACCTTCATAAAATAATAAAAGTCCTATTACGCCACTACACAAAGCAGAAAGTAAAATAGAGAACAAGCCTATGCTTATATGTATGGTATGTAAATGATTAGTCACAATTAATATGATACCTAGCAACAAAGTAGAAGTCGCCTGATTGTATAGTAAGATGGTTTTAGAATCAATGTCTTTGACGGTCTTTTTAGCTAACATATTCGTTAGCGCAAAAAAGAATGTATAAGATAGGGTGACAATCACACCTAATATACTGTTAAAATCACCTGAAAAATGAGTAATCAAGAATGAACCTATAACAGCAAAAATTATAGGAAGGGTATCGTTTTTGCACAACGTTTCATTTAGAAAGAGCACTGAAAGAAACAACGCAAATATAATATAAAATCTTCCTAATAATCCAACACTAACTGGATCTAACAAACTTAAACTTACATATTGGAGTAAAATACCTATTGTATTAGTAATACCTAAGAGCCATATAAATTTGTTATGATAGATTTTTATTTTACTTTTATCGAGTAATACAGTTATTAATAATATTAAAGTTGAAAACAAAGCATTAAAAAAACTTGCTTGAATAGGTGA
>NZ_KV813778.1:60307-157301 GCF_001813735.1 Staphylococcus sp. HMSC068C09
TTGCTATGGAAATAATATTAAATAAATACCCTTTTTTAACCTTATTCATGGTATGCCCCTAAATATTTAAAAATTTCTTCATATAACCCATCTTGAAATGATAATAAATTTTTGTCTAATGGTTCTTTCGTAAGTATTCTTTCAGTAGTTTCTGAATATTTCGGTATATCTTTAAAATAGCTTACTTCAGCTTTTGTAATTGTAGTGGTATGGCCATTTGGTAGTATATAGTAACCTAAATAGTCTATATCACTTTCATTGATGACAGCGCCAGACTCTTCATAAGCCTCTCTGATAGCTGTCTCATTCATCGTTTCATTATGGTTTACCTTACCTCCTGTTAATTCCCATGCTCTTTTTTTATTTTTAACAAAAACAAGATGTCCTTGATAGGTTAAAACAATTAAAACAGAATCATATTTTGTAACTGTCTCATTAAATTGAAGTTTGATATGATTTATAATCATTTTTATCTACCTCCTTTATGAGGTAGATATAACTGTAGAATCCAAAATTTTTATTAAAAACATTTAATATTTGATCAATTGATGAAATCAGTTTAAAACTGATTGAGTCGTTCTTAAAAGTCTTTCGTGAGACTACTTTAAAACCATATTTATTAGCTATCTTTTCTAAATCATTTACGCTATATTCCGTTTGATAACCAAATTTCCAAACTTTTAATAAAATTTTTATTTTCTTATCTAAAATACCAAACGAATATTTATTTGGTGTCATTAATATAAGGTGTCCATTAGTTTTCAATACTCTATACATTTCCTTCATGACTTTATCAGGGTTTAGAAAATGTTCTATAACACCTAATGAACTAACTGTATCAAATGTATTTTGAGGGTAAGGTAAATTTTGAACATCTCCAATAACATACTTAAATTTGATTCCAGTTTTAATCATATACTCAGTTGCAATACTTTTTGCATTTTCAGAAATATCAATACCATGTCTTTCAATTTTATATTTCTCAATAAGTTTGAATAGGATGGCCCCATCCCCGCATCCAGCTTCTAATACTTTATCGCCAGGACTAAAATAATATTCATTATAAATAAATGTTTTTAATTTATCTTTTGCTCTTTCAATTCTTGATGGTGGGAAATTATATGATACTTTATTCATAGATGCACCTTCTTAGTTGTTTTATATATTATTATATATTTATTTTATATAATATCATAATTATTATCGTGATAAGTTATGATGTTTGATTCTATACCTGAATATATCTTATAAATAAATATTTGTGGCTTGAACTATTCTACGATAGACTATGAAATATATTTGTTGAGTGGCATATAGAATCAGTCGCATAAACGAACATAAGTGAGCAATCACTTCATTAAGTAGTTTTAATTATTAAAATCAAAGAACTACTTTATATTTTCTCTAGGAAAGGGTTTCAACAAAATGAGCTGTGATTCAATTAAGAACTTTACTCAAAATATGGACATAAAAAATCTGCCCTCAAAGTCAGAACTTTGAAGGCAGTCTAAGTCTTGATAATAAAATTTTAATTTTTTTGAATGTTGCCGTATTCTTCTCTTAAGTCATACACTTTATCAGGTGTAACGTCTTGACCAAGTGGATCGACAACTTTCATAGTTGAGAATGTATGAAGGACTTGGCCTCTAATCATTCCTAAATATTCTTGTCTTAATTGATGTTGTTCTTGTTTTTCTTCAACACTCAAACTTTCAACTTTTTCTTTATTTGCTAATTGATTAATTCTATCTAGTAATTCTCTCATTATTTATTCCTCCTAATTTGTATGAGCTGGGAAGTGGGGTACAATATACGTTCCAACTTCTTCTATGAGTTCTTCGATATCACGATCATCATTTGTAAATCTTAAGATAATATGATTTGTATTAATGGATTCATAAGCTTTTAATATTTGTAATAAATTTTTACGTCCAGTACGGAAACCACCTTTAATCGGTTTTACGGTTTCGTTTGGATTTCGGGATAAATCAATCATTAAAATATTCATAAATGGCTTGAAGCGGTCAGTATCACTGTGCCAAGCTTCAACTAATTTCTTTTGATCTTGAAAAGGTTGGGCGTAAAATAACCAACCATCCATATGCTGTTGTAACCAGGACATGGATTGTCTTGAGTAGCCTGTACCAAACATCGGAATCGTATGATGTTTAGGCAATACTTGTAACCCAGAATCCTCATATAATTCAAAAATTGAATTTGAAATGTTGGGAGAATGTGATTGCCAAAGCGCTCTTAATGATTGAATGGTTGTTTGATAACGTTCTGTTAATGCACTTTCATCTACTTTAAATGCAGGGAATTCG
Organism: Staphylococcus sp. HMSC068C09; assembly: GCF_001813735.1. Taxonomy (NCBI): domain Bacteria; kingdom Bacillati; phylum Bacillota; class Bacilli; order Caryophanales; family Staphylococcaceae; genus Staphylococcus; species Staphylococcus sp. HMSC068C09. The sequence continues at coordinate 62,632 of NZ_KV813778.1, forward strand.
AAAGCGCGATCACCGGTAGCCATACCGAGTAATAAACGTTGATTGGAAATAAGGTCAAGTGAGACTGCTGATTTAGCTAAATGGATAGGATGACGTAGTGTTGCCACAATACTGCTGGTCCCAAGTGCAATTTTTGAGGTAAACGCACTTAAATACGTTAGGAAAACAAATGGGTCGTAATTTTCAGTTACGGGCCCTAAATGAGGACTATAAAGTGGATTATCTCTCACGAATAAACTTGTAAATCCTAATCGTTCAGCTTGTTGTGCAAACTTCACTTGTTCATTAAAATCAATATACTCTTTATTTTTACTATCAAATGGTATGGATAGACCTAATGTTAATTTATGATTTTTAAAGGTACGTTTAAAACCCTCATGATTTTCTATCTTGGACATATCATCCCTCCTAACTAAACTTTATTTAAACAACACTTATTATCTAAACAACAAGTGTTGTTTATAATATAACGTAAATAATCATTTTATGCAAGTCGCATGCTTTTCTATAAAACAACACTTACAATCATTAAGACTGTAAGTGTTGTTTATAGAATTATAGATTTGTAATATGGTGAAGTAAAAATGGTAAGTTTTGATTAATAAATTGCTCAGCACTTAGTTCGCTTGTATTTAACCAATGTCTTGCCAGTCCACATAAACCAGCGGCTAAAAAGCTTGCGCTATTTTCAATAATACTAGAATCGTGCTCGGGATATTTATGTTGTAACATAAGGGTAAACATAGCTTCCAACTCGTTGTTAATGCATTTATGAGCATGGTTACAAAATGTCTCACGATTGAGTTTGCAAGCATTTTGTACATTTTCCAAATAATATGCTATCGAGACAAATAATTTAGAGATAATCTGACCATTGAGCGTTTCTGAAATAGACAACGTTTCTTTAATATCTTTAAGAACAGTCATTGATAATGAATAATCTAATATTTCATATTTATCATTAAAGTGTGCGTAAAATGTAGCCCGATTAACAGTAGCACGGTCAGTAATATTTTTTACTGTAATTTGGGTCATTTCTTTTTCTTGTGACACATTTAGAAATGCTTCTACGAGTAATTGTTTTGTACGTATGACTCTTGGATCCATTTTATTGCTTGGCACAAAGACACCCCTTTCATTTTAAAATGTGATTACTTTAAATTATTAAACGAACAAAGAAGGTTGTCAAAGAGTATGATTACTCTTTCTATTTTAAACTATTATAATAGAAGAAATTTGTTTTTTCTTTTTAAATTACATATATATTGTTGGTCAAAATTCTTAAAATATCCATAAAACTAGAAAAATTTAAGAAAATGATAAAATAAATATTCTGAAAATTTAGAAAATGTGTTATAGTATTTTTTATCATTACTTAATACAACAACAAAATATTATAGGAGGTATAAGAATGACAACAGAACTTAGAAAAATAAGCGTTGGAGATTTTATTTTTAGAGTACTTTCCGGAGTGGCTATTGGGATTGTGGTAGGTTTAGTACCGAATGCCATTTTAGGTGAAATCTTTAAAGCTCTTATGCATCACCATCCTATTTTTGCAACATTACTACATGTTGTTCAAGCATTACAATTTACTGTACCAGCATTAGTAGGTGCGTTAATTGCGATTAAATTTAATATGACTCCTCTTGCGATTGCAGTCGTATCAAGTGCAGCTTATGTAGGAAGTGGTGCTGCTCAATTTAAGAATGGGGCTTGGATTATTGCAGGTATTGGTGATCTAATCAATACGATGATTACTGCTGCAATTGCAGTTTTATTTATTCTACTTATTGAAAAACGTGTAGGAAGTATGGCATTAATTGTTTATCCAACAATTGTTGGAGGTATCTCAGCTACAATTGGTGTGTTCATCCTACCATATGTACATACTATAAATATTGCGATTGGTAATATGATTAATAGTTTCACTGAATTACAACCCGTATTGATGTGTATGTTAATCTCAATGGTATTTAGTTTTATTATTATTTCCCCATTATCAACAGTAGCTATTGCTATTGCCATTGGTATTACAGGTTTGGCAGCTGGTTCAGCTTCAATTGGTATTTCAGCTACTGAAGCGGTTTTACTTATTGGCACAAGTCAAGTAAATCGTGTTGCAGTACCAATTTCTATTTTCTTTGGTGGCGTGAAAATGATGATGCCAAATATGGTGAAATATCCAATTATTATGCTACCTATTTTGATTACCGCAGCGGTTTCTGGTGTAGTGGGTAGTCTTATCGGTATTGCTGGAACAAAAGAGTCTGCTGGGTTTGGATTTATTGGTATGATTGGGCCGATTAGTGCATTTAAATTTTTACACGTCGATTCAGCTGTTATGAGTATCATACTAATTATTATTGGATTTTTTGTTGTACCTTTAGTAACAGCATTTATACTAGATGTTATTTTACGCAGAGTCTTAAAATTATTTACAAATGATATTTACAAATTTATGGGATAAACGCATTAGCCTGGGACATGATGAATTGTCTCAGGCATTTTTAAATTTAAACGATAAACGCCAATAATGTTACAATAAAATAGAAAAAAGATTAAAAGGATGAAGGGTTAATGGCGAAAAAAATTGAAGCTTTAGCATTAAAAACAGCAGAATTAACACGACGTACACATGAACTAGGCATTCCAGTGATGTTATTATTTGAAGGTGTACCTGCATCTGGGAAGACGCGCTTATCTAATGAGTTATTATTAAATTTAGATGCGAAGTATACACAATTTATTGCGACACAGTCACCTAAACAGGATGATTTAAGATATCAATTTTTACAAAAATATTGGAATACCTTACCTAAAAAAGGTGATATAAATATTTATTTTAGAAGTTGGTATTCTCATTATCTAGATTATAGAGAAAATAAAATTAAACACGCCAAATATAAAAACTATGATGTACTCAAACAACAAATTTCTTCTTTTGAAAATATGCTTAAACGAGATCACTATGAAATCATTAAGTTTTTCATAGAAATTAATGAAGAAAAACGTCAAGAACATATTCAACAAACCAAAGATAATCCATTGACGCGTTGGAAAGTTCAAGAATATAGTAATGTACTTTCAACAGATATTTATCTTAAAGACATGCGTCAATTTATAAAAAATGATAAAGCATGGGAAATCATTGATTATACCGAAAGAGAAAAAGCGATTGAAACAATGTATGAACATATTATCAAACGTCTTGAAACAGCGATTGAGAAGCATGAGCAAAAAGAAGAACAGCGAGACGGTAAATTTCATTCTAATTTTAAAACACACCTTTTTGATAGAAAGGTGGATAAAGTAAAAAAAGATGAATATAAACAGCTCATTGAGGAATTGCAAAATCGTATGAGAGAAATTCAATTCGCTTTATATGATAGAAAGATTCCACTTATTTTAGTATTTGAAGGTATGGATGCAGCTGGTAAAGGTGGAAATATTAAACGAATTAGAGAAAAATTAGATCCAACGGGTTATCGAGTGAATGGCATTAGTGCCCCTACAGATGTTGAATTAAAACATCATTATTTATGGAGATTTGCGAAAGAAATGCCAAGAACAGGGCACATCGAATTATTCGATAGAAGTTGGTATGGTCGTGTATTGGTAGAGCGTGTCGAAGGTTTTGCTACTATCGATGAATGGCAACGTGCATATGATGAAATAAACGCATTTGAGAAAATGTGGACAGATGAAGGAGCGATTATTTTAAAGTTCTTCCTTACATTAGATAAAGAAGAACAATTAAAACGTTTTAAAGATCGTCAAGAAAATGTTAATAAACAATGGAAAATTACAGATGAAGACTGGCGAAATAGAGAAAAATGGGATTTATACGTGGAATCAAGTCACGATATGATTGAGAAAACAAATACATCCTATGCACCATGGCTTGTGGTCCCTGCTGATCATAAAAAAACCTCTCGTATTGAGATACTAAAATATATTATTCGTAATTGTGAAAAGGTACTTTGGGGAGTAAAAGATTATTAAAAATAATAAGGAAACTGAATACGTGCAAGCTCTTGTTTTTTTATCAAAAGTAAAGAATTTAAATAGCCAATTACATTTTAAAAATATTACAGTAATGTAACAAAACATTAATTTGTAATATTACTAATGATGTTAAAGTATTGTAATTTTTGTAAGAAAGTATTGTAAAACGTTAATTTATAATAAAAATAAACTCCATATTGATAGATTTTATATATTACAAGAAGTATTTAATATATTTCAATATTACAAAATGATGGATTAATTGTAATTTTTTGTAAAAAAAGCGTAATACTATTCTATGAATTTTGTGTTATAGTAGCTATTGTCAAAAGTTAAACAACAAATCAAAACAGAAATTAATCTTAAACAAAGAACGAAACATAACGAAAATATATATTTCAATTTTGGAGGAATTATTTATTATGAAAAAGACAGTAATCGCTTCGTCATTAGCAGTAACTTTAGGTTTAACAGGATATGCTTTAACAAACGATCACAGTGCACATGCATCAGAACAAACAACTAACTATTCTCATTTAGCTGACTTAGCTCAAAATAACCCATCTGAATTAAATGCTCACCCAGTACAAGCTGGTGCATATGACATTTCATTCGTAAAAGACGGTTTCAAATATAACTTTACTTCAAATGGTAACACTTGGTCTTGGAACTATACTTACACTGGTGGTGCTGACACAGCTCAATCAACTACTGACTACACTGAGTCTTATAATCAAGCTTCAACTCAATCAGTAAGTTCAAATAATCAAGCTAGCACTTCAAATGTAAAAGCTGTTTCAGCTCCAGTACAAAGAACGTCTAGCTACAATAACTACAGTGCTCGTACAACTTCATACTCAGCACCAAAAACAACTTCATACTCAACTGCTTCAACTGGTGGATCAGTTAAAGCTCAATTCTTAGCTAACGGTGGTACTGAAGCTGCTTGGAACGCTATCGTAATGCCAGAATCAAGCGGTAACCCAAATGCTTCTAATGGTCAATACCATGGTTTAGGCCAAACTAATCAATCATGGGGTACTGGTTCAGTAGCATCACAAACTCAAGGTATGGCTAACTATGCTAAATCACGTTACGGTTCATGGGATGCAGCAATTGCTTTCCGTAATGCTAACGGTTGGTGGTAAGATTTAAGTAGATAACTGGATAGGATATCGAGTTATTGAAATAAAGCCTGGGACATTATTAAATGTCTCAGGTATTTTTAATATATTGACAATTGATGACTGAATTGAAAATGTGCTTGTTTAAGCTTTTTCAACTTTAGTCTTTTTTGCTGAAGTGGGACGACGAATTCAAAGTGAATTCTATCCCACTTCTTTTTTATTAAATAATGTCATGTATATTCTAAACGATGAATGGATAAAAAAATTTAACTAAAGAAGATGTTTATTTATAAGATGACTATCGTAATGTGATGTATTGAACTAGTTCATTGGTTTTCTATACTGTCAGTTATTATTTTTGTGAGAACGTCTGCCTATATTAAAATAAATGATATATTAAATACTTTATTAGTGAATTTACTGAGACACAAAATAATTATTATCTGTCCTGTAATTATATAGATTTATATTTTTCAGGCGTAAAGCAAGCATATATCCAGACGGAGACGTACCCATTGTATTAACAAGTGCTAAAATAACAGCAGAGGCTATGTTAGAAGATATAAAAAATATGAAATAGAATAAATAAATCTGAAAATTGACAATTATCAGTGTAATGTTAAAATAAGACTTAATACGTAAGAACTTATCGAGAGAAGTGAAGGGATTTGGCCCAATGAAACTTCAGCAACAGGCTTCATAAATATAAAGTACTGTGCTAACTCCAAGAGGATAATAAATAACCTCAAAGATAAGTGACATATATCTCATGAAGCTATATGCCACACAAAAGTGGTATATAGCTTTTTATTTAAGGAGGAATAACATGGTTATTTCAAAAAGATTAGCAGCCATTCCTGATAGCTATTTTGGAAAAACGATGGGACGTAAAGTAGAACATGGCCCTTTACCACTTATTAATATGGCAGTAGGCATTCCCGATGGTGAAACACCAGAAGGTATTATTGAGCATTTTTCTGAAGCGATTCGGATTCCTGAAAATCAAAAATATGGTGCCTTTCATGGTAAAGAATCATTTAAAGAGGCCATTGTTAATTTTTACCAACGTCAGTACAATGTGACATTAGATAAAGAAGATGAAGTATGTATTTTATATGGTACAAAAAATGGACTAGTAGCTTTACCTACATGTGTTGTTAATCCTGGAGAAAATGTGCTACTTCCGGATCCTGGATATACAGATTATTTAGCAGGAGTGATGCTCGCAGATGCCAATCCGGTTCCATTAAATTTAGATCCTCCAGATTATTTGCCAAATTGGGATAATGTAGATAAGAGAGTACTAGACAACACAACGCTTGTTTATTTAACATATCCCAATAATCCAACAGGATCAACGGCTACAAAAGAAGTATTTGATGAAGCAATTGAACGATTCAAAGGTACAAATACAAAAATTGTGCACGACTTTGCTTATAGTGCTTTTGGCTTTGATGCTAAAAATCCAAGCATACTTGCTTCAGAACACGGTAAAGATGTCGCTATTGAAATTTTCTCACTTTCAAAAGGATATAATATGTCAGGTTTCCGAGTGGGTTTTGCAGTAGGAAATAAAGACATGATTCAAGCATTAAAGAAATATCAAACGCATACAAATGCTGGAATGTTTGGTGCGTTACAAGATGCAGCGACGTATGCACTTAATCATTATGATGAATTTTTAGAAGAACAGAATGAAACATTTAAACGGCGTCGAGATAAGTTTGAAGCAAAATTAAGTGAAGCCCATCTACCATTTGTGCATTCTAAAGGCGGTATCTATTCATGGTTACGTACACCTCCAGGTTATGATAGTGAAACCTTTGAACAATATTTATTAAAAGAGAAATCTATTTTAGTTGCTCCAGGTATACCATTTGGTGAAAATGGAAAACATTACGTGCGTATCTCACTTGCATTAGATGATAAATGGTTAGAAGAAGCAGCTAGTAGGTTAATTGACCTAGCTGATATGTATAAAGCAAAGCATAGTTAAAAAATTATGAAGGAAGAGGATCAATATATGACCAAAATTAAAATTATGAGTGTAAGAGATGAAGATATACCATATATTAACGAGTGGGCGAAACAAAACAATGTTGATGTTGATTTAACCAAAGAAATGTTAACAGAGACAACAGTTGATACTGTAAAAGGATTTGATGGTCTATCGTTATCTCAACAACATCCAATTTCAGAAGAGATTTTTGCGAAATTGAAACAATATGGAATTAAGCAAATTGCACAACGTAGTGCAGGATTTGATACGTATGACTTAGATTTAGCTACTAAGTACGACATCATTATCTCAAATGTACCCTCGTATTCTCCAAGTTCAATTGCTGAATTTGCTGTTACACAAGCCATCAATATTGTAAGGTATCAAAAACGTATTCAACATAAAGTGCATAATTATGACTTTCGTTGGGAACCTTCTATATTATCACAATCTATCCGAGATTTAACTGTGGCAGTAATTGGTACTGGACGCATAGGTTCGATTGTGGCAGAAATTTTTGGAAAAGGTTATAACAGCAAGGTTGTTGCTTATGATCCATTTCCAAATAACGCTTTAGCAAAATTCGTTGATTATAAAGATACATTAGAAGAAGCAATTAAAGAAGCTGATATTGTTACCGTGCATATTCCAGCTACGAAATATAATCATCATTTGTTTAATGACGTTGTTTTTTCAAATTTTAAAAAAGGTGCCGTATTTGTGAATGCGGCAAGGGGATCAATTGTAGATACACAAGCTTTACTTTCTGTTATAGATAGTGGTCGAATTAAAGGGGCTGCATTAGATACATATGAATATGAAAGAGGATTATTCCCAGGTGATTATCGTGGAAAAGAGATAGATGATGTACTGTTAAAGCAACTTATCAAAAGAGAAGATATTATTTTAACACCACATATTGCTTTCTATACAGAAGCAGCTGTCAAAAATCTCATAGTAGATGCACTTGATGCAACTATGGATGTTTTAACTAGTGGTACGACTAAACTAAGGGTAAATTAAAATAAAAAAAGTTGGAGTATTACCTCCAACTTTTTTATTATTCTTTAACATCATAGCCTTGATCTTCAATAGCGTCATGTAAGTCTTTTGTTGAAACAAGTTCATCATTATAATCTACACGAACTTCGTTTTTATCAAGGTCTACTTCAGCAGTTCTGACACCATTAATTTTAGCTAATGCTGATTCGATTGTATTTTTACAATGGTCACAACTCATACCATCTACTTTAATGACTTTATTAATCATTGATTGTCACCTCCGAATATTTCATAATTACTATACCCATATTTTACGCTTTTTAAATTTTTATGAAAGTATAAAGTTTAAAATTCATTTATAATTTCATTCGTTTTAGACGTAATGCATTAGTTACAACGCTTACAGAACTTAATGCCATCGCTGCACCAGCAATCCATGGAGCGAGTAAGCCCATAGCAGCAATAGGAATACCAGCAGCATTATAACCGAACGCCCAAAAAAGATTCTGTTTAATATTTCGAATCGTTTTATGACTTGCGTGAATCGCTTTAGGTACTAAGGCAATGTCTCCACCTAAGATAGTAATATCAGCTGCTTCAATTGCGACTTCAGTACCTGTTCCCATGGCAATACCAATATCTGCTTGAACTAAAGCAGGTGCATCATTAATACCATCGCCAACCATCGCAACGTTTTCACCTTTATCTTGAAAATGAGCAACATGTTTAGCTTTATCTTCCGGAAGAACGTTGGCGATAACATGATCAATACCAACTTCATTTGCAATAGCTTGAGCTGTAGAGTGGTTATCACCTGTAATCATTACCGTACGTAAATCCATGTCTTTTAGTTCTTGAACTGCAACTTTGGCTTCAGATTTAACAGTGTCTGCTACAGCGATATAACCACGTAATATCTGATCATATGCAATCAACATGACAGTTTGTCCTTTTTGTTCAATTTGGGTAATTTCATCTAATAAAGATGCTGTATCAATATGATGATTTGACATTAATGATCGGTTGCCTATGAATAATGTCTTATTATTGATTGTAGCTTTAATACCATGACCTGGTAATGTTTCATAGTGCTCTATATTTGTTAAAGTAAGCTGTTTTGTTTTAGCGTACTTAACAATCGCGGTTGCCAAGGGATGTTCAGAATTATTTTCAGCAGAAGCTACATATTGTAATAAAGTATCATCACCTTTAAAGTAAGTCACTTCTGGTGTACCATGTGTCAATGTACCCGTTTTATCAAATACAACTGTATCAATTTGATGAGTACGTTCTACATATTCGCCACCTTTAAACAAGATACCTTCTTCTGCTGCACGTCCTGTACCAACCATTATAGAAGTTGGCGTTGCAAGTCCTAATGCGCATGGACAAGCAATGACTAATACAGAGATCATGGCAACGAGTGCATCTTCAAATTGACCAGGATGAACGAAGATAATCCATATGATAAAAGTGAGTACGGCAATACCAATAACAATAGGTACGAAATAGCCAGAAATTATATCTGCTAAACGTTGAATAGGTGCCTTTGAACTTTGCGCTTCTTCAACTACTTTAATAATATTAGATAAAGCAGTATCTTGACCTACTTTTGTTGCTTGAACGGTAATGACACCATTTTTATTTAGTGTTGCACCAATCACTTCATTATCAACGGTTTTATCTATAGGCATGGATTCTCCAGTTAGCATAGATTCATCTACTGTTGTTGTCCCTTTAATGACTTTCGCATCTACTGGGATTTTTTCTCCTGGTTTAACAAGTAATGTGTCTCCAACTTGAACATTTTGAAGCGGAACCATTGTTTCTGTTCCATCATCTTTAATAAGACGTGCTTCTTTGGCTTGTAAATTTAATAATTGATTTAAAGCATGTGTTGTTTGTGATTTTGCACGTGCTTCTAAATACTTGCCAAATAAAATTAAAGTGATTAAAACAGCACTGGTTTCAAAATAAAGGTGGGGCTGTGTGTTTGAATCTAATAACCATTTACTCATTTCGTAAATACTATAGAAATAAGCTGCACTAGTACCAAGTGCTACAAGAACATCCATATTGGCACCACCATTACGTAAATTCTTGTATGCGCCAACATAAAATTGCCATCCTATAATAAATTGAATGGGAGTGGCTAAGATAAATTGAAACCAAGGGTTCATAAATATTTCAGGTAACGGTATATTAAATAAATGAACAAGCATAGTTAAAAGTAATGGAAAAGCTAATATTGCTGAAATAATGAGTTTATTACGTTTTCTTTTTAATTCTTGAACTTTACGAGAAGCTTGTTCTTTTTTTGATTGTTTAGGTTTAGCATCATAGCCGAGATGTTGTATTCGTCCAATGAGCGTATCAACATCAGTTTGACCTGGATAATAATCGATCGTTGCTTGTTCTGTGGTTAGATTGACTGTTGCTTGCTTAACGCCTGTTGTTTTATTTAATACTTTTTCAATACGATTAGAACAAGCGGCACACGTCATACCTATAACGTCTAGTTCACTTTTATCTGTTTCAACGTCATATCCTAATTTTTGGATCGTTTCAATAAAATCGCTTACTTCATATTGATCATTAGGATAATCAATGGTTGCTTTTTCAGTTGCCAGATTCACTTGAGCATGAACGCCATCTATTTTATTCAATCGTTTTTCAATACGATTAGAACAAGCGGCACATGTCATACCAATGATATTCAAGGTAATTTGATGATTTTGAGTCATATTTTTGTCCTCCTACCATCTTCAATATACCCCCTTAGGGTATATTAGTCAATGACCTTGCTTAATAAAAAAAGAACAACGTTACTCTAAATAAAATGAGTACATTGTTCTTTTATTCATGATAGCTATGAATATTAAAAGAAATCAGATGGTTTAAAATGACTTAAATCTAAATCTTTAAAATTATTGAAATTTGGGTGAGTGATAGATTGTATAAGTTCACCACTTTTAGCTTCATTATAGTATTGGTTAGCTTCATTCATTAAATCATGATCTTGAACTGTTTTTACAAGCCCTAAAATGATAAGAATAGTAATGATACCCTTTAGAATGCCTTTCATATTGTAACACTCCTTTTTTATCTCTATATGAGTCATTTTTAGATTAATTATATTATAAAGATTCTATGTTAAAATTTCATGCATCTGTAGTATGGACTTTATATCATTCAAAAGTAGTAAGTGTAATCATTTTGTTTTAAAAATTAAAGAAATGGGAACGGTTAAGTAAATAAAGAAGGAGTGAAGATGTATGGACTTATTAGATTTTCATAAAAAAATTAAAGGTTATACACAAGAAAAACAACCAGGTTCTGAAAAAGACATGGATCCTAGACCTATTGCTGAAATGGAAGAATACAAAGCAGGCGGTAAACTAAAAGGAAAAGTCGCATTAATTACTGGTGGTGACTCCGGTATTGGTCGTTCAGTAGCGATTTTATATGCCAAAGAAGGCGCTGATGTAGCTATTGGTTATTATAATGAACATGAAGATGCTGAAGATACTGTCAATCGTTTAAAAGAAATCGGCGTTAAAGCAAAAGCATATTCTCATGATTTAAAAGATGCTGATCAATCAAAAGAACTTATTGAAAATGTTGTTAACGATTTTGGTGGTCTCAATATATTAGTAAATAATGGCGGCGTGCAATTTCCTAATGAAGACTTTTTAGATATTAAACCAGAACATTTCAATGAAACATTTAAAACAAATATTTTTGGGATGTTTTTCTTAACACAAGCTGCAGTACCTCATTTAAGTAAAGGTGATGCAATTGTTAATACAACAAGTGTAACGGCTTATCGTGGTTCTGGTCATCTTATTGATTACTCAGCAACGAAAGGTGCTATTGTGTCGTTCACACGTTCTATTGCAACATCATTGATGGAAAAAGGAATTCGTGTTAATGGTGTAGCGCCAGGTCCAATTTATACTCCATTAATTCCATCAACATTTGATGAAGATAAGGTAGAAAATCAAGGTGGAGATACACCAATGGGTCGACGTGGTCAACCTGCTGAACTTGCGCCAGCTTATGTATTCTTAGCAAGTTATGCAGATAGTTCTTATATTACAGGTCAAATTATCCATGTTAATGGCGGTGACTATATTACGTCTTAGTATGTAGTACTTATGAAGATAATAAAGTATTCTGTCTACGTATAGCGTAGGGAGAATACTTTTTATATTTATAAAAAGAAAAGAGGAAAAGATAATGACTGAAAAAGAAAAAATGTTAGCACACGAATGGTATGATGCTAATTTTGATAAGGAATTAGGAATGGACAGACAGCGTGCTAAAGACTTATGCTTTGAATATAATCATACGCGACCTAGTGATAGAGAAAAACGACAAGCGATTTTAAAAGAATTACTTGGTTATGAAGCGAAACAACTTTCAATCAGCAGTCCATTTGACACAGATTATGGTTGGAATATAAAAGTTGGAGAAAACGTGTTTATCAATAGCAATAGTTATTTAATGGATGGTGGTGGCATTACGATTGGCGATAACGTCTTTATAGGACCATCATGTGGACTATATACAGCACATCATCCACTTAATTATCAAGATCGTAATAAAGGATGGGAATTGGCAAAACCTATTCATATAGGAAGTAATATTTGGTTTGGTGCGAGTGTGACAGTTACGCCAGGCGTTTCAATTGGTGATGGCTCAGTTATTGCAGCAGGTAGTGTTGTAACAAACAATATTCCACCGAATAGTTTAGCTGCTGGAGTGCCAGCAAAAGTGATAAGAACGATTGACCAAAATGAAACAATAAATATGCCTAATCATTTTGAATAATATAGTAACCAACCTTTAAGTAGGAACACGTATACTTAAAGGTTGATTTTTTATATAAAATAACAATGTGTATTGAAATTAAATATTTATTATATAATATAATTAAATGATATAATTGTAGAGTGCTGAATGTGTGTATTACTATATGTGCATCATTGAAATCGTTCAATTCATTTTAATGAAACAACTTAAGAGAAATAAAAGCAACTTAGAAAGGATAATGAATATGACACTTAAGACATGTCTTACAAATCAATTAAGACGTAAATTGAATTTTTTATTTACGCCAATACAAAGAAAAAATAAATCTGCTTATACAAGTAAAGTAATGACTTACGCTAAATATTATAAAAAGAATAATGTTAAGGAATATCAGATATTATATCAAGTGAGAGATGGAAAAAGTATCACAGATAGTCCATATGCAATATTTAAAAGTTTAATTCAGCAACCTCGTTATCGTAAATATAAACACATATGGGTAGTAGATCATAACGAAACATTGCTATTTTATAAAGCAAGATTTAAGCACTATAAAAATGTAGAGTTTGTTATTAAAGAATCAAGAGAATATTTGAAAGCATTAACGGAGAGTAAGTATTTAATTAATAATTCTACTTTTCCATCCTATTTCATTAAAAAGCCAAAGCAAATCTATATCAATACATGGCATGGGACACCTTTAAAATATATGGGATTAGACATTGAAAATAGTCTATATGGTTCTCAAAATATTATTAAAAACTTTTTAAGCAGCGATTACTTAATTAGTCCTAATCACCATACGACGACGATTTTTAAACGAGCCTTTAGACTTGAAAATATTTATGGTGGAGAATTTTTGGAAATTGGATATCCTAGAATCGATTTAACTTTAAATTCAAATCGAAAAGACATGATTAGCGAGTTGAATCATTATCTTCATATTAGTAAAGAACAAAGTATTTTATTGTATTGTCCAACTTGGAGAGGCGAGGATGTCAATGCACCAGAGGCAAGTTTAAATCATATCGTTGAAGAAGTTGAAAAACTTAAACATCATCTAGATTATCAAGTATTAGTCAAAGTACATCCTTATTTATATAAAGACGCGCTTAAAATAAAACGTTTAAAACCTTATTTAATTCCTGATTATTTTGATACCAATGAAATATTAGCGATCGTTGATTTAATGATTACAGATTATTCAAGTATCTTCTTTGACTATTTAGTAACCAATAAACCGATTGTCTTCTATACTCCAGATTTGGATGAATATCAATCATCACGAGGTATGTATATTGCTAATCGTGACCTACCTGGTCCTGTCGCTCATCATATTGAAGATGTGATTACAGCGATTAAGCAAAAAGTATATGATGAAGATTCAGTGAAGAAAAAATATCAATATTTTAAAAATCAATATACCTATCTAGATGATGGAACTGTTACTGAAACACTTATTAACATACTATTTGAGGGTAAACGTAAGCGTCCTAAACGTAAGATCTGTGCTAAGAAAAGAGTGTTAATTTATCCTGGTGGTATGAAAAATAATGGTATTACAACGTCTATCATTAATTTATTAGAAAATGTCGATTATGAAACATATGACATTACATTGTTTACTAATAAAAGTAAAAATCTTGAAGTTTTAAATAACTTAAATAGTATTAATAAAAACGTTAGAATTATTTTGAGAGTACCTCCATTAGCAGCATCATTGAAAGAAACGTATAGGATCGATTTCGTAAGACAGAGAGGATTAAAAAGTACGTTAGAGCATTTGATATATCCGAAGAAAGTATACGAAAGAGAAATACGAAAAGTATTAGGTCATAGCCAATTCGACTATGCGATTGATTTTAGTGGGTATTCTATGTTTTGGGCTAATTTAATTTTAGCAACAAAAGTAAAACGTAAATTGATTTATTTACATAGTGATATTAAAGCAGATATGAAAAGAAAAGTTAACGGTGTTAAAATACATTATCAAAATTTAAAAGGTGTACTCTCGCTGTATAGGCAATTTGATCAATTAGTATGTGTATCCGATGCTTCTAAAGATCAAAATAAACAGAAGATGAATGATAAATCATTGAATAAGAAATTTGTCACTTCCAGAAATGTGATTAATTTGAATAAAATCAATCAATTAAAATTAGATGACTCTGAAAAATTTGAAAAACAACACCAATCCGTACTCGTACGCATCAATAATGGAGATATAAGTTCAGTACCATTTAAGGAAGAAGATTTCAAAATTGTAACTGCAGGACGATTATCACCTGAAAAAGGCTTCGACTTACTTATTGATGCATTTAGTAAAGTACATGTCAGTCATCCGCATACAAAGTTATATATTATGGGGGAAGGTCCTATCCGTGTTCAATTAGAACAACAAATAAAAAGGTTGAAATTAGAAAAACATGTCTTTTTATTAGGTCAAAGGAAGAATCCATACTATATCATGAAACAAGCAGACGTCTTCTGCTTAACGTCTCATTATGAAGGACAATCAATGGTATTACTTGAAGCATTAACTTTAAAAGTTAATATTATCGCGTCAAATATTATAGCAAACCGCTATGTACTCGGTAATGGTAAATATGGTACTCTTGTGAGTCATGATGTTGATGATATCACCGTCGCATTAGAACAGTGTATTCAAAAACAACCATCTCAATATGAAGTGTTTAACGCACAAGAATATAATCAATTAGCACTTAAAGAATTTTATAAGCTACTCAAATAGTAAAAAACGGTTAGCATATTAATAAAAGCTAACCGTTTTTCTATTAAATATTGATGTTGTTATGTTTATTATAAGTCAAATAAGCTGTAATACCTTCTTCAATACTATATTTAGGTTTGTAACCTAATGATTTAAGTGGGGTAATGTCAGCACAAGAATGTTTAATATCTCCAAGACGTGGAGCTTCAAATTGATAAGGTATATGATAATCAAAGCCATTTTCAAACGATTTAAAAACAGCTTTCAAATTTGTTTGTGTTCCTGTGCCTACATTATAGATAAAACCATCCGTTAGAGTAGTATTAAGAACAATTGATATAGCATTGATTAAATCATCGATATAAACAAAATCACGTGTTTGTTCACCATCTCCATAAAATGTAAAGGTTGAATGATTTAAAAACTTAGTATTCATAATAGAAATGACTCCTGAATAATCAGATGTTGGATTTTGTCTAGGACCGTAAATATTAAAGAACCTTAGACAAGTACAAGGAATTTGATATAAATGATTATAAATCTTAGCATATTGTTCTCCAGCGTACTTTTGAATAGCATATGGAGATAATGGAAATGGTTTAGATTGTTCTACGGATTTAGGTAAATCGGGTAGATGACCATAAATAGCTGCAGAAGAAGCAAATATGACTTTTTTAATATTTGGATTATATGTTCGAATTGCTTCTAATATATTGACAGTAGCATCTATATTAATACGATTGGATAATTCTGGCTTTTCGATAGTTTCTACTACACTCACCATAGCAGCTAAATGAATGACAAAATCAAATTGTTCTTTTTGTATTAACTGTGTTACAAATTCAAAATCGGTGATGTCTTTAATATAAATATGTTCATTGTTCACAAAAGGTATATTCTTTAAAAAACCGGAACTTAAATTGTCAATAACATGTACTTCTGTGTCATGTTTCATAAAATATTCTGCTACATGGGAGCCAATAAAGCCTGCTCCACCAGTGATAAGTGCTTTCATATATATACTTCCTTTTCTAGATGTCGGTTAATTGTGTTGTGATTATTATACTTTATTTTATTTAAATTATAAATTATTTATATAATAAAGTGTATTGATAGGGCTACATTAGTATTTGAATAAAAGGTCAAACAAACAATTTTGTAAGCGGTTGCAAATGAAGGAGTAAGCATAGTAAAATGAAGTTAATGATAGAAAATATCATGATTAAGAAACAAAGGGTTAGAGAATGAATTTAAATACTTAAAAACATATAGGGGGTAATGAAGTATGGTAGTACCTTTCAAAAATGAACCTGGTATTGATTTTTCTGTACAAGAAAATGTTGAAAGATTTCAAAAAACGTTAGAAAAAGTAAAACATAGTTTAGGTAAAACGCTTCCTATTGTCATTGATGGTGAACATATCATTAAAGATGATACATTCGATTCAATTAATCCAGCGAATACATCTGAATTAGTAGCTAAAGTGTCAAAAGCGACAAAAGACGATGTAGATAACGCATTTGAATCTTCAAACAAAGCTTATGACGCATGGCGTAAATGGTCACACAAAGATCGTGCTGAATTAATGCTTCGTGTCGCAGCAATAATTCGTCGTCGTAAAGAAGAAATTGCAGCAGTCATGGTGTATGAAGCGGGTAAACCTTGGGATGAAGCAGTTGGAGATGCGGCTGAAGGTATTGACTTTATAGAATATTATGCTCGTTCAATGATGGAACTTGCAGATGGTAAACCGGTCTTAGATCGTGAAGGTGAACACAATCAATATTTCTATAAACCGATTGGTACAGGTGTAACCATTCCACCCTGGAACTTCCCATTTGCAATTATGGCAGGTACAACATTAGCACCAGTGGTTGCAGGGAATACAGTGTTATTGAAACCTGCTGAAGACACAGTGCTTACTGCATATAAACTGATTGAAATTTTAGAAGAAGCAGGCTTACCTAAAGGTGTGGTAAACTTTGTGCCTGGTGATCCTAAAGACATTGGTGACTACTTAGTTGATTCTGTGCATACACATTTTGTGACATTCACAGGGTCTCGTGCAACAGGAACACGCATTTACGAGCGTAGTGCAGTTGTGCAAGAAGGTCAAACTTTCTTAAAACGTGTGATTGCTGAAATGGGTGGTAAAGACGCGATTGTAGTAGATGAAGGTGTAGATACAGACTTAGCTGCACACTCTATTGTAACGTCAGCGTTCGGATTCTCCGGTCAAAAGTGTTCAGCATGTTCACGTGCCATTGTGCATAGCGCTGTTTATGATGAAGTCTTAGAAAAAGCAATTGAGTTAACAAAAGATTTAACAATAGGTAATACTGTCAATAATACATTTATGGGTCCTGTTATTAATAAAAAACAATTCGATAAAATTAAAAAATATATTGAAATTGGTAGTAAAGAAGGAAAAATTGAAATTGGTGGAGAAGTGGATGATTCAACAGGTTACTTTATCCATCCAACAATCATTTCAGGATTAACATCTTCTGATCAAGTGATGCAAGAAGAAATCTTTGGCCCTGTAGTTGGCTTCACCAAATTCGATAACTTTAATGAAGCCATTGATATTGCAAATGATACAGATTATGGCTTAACAGGAGCGGTCATCACAAACAATCGTGAACATTGGATTCAAGCTGTAAATGAATTTGATGTAGGTAACTTATATCTAAATCGTGGATGTACTGCAGCTGTTGTAGGTTACCACCCATTTGGTGGTTTCAAAATGTCAGGTACAGACGCTAAAACAGGCAGTCCTGACTATTTATTAAACTTCTTAGAACAAAAAGTCGTATCAGAGATGTTCTAACATAACTAAGTGGTAGGTGCTGTGGAAAGTCGAATTCGTTCGATTTTCCATAGCTTTTTTTATAGTCTAAATAAGAAAATAAATACGCTAAACAATGTATGAATCGTATATAAAATTTATGAAAAATGAATAAATAAATGATTGTAAAAGTAAGTGAAAAAGGTTATCATTTAAGTGTTGAGAATGATTATTAATTACAAATAGAAAGTGTGACTGGAATGATAAATGTAAGCACTGCATCAAAAGATAAAAAGTATGTAGTTAAACAAATTGATATTCAAAATAAAAATATGCTATATCGTTTAGGTGCCTTTGGCTTAAATGTAGGTAGTAAAATCAGTATTAAACAAAAGTGCTTGTTAAATGGACCAAGTGTTGTTGAAATTAATGGCCAATGTGTAAGCATTCGTCAACGTGATGCACGTTTAATTATGTTAGAGGAGTAAGCCTATGCACGAAAGCTTCTGTATATTAGGTAATCCAAATGTAGGAAAGACATCATTGTTTAATGCACTAACCGGTTCGTATGAATACATTGGAAACTGGAGTGGCGTTACAGTTGAAAAGAAAGTTGGACAATTAAAGAAAGATATTGGCAATTTAATCGATTTACCGGGTATTTATGATTTATCACCTATTTCTAAAGATGAAACAATCGTCACAGACTATCTGATGACAAATACATTTACAGGTATGATTAACATTATTGATGCCAGTCAATTAAAGAGAAACCTTCAACTTACAATACAATTAATGGAATTAAATGAACCTATTATCATTGGATTAAATATGGTAGATGTGGCAACGCAAAGAGGTATTAAAATTAAATATGAAGGTCTAATGAGAAAACTGAAAGTACCTGTATTTCCCATTGTTGCTCGTAAAGGAAAAGGTACGGAGGAATTGCTAAATGAATTGTCTTTTTTAAATCCAAAAGAAAAACGTAACTTCAAAATCAGTTATGGTAAAGAAACTGAAGATGCGATTAAGCAAATGACTTCTATCATTCAAGCACATACAGAATATCCTTCAAAACGTTTACGCTTTATAGCAATTCAGTATTTATTAGACAATCCGGAAATCGAGCGAGAACTACCTTCAGTCATTTCCGAACAAATTGAACCTATTAAAGAGAAGTTAAGTCAACACTTAGATATATCAATACGACAACATATTGAAATAATTCGAAATCAATACATTGATCGTCTATTAGATGGTGTCGTTGAATATCCGAATGAAGAACAGCAATTTTTAACTGAAAAACTCGATAAAATAATAATGAATAGATACTTAGGTATTCCAATATTTCTAGTCATTATGTGGCTGATTTTTCAAACGACCTTTACTTGGATAGGAACACCATTATCAGATCAGCTCGATGCTTTCTTTAGCGGACCGCTCACAGACTGGTTAAAGGCAGGCATGCATTATATACATGTTGCGCCATTTCTACAGAATTTGATTACAGATGGTATTGTAGCTGGAGTAGGTTCAGTCTTAGTATTTGTGCCACAAATTATTGTATTATTCTTCTTTATTTCACTTTTAGAAGATTCAGGATATATGGCACGAATTGCAGTTTTAATGGATAGAACAATGGAATCAATAGGATTAAGTGGTAAATCATTTATTCCAATGATTATTGGATTTGGTTGTAATGTACCTAGTATTATGGCAACACGGAGTATTGAAAATGAAAAAGAAAGACTAATCACTATTTTAATTGCACCTTTCATGTCATGTTCGGCGCGATTGCCAGTATATGCTATTTTTGTAGGAGTATTTTTTGAAAAGTATCAATCTCTTGTAGTGCTAAGTTTATATGTATTAGGAATTGTAGTGGCATTAATTGTAAGTACATTACTTAACAAGTTTATTCTTAAAAGTGAGAATTCCGTATTTATTGTAGAACTACCTACATATAGAGTGCCATCAGTTAAAACGTTATGGAGAAGTACTTGGGAAAAAGCAAAAGGATTTGTTAAAAAAGCAGGTACATTTATTTTTGGTGGTTCTGTAGTCATTTGGGCATTGAGTTACATCGGTCCTCATGGGGTGAATGTACAGATTGATGAAAGCTTCATGCATAGTATTGGAGAATTCTTTGGACATCTAATTGCTCCATTAGGATTTGGTAGTTGGCAAGCAGGCGCTACGTTAATTCCAGGATTCTTAGCCAAAGAAGTCATTGTAAGTTCTATGGCTATCCTGTATTCTTCTAGTGAAGGTGGTTTAGTGAATGTCATTCAACAACAGTTCACACCTTTATCTGCCTATGCCTTTATGATTTTTATATTATTATATGTGCCATGTATTTCAACTGTTGCAACAATTCGTAAAGAAACAACATCATGGAAATGGACACTTACAGCATTAATTTATCCAATTTTTACAGCGTATATATTAACATTTGCATTTTATCAAATAACAAAACTATTTATATAAGGATGATGACAATGACTTTATTAATAAACGTAATCATTTTTGTTGCTATTTTTGGTTACGCTGCGTATACATTATATAAATTCTTTAATCGCTCTACTCAAGGAAAATGTGGTGGTTGTGATACAGATTGTAGTTGTGATATTAATGCATCTAGCGAGTTAAATGAATTAAAATTAAATCATATAAAAAACAATAATTAATAATAAATAAAACCCGTTGAATTAATTCGACGGGTTTTATTTACTAAAACGATATAACGATTGTTTGATCATTAATTAATCGTTTTAATATTAACTAATTTATGAAAAATTTCATCCATTTCTTTAGGTGTAAGTGTTGTCTCCTCATTTTTTTGCCACTCTAAAAAACCATCTATAATTGAACCAAAAACATAGAAAACTAAGCTTTTAGGAATGGTTTCTTCAAGTGCTATCCGATCCATATTTTCATAAAAATCATTTTTGATAATATCTATAAGAAACTGATTTCTAACTTTGTTGTATTCATTATCTTCTTCTTGCATGTATTCGATTCTAGACAATGTTTCACGATTTAATGAATTAGACAAAACTTGAAACGGACGATTAATACGTTCCTTAATATCAATTGCAAAGTAATTTTTTCCAATGACTTCAAGTAAATAGACGAGTAGTTCATATTTATCATAAAAGTGTTTATAAAATGTAGTACGATGAATACCAGCATTTTCACAAATTTTATGAACTGTAATAGAAGAGAAGGGTTCTATTTCTAGTAAAGCATATAAACTACTCGTTAACGCTTTCTTAGTCTTTATCACTCTTAAATCTTTATCATTCATGTCTTTCTCCCCTAACATGTAAACTATAAAATATTTATATAGAGATACATAATATATGATTATAGAATAGAAATATCTATAAATAAATAGAGAATAACTAATAAATTATAATTTAATAAAAGAAATGATTTTTTATGTTTAGCATTAAATAATTTACAATATAGAAAAGTTTTAACTAGGATGAATAGGGTATACAAAATTTAAAGAAATTAATTAGAATTATAAATAAAAATTAAAAAATTATAGAAAAATAGTATTCTTTATAGAATGATTCAATGTTAATTCGATAAAAGATAAAAATACTCTATACTGGAGGATGGTATAATATGAAAGGTAGTAAAAGATTAGATCAAATTAAAGAAGATAATAAAAAGCAACTTAAAAAATTATTTAAGTATGACAAAAATAATGCTTTATCATTTAGTAAACAAGATCGTGAAAAAGTTCAAGATAAATTTGGTGTATATGTTATTTTTGATAAAAAAACACCAATATTTGTAGGTCAAACTGGAGGATATTCAACAGGTTATCAACCTATTACGAAAGACTTATTTAATAAAATGGGACAATATAACTTAAAATCTGGTGTAGGCACAACAAAATTTAAAAAAGGCTTAGCTCAACAAAAAGGTGTAAGCGAAGACGATATTAAATCAATCACAGCTGAAGATTATGGATTAAAATTCCAATATGTAAATGTGAAAGATGAGCCAGCGTTTATCAATATATTAGAAATTTTAGCATTAGAATATGCTAAAGATAAAGGTTATGAATTATATAACTTCAATTAAGAATTATTGTGTTATTAAAATAAACTTAGTATTAAAAAGTTATTAATAAATGTGTCAGAATGGATTAATGGGAGCGAGAAGAGGAATTCAAATGAATTCAGTCTCGCTTCTTATTTTTTATTACAATACAATAGAGTAAGGAGGAAGCTATATGTCTTATTCAATGCTTTATCAATCTCCAGTAGGTAATTTAGAAATCATTACAGACGGAGAAGTAGTGACGCAATTAGAATATTTATATCAATACACACATTTACGTTTTCCTACAAATCATGAATTATATATTTTTAAAAAAGTAAAACGATGGCTTGATGACTATTTCTTAGGAAATAATCCAGAGATTGATTTTCCTTTACAACCTCATGGTACACCTTTTCAACAAGAAGTATGGGCTTATCTTAATACGATTCCATATGGAGAGCTTACTACTTACGGAACGATTGCCAAACATATCGGTCAATTATTAAACAAACCAAAAATGTCTGCACAAGCTGTAGGTGGAGCGGTAGGAAAAAATCCAATTTCTATTATTATTCCTTGTCATCGCGTTGTAGGAAAAGATGGTAGTTTAACAGGATATGGTGGAACAATTGATAATAAAATTAAATTGTTAGAAATTGAAAATGTGAATATGAGTCAATTATATCGACCATTATACACAACTAAACCATAAATAAAAGGCGCCTAAGACATAATTCGTTATCTTAGGCGTTTATAATGTGTTGGGGAGATTGGATGACGAATTCATTTTGAGTTCGTCGTCCCACCTTTTTTAATATCTGAGTGATATACATTATTCAGGAGAATGATAATATCTAATATCATCTTCAATCTTTTCTAAATAAAAGATATTTTTATCGTTTTCTACGTTTTCAATCTCATGATCGAAAGATAAATCATCAAAACGTCTGAAGAACGACTCGTATTCTTTTACAGATACTTCTTGACGCTCATTTAATAAAGTTTGATGTGCTTTTTTATCTAAGTGTTGTTCAAAACCTTCCACTACTGTGGCGCTAAAGAATTCTCCCACAGACCCAGAACCATAACTAAATAATCCAATTGTTTGACCGGGAGTTAAAGTTCTGTTTTCAAGTAATGAAATTAAGCTTAAATAAAGTGATCCAGTATATATATTACCTACATAGCGATTATAGTATACAGCATCTTCATAACCAGACGTTAATCGAGATTGAGTCGTTTCATCAGTATCATTAATGATAGAATCTAATGCTTTTTTGCCCATTTTAGTAAAAGGCACATGGAAACATAATGATTCAAAATCGGATAATGATTTATCTTCACGACGTGCATACTCTTTCCAACTTTCTTGGAATGATTCAATATATGCATCTTTTGATAATGCGCCTGCAACAAGTGGATATTTATAACCAGTCGGTCTCCAGAAATCATACACATCTGCTGTATAAGCAACAGCATCATTGTTTAATTGTAAAATGCGAGGCTGATGTGAAATTAACATTGCCACTGCACCAGCACCTTGTGTAGGTTCACCGCCTGACTCGATACCATAACGTGCTGTATCACTTGCAATGACCAATACTTTTTCGTTAGGACGGTTTGCAAGATAATCTTTAGCAAGTTGAATTGCAGGTGTAGCTGCATAGCAAGCTTCTTTCATTTCAAAACAACGTGCAAAAGGTTGGATATTTAATAAATGGTGAATTTGAACTGCTGCGGCTTTAGCGTTGTCGATAGCAGATTCAGTAGCAACGATAACCATTCCAATATGTTTTTTATCATCTTCTGTTATAATATCTTTAGCAGCATTGGCTCCCATTGATACGATATCTTGAGATACTGGACTTACTGCCATTTGTGTTTGTCCAATCCCAATTAAAAATTTGTTTGGATCAACTTGACGAGCCTCTGCAAGCTTCGCCATGTCTACATAGTATTTAGGGACATAAAAATTGATTTTATCGATACCTATATTCACAGGCATGTCATCCTTTCGAATAGTCTAATTTTAACAATACAATACTCTGTATTTTACCAAAATAAATTACTAAAATACAATTATATCTATATTACAGGCAAGGAGATAAAGAATGAAACAAATCGCTATTGTAAGTGCTAAAAGAACACCAATTGGCAAATATAAAGGGAAATTGAGAAATTATTCAGCTGTTGAACTAGGTACAACAGCTTTAAAAGGAGCTATTGAATCAATTGATATCGATCCAGCTCTTATTGAACAAGTTATTTTCGGAAATGTCTTACAAAGTGGTATAGGACAAAATTCTGCACGACAAATTGCTATTAAATCAGGTATTCCTGATACAACTCCAGCGATGACGATTAATGAAGTATGTGGTTCAGGACTGAAAGCAATTATTTTAGGGAAGCAACTTATTCAGTTAGGGGAAGCTAAAGTCGTTGCTGTTGGTGGTGTTGAAAGTATGACTAATGCACCTAAACTTATTTTAAAAGACGGAGAAGATCCTGTAGAAAGTTTTATGCATGATGGATTAACGGATGCTTTCCATTATGTTCCAATGGGTGTCACAGCAGAAAATATAGCCGAAAAATATCATGTAACACGTGAAATGCAAGACGAGTTTGCTAACCATTCTCATGCTAAAGCTGCAAAGGCAGTTGAAGAAGGTAAATTTGATAATGAAATTATAAAAATGACAGACGCTGAAGGTAATGAGATGACTTCTGATGAAGGTATAAGACCAAATAGTAGTGTCGAAAAATTATCTACTTTGAAAACAATATTTAAAGAGAATGGAACAGTCACCGGTGGTAATGCTTCAAGTATTAATGATGGATCATCTGCCCTTATTTTAATGGAAGCAACATTTGCAAAAGAACATGGATTTGAAATTCTTGGCATAGTAGGCGATTACGCTGAAGTAGGTTGCGATCCACAATACATGGGTTATGCACCTTTTTATGCAGTAGAAAAATTATTAGAAAAAACACATCAACACATTAATGATATTGATATTATAGAAATGACTGAAGCATTTGCAGCTCAAAGTATACCTGTTAAGGATCATTTAAAAATTCCTGATAGCATTTTAAATATTTATGGTGGTGCCATTGCATTAGGACATCCTATTGGCGCAAGTGGTGCACGTCTCGTTACAACACTTGTGAATGCTTTAGAACAAGAACATCAACATACAGGTATCGCAACAGCTTGCATTGGTGGAGGACTAGGCATTGCTTTAATGATTGAAAAGGGAGTACATTAATATGAAAAGTTTAGATAAAAACTTTCGCCATTTATCAAGAGAAGATAAATTAAAACAATTAGTAGACTACGGATGGTTAGATAAAACGAATTATCAAACATTATTAAGCAATCCAGTTATTGATGAGGAAGTGGCAAACAGTCTCATCGAAAATGTCATTGGCCAGGGTACGTTACCAGTTGGGTTATTACCTAAAATTATCGTAGATGAGAAAGAATATGTGGTACCTATGATGGTTGAAGAGCCATCAGTTGTTGCTGCTGCGAGTTATGGATCGAAACTTGTTAACCAAACTGGAGGATTTAAAACGATAAAAAGTGAACGCTTGATGATCGGACAAATCGTATTTGATGATGTTAAAGATACAGAAGACTTAACACAACGTATTCAAAAACAAGAAAACCAAATTAAACGTATTGCAGATGAAGCCTATCCTTCTATCATCCATCGTGGAGGTGGTTATCGTGGTATTGACATAGATGCATTTCCTAATGAACAGTTATTGTCTCTTAAAGTATTTGTTGATACTAAAGATGCGATGGGTGCAAATATGCTTAATACCATTTTAGAAGCAGTGACAGCCTATCTAAAAAATGAGTTAACAGATCAAGAGATATTAATGAGTATCTTATCTAATCAAGCAACGTCTTCTGTTGTAAGGGTAGAAGGTGAGATTGATATCAATGATTTAAATCGCGGCGATTATTCTGGTGAAGAAGTAGCTAAGAGAATGGAACGTGCGTCAGTGCTTGCACAAGTCGATATTCATCGGGCAGCAACACATAACAAAGGAGTCATGAATGGAATTCATGCCGTTGTTCTAGCTACAGGTAATGATACACGAGGTGCTGAAGCAAGTGCGCATGCTTATGCAGCACGCGATGGTCAGTATAGAGGTATTGCTACGTGGAAATATGATGAAGCCCGAGGACGTCTTGTGGGCACAATTGAAGTACCGATGACTTTAGCCATTGTTGGCGGAGGAACGAAAGTATTACCAGTTGCGAA
Source organism: Staphylococcus sp. HMSC068C09 (assembly GCF_001813735.1). Classification (NCBI taxonomy): domain Bacteria; kingdom Bacillati; phylum Bacillota; class Bacilli; order Caryophanales; family Staphylococcaceae; genus Staphylococcus; species Staphylococcus sp. HMSC068C09. Next base: position 89,435 of record NZ_KV813778.1, read on the forward strand.
AGCGTCTTTAGACTTACTCAACGTTGAGTCTGCTAGAGAATTAGGACATGTAGTAGCTGCAGTAGGTTTAGCACAGAACTTTTCAGCTTGTAGAGCCCTTGTTTCAGAAGGTATTCAAAAAGGACATATGAGTTTGCAATATAAATCATTAGCGATTGTTGTAGGCGCTAAAAGTGAAGAAATTTCAAAAGTTGCTGAGCAACTCAAACAAGAACCTAAAGCAAATACTGAAGCGGCAGAACGCATTTTAAAATCAATACGCCAATCTTAAAAATAAGCCATGAAAATTTAGAAATGGAAGAGATTCCATCACTAAACTTTCATGGCTTATTATGTTGTGTCAATTAATAAATGTAATTGTAATTACGCGCAGCAGATGCACTAATATAACGCGTACTGTATGCTAGTGGACGGTTATAATTATATTCTGAAACAAGAATCTTTCCATTACTGTAAACACGTTCAACGATGGCAACATGACCGTAATATCCTGCAGATGATTGCATAATAGCATAGCGTTTAGGCTTATGTCCTGTTCTATAACCAGCACGTTGAGCTCTATAGTACCAGTTTTTTGCATTGCCCCATTGATTTGAAACCGGTTTACCTAATTGAACACGGCGTTTATATGCCCACCAAGTACATTGATATTTATTATAATAGTTATAACCAGCTGCTTCAGAAGTATGTGTATGTTCAACATTTTGATATGTATAAGTGCCAGTAAAAATAATTGTCGTAGCTAATATTAGACGTAAAATGAATGTTTTAATTTTCATTAAGTTCTCCTCAAAAATTAAATAATTTAAAATCTAAAATAATAATATTATTTAAAAAGTTGTAATACAATATAAGGAATGAATTATACAAATAACTGTAATACTTCTGAAATATACGTAATATATTGTAGCTAAATTTGTGCATAAAAAAGACGCCCCGAGGGCGCCTTAGTGAGATGATACTTCCATGTAATGTATAACTACATTTTGTTGAAATCATACATCTGTGAATTGGTTAAAAACAGCTAATGCTCTTTTAACACTAGTCACCGGTATGTTTTCAAGACACGGATTTGTTCGAAAATATAGCAATATTTCGTTTTGGCTCTTCACGTCTTTAGGAAAAGTGTTATCTTGATTAATCCAATTTACCAATTCACCTAATGGTGTGTCATCGCCTATAAAATTTTGCATAAATTCGTAAAAGCTCAATTCATCACCTCATATTCGTTTGAGCCGATTTTGATTATAACATTTTTTGTAATTTGAAAATATAGTTTTGTTTATATGAAAAATAATTTATTTATAAATATTATTTTTCCATAAAGTATACATATTTGAGTAAGTTATCGAATGAATTCAAAATCTAATGAATTTACATTTTTCTTACAAAAATAATGTATAATAAAAAAAGAATTTTTTAAGAAGGTGAGCAATTGGATATCAAGCATATGAAATATTTTATGGAAGTTGTGAATCAAGGTGGTATGACGAATGCTTCTAAATCTTTATATATTGCTCAACCAACTATAAGTAAAGCAATAAAAGATATTGAAAATGAATTAGACATGCCTTTATTCGATCGACAAAAGCGTTATTTAGTTCTTACAGATGCAGGAAAAGTGTTTTATAAAAAATGTGAAGAGATTTTAGCATTATATGATAATATTCCAAATGAAATTAATGGCTTGCTTGGTTTAGAAACAGGCCATATTAATATTGGAATGTCAGCAGTGATGGATATGCAACAATTTATTAATATTTTAGCGGAGTTTCATAAATTATATCCAAACGTTACCTATAGTCTTAATGAAAGTGGGGGTAAATCGATTGAAAATCGTTTGGTTAACGATCAAATAGACATTGGCATTACGACCATTCCTATAGATGAGAACACATTTGATTATGTGTCTTTATATAGTGAAGATTTAAGACTTATAGTGAGTGAAGAACATCAGTTAGCTAAGCGTTCATCTGTTACTATGGCTGACTTGAAAAATGAAGATTTTATATTATTCAATGAGGACTTTTATCTTAATGATAAAATTATAGCTGCTGCAAAAAATGCTGGTTTTATCCCAAATACAGTGTCCAATGTATCACAATGGAATTTCATTGAATATTTAGTAATAGCACGATTAGGCGTTAGTATTTTACCAGAACATATTGCCAAGATGTTAAAAGATGAGATTAAAAGTATAAAAATTGAAGACTCAGGTATGAGCTGGGAACTTGGAGCAATTTGGAAAAAAGATAAACTTTTAAGTTATGCAACGTCTAAATGGATAAAATTTATGACTGAGAGATTGGAAAACAAGTAAACGGTTCATTTTTATAAATAGTGAAAAACCTTAACGTAGGTTCTCTCACTATTTTTTATTTTTAAAACGGTTCCATAGAAAATAACTATAAGTTATATATAAAATCAATATTTTTATAATCTGTCAATATAGATTACAATTTTGAATATAGACTAAAAAATCGCTGTAACAAATTCGACAAATTTATGGAGGTCAGTCGTTTTGAAAAAAGCATTAAATATTATAGAGATTATTCTTCAAATCGTATTGGTGGTAGCGATTAGTATTATAGGTTCACTGCTACAAAAATGGCTACATATACCATTAGCAGGAAGTATTATCGGTATGATATTATTTTATATTTTATTACATTTTCAAATTATTCGCGTTGAATGGGTTTCTAAAGGAGCCGACTTCTTATTAACCACAATGGTCTTCTTCTTTATTCCTTCAGTTGTAGGAATTATGGATATTGTTTCTAATATCACTACAAGTTATATTATTTTCTTCCTCTTGATTATTATTGGTACAAGCTGTGTGGCACTTGTTTCTGGATTTATTGCTGAAACAATGTCTAAGAAAAAACCTCATACTAAGAAAGGAAATCATTAAAAATGGATATATTAAAAGGCGTTTTAATGATATTATTAACTGTTGTAATGTATAAACTTGCTCAAATATTACAACGTAAATATAATAACCCATTATTGAATCCAGCATTAATCGGTTCACTTGGAATAATTATTGTTTTACTTTTAACACGTCAAAACTATCACGATTACATGATTGGCGGTCAATGGATTAACCATCTATTAAATGCCACTGTTGTATGTCTTGCTTATCCACTTTATAAAAATAAAGATAAGATTGTAGAAAATATTGGGGTCATTTTTTCAAGCGTCATGGCTGGCGTGATATTGAATTTTGTGTTAGTGTTTAGTTCGTTAAAGTTATTAGGTTACTCAGAAGAAACAATCGTAACTATATTACCTAGATCAATCACAGCTGCTGTAGGAATTGAAGTTTCTCAAGAACTTGGAGGTACAGATACGATTACAGTACTGTTTATCATTACTACTGGATTGATAGGTAGTATGATGGGTTCAATGCTACTTAAGGTTGGTCAATTTAAAACATCAATCGCGAGAGGTTTAACATACGGAAATGCATCACATGCTTTTGGAACTGCAAAAGCGTTAGAACACGACATCGAATCTGGCGCATTTAGCTCAATTGGAATGATTTTAACAGCAGTTATTAGTTCAATTCTTATTCCAATTATGATTAAGTTGTTTTACTAAAGGGAATACAGAAATAAAATGTATATTTAGGAAAGGGGCTATTTAATCAATGGCGAAAATTAAAGCAAATGAAGCATTAGTTAAAGCATTACAAGCTTGGGATATTGATCACTTATGGGGTATTCCAGGTGACTCAGTTGATGCAGTAGTAGATAATTTAAGAACAGTTAGAGATACTTTCAAATTTTATCATGTACGTCATGAAGAAGTTGCAAGCTTATCAGCTGCAGCATATACAAAGTTAACAGGTAAAATCGGTGTAGCTTTAAGTATTGGTGGACCTGGGGTTGTTCACTTATTAAATGGTATGTATGACGCTAAAATGGACCGTGTACCTCAACTTATTATTACAGGTCAAACGAATAGTACATTATTAGGTACAAAATTCTTCCAAGAAACTAACATTTCTAAAATGGTTGACGACGTAGCAGTATTCCATCACCAAGTTCAAAAAGGTGATGACTTATTTGAAATTACAAATGAAGCGATTCGTACTGCATATGAAAAAAATGGTGTAGCAGTTATTATTTGTCCAAATGACCTATTAACTCAAAAAATTAAAGACACTACACATCGTCCAGTAGATACGTCTAGACCAGTGTTACCAACACCATCTTATCGTAGCATTAAAAAAGCTGCCAAATTAATTAACAAAAGTAAAAAACCAGTTATGCTTGTTGGTGTAGGTGCAAAAAATGCTTCAACTGAATTACAAGACTTCATTGAAGCAGCTAAAATCCCTGTAATTCATACATTACCAGCTAAAACTGTTTTACCTGATTCACATCCATACAGTGTGGGTAACTTAGGTAAAATTGGTACAAAAACGTCTTACCAAACTATTCAAGATGCTGATTTATTAATTATGGCTGGTACTAACTTCCCTTATGCAAATTACTTACCTAAGAAAAATATTAAAGCGATTCAAATCGACACAAATCCAAACGTAATCGGTGAACGTTTCGATATTAATGTTGGTATTGTTGGCGACGTTAAATTAGCATTCCATCAATTAACTGAAGCAATCAAACCAGTACCTCGTCGTTCATTCTTAGACAAGACGTTAAAACGTAAAGCTGTATGGGATAAATGGATGGAAAAAGACATGAATAATACAAGTGCTCCAATTCGTCCAGAACGCTTAATGAAAGCTATCAATGATTACAGTAAAGATGACGCTGTATACTCAATCGATGTTGGTACTTCAACTGTTTGGGGTACACGTTACTTAGACTTAAATGTTAATAATAAATTTATTATCTCAGCATGGTTAGGTACAATGGGTTGCGGTCTTCCAGGTGCCCTTGCTTCTAATATTGCTTACCCAGGTCGTCAAGCAATTGCAATTACTGGTGACGGTGCATTCCAAATGGTAATGCAAGACTTCGCAACTGCTGTTCAATACGATTTACCAATGACAATTTTCGTATTAAATAACAAACAATTATCATTCATCAAATATGAACAACAAGCTGCTGGTGAATTAGAATATGCCATCGACTTCTCTGATATGGATCATGCTAAATTCGCTGAAGCTGCTGGTGGTAAAGGTTATGTATTAAAAGACCCTAACCGTATTGATGAAATTGTTGAAGCAGCATTAAATGAAAATGTACCAACTGTTGTTGATGTACATGTTGATCCAAACGCTGCGCCATTACCAGGTCAAATCGTTAACGAAGAAGCATATGGTTATGGTAAATGGGCTTACAGATCTATCACAGAAGACAAAGAATTTGACTTCGATAAAGTACCACCAATCTCTGTAGCTGCTAAACGTTTCTTATAAGACATAGATTCGAAACACTGACGAAAGTAATGCTTTTGTCAGTGTTTTTTTTATAAATAATTAAATTATAAAAAATGTAAAATATTAGTAAAAAAGATATTGAAAACGTTTTATATTATAGGTATAATTAATAAAAAAGATGTTGAAAACGTTTTATATTATAGGTATAATTAAATTGTTAAAAAAGAACTGCGTGTTACTATTCGATTAGGCATGAGCAGATAAGCTATCATTATTTTTGTCATAAATGATGGGCTTATTTGGTCATGCTTTTTTAATGCGTAAAAAAGATATATTGAAAGGATTGAATCAAAATGTTTAAAAAGCTATTTGGACAATTGCAACGTATTGGTAAAGCATTGATGTTACCTGTGGCAATTTTGCCTGCAGCTGGATTATTACTAGCAATTGGAACAGCTTTTCAAGGTGAAGCATTACAGCATTATCTTCCATTTATTAAAAATGGAGTAATTCAAAATATTGCTAACATGATGACAGGTGCTGGTGGTATTATTTTTGATAACTTACCTATCATTTTTGCACTCGGTGTAGCAATAGGACTAGCAGGTGGAGATGGTGTAGCAGCCATTGCTGCTTTTGTCGGATTTATTATTATGAATAAAACAATGGGAGCATTCTTAAATGTTACGCCAGCACAATTGGAAGACCCATCTAAAGGATTCGCAAATGTTTTAGGCATACCTACACTTCAAACTGGAGTGTTTGGTGGGATTATTATAGGGGCTCTAGCAGCTTGGTGTTATAACAAATTTTATAATATTTCCTTACCATCGTATTTAGGGTTCTTTGCGGGTAAACGTTTTGTGCCGATTATGATGGCAACGACATCGTTTATTTTAGCTTTCCCAATGGCTTGGATTTGGCCATTCATTCAAAATGGATTAAATGCATTTAGTACAGGTTTGTTAGAATCTAATACTGGATTGGCAGTATTCTTATTTGGATTTATTAAACGATTACTTATTCCATTTGGTTTACATCATATTTTCCATGCGCCATTCTGGTTTGAATTTGGTTCTTGGAAAAATGCAGCTGGAGAAATTATTCGAGGAGATCAACGTATTTTTATTGAGCAAATACGTGAAGGTGTTCATTTAACTTCAGGTAAATTCATGCAAGGTGAATTTCCTGTTATGATGTTTGGATTACCAGCAGCAGCATTAGCAATTTATCAAACAGCTAAACCTGAGAATAAAAAGGTAGTTGGAGGTTTGATGTTATCAGCAGCTTTAACATCATTCTTAACTGGTATTACTGAACCGTTAGAATTTTCATTCTTATTCGTAGCACCATTATTATTCTTTATTCATGCAGTACTTGATGGATTATCATTTTTAACACTTTATCTACTACATTTACATCTAGGATATACATTCTCTGGAGGATTCATAGATTTTGTTTTATTAGGTATTCTTCCAAATAAAACACCATGGTGGTTAGTGATTCCAGTAGGATTAGTTTACGCTGTTATTTATTATGTTGTATTTAGATTCTTAATTGTTAAATTCAACTTTAAAACGCCAGGTCGTGAAGATAAACAAGCCTCTGTAGCTAATACATCTGCAAGTAAATTACCTTTTGATGTGTTAGATGCAATGGGCGGTAAAGAAAATATCAAGCATTTAGATGCTTGTATTACACGTTTACGTGTTGAAGTCAATGATAAGTCTAAAGTAGACGTTGAAGGACTAAAAGCTCTTGGTGCTTCAGGGGTGCTTGAAGTAGGAAATAATATGCAAGCTATTTTTGGTCCTAAATCAGATCAAATTAAACATGATATGGCACGCATTATGAATGGAGACATCACAAAACCTAGTGAAACCACTGTGACTGAAGATACATCAGATGAGCCAGTACAGTTGGAAGAGGTAAAAGAAACGGATATCTATGCACCAGGTACGGGTCATATCATTCCATTATCTGAAGTTCCAGATAAAGTATTCTCGGAAAAAATGATGGGTGACGGTATTGGATTTGTTCCTGAAAAAGGCGAAATTGTAGCACCATTTGATGGTACAGTTAAAACAATTTTCCCAACGAAACATGCCATCGGTTTAGAATCTGATACAGGAATTGAAGTATTAATTCATATTGGTATCGATACAGTGAAATTGAATGGTGAAGGCTTCGAAAGTTTAGTTGATGTCAATGAACCTGTTACACAAGGTCAACCATTAATGAAGATTAATTTAGCATACTTAAAAGAACATGCGCCAAGTGTTGTCACACCAGTGATTATTACAAATCAAGATGATAAAACATTAACATTCGATGATGTTGATTCAGTAGATCCTGGTAAGCGTATTATGACAATTAAATAATAAAACAAGCCTGGGACATCATATGTGTCTCAGGCATTTTTAATGTATTGGCGGTCGATGACTGAATTGAAAAGGTGTTGTCTCAAGGTTTTCAATGCTAGTTCTCTTTGCTATAGTAGGGCGACGAATTCAAAAAGAAATCTTTCTCTTTTATTTTTTATTTAATACACAACATTATTTAGTTATATCATTCTCAATTAATAATTTGATTGCTTTATGATCTGTAGCATTTCTAAATAAGTCATAAGCATTTTCAATTTCGCTTAATTTACTATAATGTGTCACGAGTTGTTCAGGTTGAATGATTTTAGATTTGAGTGCTTCCAACAATTCTTCAGTGGTATTAGCAGAAACTAAACCAGTTGTAACGTTGATATTTTTAATCCATAATTTTTCGATATCAAATTGAACGGGTAAGCCGTGAACACCAACATTAGCAATTGTTCCATCGACGCCAATCAACTTTTGACATAAATCAAATGTTGCTGGAATACCAACTGCTTCAATAGCAACATCGACGCCACGATGATTGATATCTTTGATTTGTTTAATTGCTTCATTCACATTACTAGAATTAATTGTATGAGTCGCTCCAAATTTTTTGGCTGTAGCTAAACGATGATCATCTAAATCAATCATAATTATTTTTGAAGGTGAGTAGAATTGAGCAGTTAATAAAGAAGCTAATCCAACTGGTCCAGCACCTACAATAGCAACAGTGCTACCAGGTTTTACTTTTCCTTTTAATACACCAATTTCATAACCAGTCGGTAAAATATCTGAAAGCATCACGAGTGCTTCATCAGGTAAAGAAGTAGGAGCATGATATAAAGAATTATCTGCAAAAGGGACTTTCACATATTCTGCTTGCGTACCATCAACAAGATGACCTAATATCCATCCACCGCCATTTTCACAATGAGCATAGATACCTTTTTTACAGTAATAACATTTGCCACAAGATGAGATACAAGACACAATGACTTTATCGCCGACTTTGAAGTTATTGACATTCGAACCAACAGATTCAACAATACCAATACCTTCGTGACCTAATATAGTATATTGAGGAACTTCAGGTGTGTCTCCTTTAATAATATGTAAGTCAGTACCACAAATTGTTGTTTTGACCATTCTAATAATAGCGTCAGTACTTTCCGTAACAACTGGTTTTTCTTTATCGACGAGCTTAGCTACGCCAGGTTTTTCATAGATGTAAGCTTTCATGTTGATTCCTCCAATATAAATTGTGAATTATTTCACAAACATTATAACATTAATTTAATAAGATGTATTCTATTTTGAAGAGAAAATCATTGAACTATTGTTGAACGTATTTAACAAGAGGATTTAGATGAAAAAATAAGTGTAACATCGTAAAATAAGTATGTATAAGAGAACGAGACCGTTAAATTAAATAAGTAGGTGAAAATATGACTAAAAATATTGAAAGTATTGAACAATTTCATCAATTTATTCAAACGCATCGATTAGTAGTGATTCATGTTATGCGGAATCATTGTTCAGTATGTCATGCGGTATTGCCACAAATTGAAGATATCGTCAATGATTATTCTAAAGTCCATTTTGCTGTTATCAATCAATCTAATGTAGAAGCTATTGCGGGAGAACTATCTATATTTACTGTTCCAGTGGACTTAATATTTTTGGACGGAAAAGAAATGCATCGACAAGCGCGTTTTATTGATATGCAAGATTTTGAGCACCAATTAAGTTTAATGCATGAGAGTTTAAAATAAGTTAAGAAAGCCTAAACACGATAAATGAATTGTTGTGTTTAGGCTCTTTTATTACTATTTATTTAAAATTGATTCAATGAGAGCATCAGCACGTTGTTGATGCTCTAAAATAATATGACTTGATTGTTTGAAACGAGTAAGTTCATCTTCTTCCAATTTCAGTTCAATGACACGATCAGCACCATTACCGTTAATCACTGTTGGCGTTCCAATATAAAGGTCATTTAGTCCATATTCACCTTCAAGATAACTTGAAACATTCATAATCACATTTTTATTAAATAAAATAGCTTCTACAATACGTACTAAACTTAATGATATACCAAAGTTTGTAGTACCTTTTCGAACGTAAATATCATATCCCACTTGAGTGGTTTGCGAAGCGATAGATTGTTTGAACGTGGTTTGGTCTACTCCTTTATTCAGTAAATCAAGGACAGGTTCACCGGCAATTTGAGCATGAGACCAAACAGCTACTTGAGAATCGCCGTGTTCGCCAATAACAGGCGCATAGACATTTTGTGGTGCCACATCAAACGTGCGACTTAAGAAAAATTCGAAGCGAGCTGTATCTAATGAAGTTCCTGATCCAATAATTTTATTCTTAGGAAATTGAGACACACGTTTTATAACATAACTCATAATATCGACTGGATTAGATGGAAGTACAAAATAACCATCGAAACCATGAGCAATGACTTTTTGAATCATAGGCACAAAGATATTCACATTATCTTCTAATAATTTTAAACGTGTGTCACCTTTATCTAATTTTGCACTTGCACAGATCACGACGATATCAGCATCACTACAATCACTATACGAACCAAGATGTACATCTACAAACTTATCACCAAAAGGTGTAGCATGATTTAAATCCCATACATCTGCTTTTGCTTTATCTTCATCAATATCAATAATAGCTAGTTCATCGACTAGTCCTTTAGCTACAACTGCATGTGCAAACGCAGAACCTACGAATCCACTACCAATCAGCACAATTTTATTTCTTTTCATTCAGCATAACCTACTTTCTAAAATAGAATAAAAATTCTGATAATTATATTTAGAATAGCACTTATCACTACTTTTTTAAATATTTAAAAGTTGAATAAGCGATTTACTAAAATATAACGACTCTGAGGTATATAATAATATAGAGTATAGGAGGTCAAAAGATGAAAAAACGATTATTAACCGTAGCGACATCTGCAATTCTTGGAACTTTAGCTTACATTAAAGTAAAAGAAAAACGCAGTTATCAAAGCTTTATTACTGAAAAATATATTCGTATGTCTGGAATGAAAAAAAACATTTGAAAATACGAATGATGCTAAAAAAGCATTAGAGGAAGTTAAACCTTTAACAGCTGGTAAATATGATGGGACGGATTATGAATTTAAACATCGTGCGCATACTAGAAGTATTAATGGATCTGTCACATATATAGTTAATGATAAAAGAGAACCTCATCAAGATGTTGTGCTTTACATTCATGGTGGTGCTTGGTTCCAAGATCCATTAGATAATCATTTTGATTTTATTGATCAACTTGCAGGAGAATTGGATGCACGAGTGATTATGCCTGTTTATCCTAAAGTACCTCACAGAGACTATCGAACAACATTTGAATTACTAAAAAATATTTATCAAAAAGAAATATTGGAAGTTGAAAATCCGCAACATATGACGATAATGGGAGATTCAGCAGGCGGTCAAATCGTTTTATCATTTGCACAATATCTTAAAAAAGAAACACAATTACCACAACCAGGACATATTGTGATGCTGTCTCCAGTTCTTGATGCAACATTTAGTAATCCTGAAGCTAAAAAGTATGAAAAAGTAGATCCTATGCTAGGAATTGAAGGAAGTAAATATTTCATTCAATTATGGTCTGGTGATACGCCAATAGAAGACTATAAAATATCGCCAATTAACGGAGATTTAGAGGGTCTTGGTCGTATATCTATTTTTATAGGCACAAAAGAAACGTTATATCCAGATGCATTAAAGCTCTCTAAAATGTTAAATGATAAAGGAATTAAACATGATTTTACACCTGGTTATAACTTATTCCATATTTATCCTATTTTCCCATTACCAGAACGTCAAAAGTTCTTTACACAACTGAAAAATATAATGGGAAAAGATTAAATACTAGTTTGAACATTGGTGTTATTTTTAAAAGCACTTGAATAAAGAATGAAACATCTATGATAGCACACATGACTAGGCTGTTTTTTTAAAAAGATAATAATAAAATAATGAGTAAAATGAATATCATTCTAAGAATTTGAAATACAATGAAAATCGAATATTTAGGTTGTAAAATTTCAGCAAAATTCAATAAAAACATGTCACTTATTAATAGTCTAGCAGTAAGTAACATATTAATTCGCATTTTATATAAACATAAAAACAGATACTAACTTGTATTATTCTCTAGAGTTAGTATCTGTTTCTTTATATTCAGTATTAATAGTATCGTTATGTGAAGATAGGGCATCTTCTTTTTCTATTTCAGTAAAATTTGAAGTCGAATGTGGTGATTTGTTTTTATTGATTGTCTCGTGAGAAGATTGAGAACTGTTGTTGATATAACGATGATCAGTATCTAATACAGAATTACTCATGTCATTTCCTTGTAGACTGCCAATCAAAATAAAGATGAGATAACTAGAACAAGCCAGTAAAACTAAAGAAAGATAAATGCCAACTGCAATTTTAACAGGTTTAGCCATAGATTTATCCATTTATGTCCTCCTAGAGTCATAGCAATGTTTACTTATAAACTAACATGAGAGTTTTAAGTAAATGTAAATAAGAAGTAAATATTTATCGATTTACTATTAATAAATGTAAGGTAATTAAATTTGTCGATATTAATTTGAAATAATCAATAATTTATTCGAGAAAATATTGATATTCTATTAACTTTTTTATAATTTTATACTATTTTTAACTGAATATTTACATTTTTAAAACTGACTAAATATTAAGATGATAGCATACCCTTATTAAAGTGTTTAACGCATTCATTAAGATAATATTAAATGAAAGAAAAAATATGTTTAAAGAGAGGGACTTCAGTTTGATTCTCATTATCATTTGTATCGCTTTGATATTATTTCTAGGAATTAGAGAGAAAAAGCGACATACACACCGTTTAAATAAGATTCCTCTACGAATAAATATTAATGGTATTCGTGGTAAATCAACTATTACAAGAATGATTTATAGTATTTTGCGAGAAGATCAATATCATGTCATTGGTAAAACAACAGGCACTGATGCCAGAATGTTGTATTGGTTTACAGAGAAAGAATATCCTGTCCTTAGAAAACCGCAAGGCGCCAACATAGGAGAACAAAGAGACATTGTGCAAAAAGTAGTTAAGCAAAAAGGCAATGCGCTTGTTAATGAATGTATGGCAGTGAATCCAGATTATCAAATTGTCTTTCAAGAAGATTTAGTAAAAGCGAATATTGGTGTCATTGTCAATGTTATGGAAGACCATATGGACGTATTAGGGCCGACACTTCAAGATATTGCTCAAGCATTTACTGCAACGATTCCCCGAAATGGAAAATTAGTAGTCATGAAGGATGAGTTTACAGACTTTTTTGCTAAGGAAGCTAAAAAACGTAAAACTGAACTTATTGTTGTAGATAAAAATGATATACCTGAATCATACTTAAGGAAATTTAATTATTTAGTATTTCCTGATAATGTCGCTATCGCTTTAGGTGTAGCGCAAGCTGTAGGAGTTGAAAAAGACGTTGCACTGCGCGGCATGTTAAATGCACCTCCTGATCCAGGAGCGGTTGAAATTAAATATTTTAATGCAAATAACACAAAAAATGTATTTGTTAATGCGTTTGCTGCTAATGAGCCTCAGTCTACGAAAGCGATATTAAATAAAGTAGAATCATACGATTATCCTTATACAAAAAAAGTAGTGATTCTTAACTGTCGTTCTGACAGGGTGGATCGAACGCGACAGTTCGTTGAGAATTTTATTGAGGACGTCGAATTCGATACCTTAATTTGTACAGGAAAAAGCACGCAAATGGTTACAGATTTAATGCAACATCTACCTGAAAAAACATACATAAACCTTGAAAATCATGATTTTTCAGATATAGAAAAAGCGATTCTTAGTGAATCACATCAGGCACTCATATTTTGTGTTGGAAATATTCATGGTCCAGGTGGAAAAATAGCAGAATTTATAGAAGGGATAGAATAAAATGATAGGTTCGGAATTATACTTTTCCCTATTTGTTGGTATTGTATTAAGTTTAATTTTTGCAGAAAAATTTGGGATTAATCCCGCAGGTCTTGTTGTACCTGGTTATTTAGCACTTATTTTTGATCAACCCATTATGTTACTATCTGTGTTGGTCATTAGTTGTCTCACTTATTTTATTGTTACGTTTGGTATTAGTAGATGGGTCATTCTTTATGGTAGACGTAAATTTGCAGCGATGATTTTAACTGGTATGGTTCTAAAATTTGTTTTTGATTTAATTTATCCACTCACTCCATTTGAAGTTGTAGAGGTTTCAGGTATCGGAGTTGTTATTCCTGGTATTATTGCCAATACCATTCAAAAACAAGGTGTTGTAATTACATTAGCTACGACAATGTTATTAACATGTATTACTTATGTCATCTTGTTCTTATATAGCTTTATTAATTAATCGCGAGCGAGGAGCGCATAATAATGAAAAAGAAAAAACGATTATCAGCGAGCGAATGGTTACTTAAGCAATCGAAACGACATAAACGAAGAAACTTTTTGTATACGTTTATTGTCTTAGTTATCACAGTAGTACTTCTAATTTTTGCTATTCGAGCTGTTAAAGTTGAACCTGTAGAGGCGATGCCACATTCGGGTAATAGTATTAGAAATACATATTTAGGAAATATCACTTTGAATAATGACATCAGAAAAGTCAATTTAAATGATGTTTTTAAAAGTTTAAGACAGCCATTACAACAAAGTGATTTTTCCACAGCTTCTTTATATGTGAACCAATTTTCTAAAAATCCTAAAGAAAATATAAACAAAAACATAGAAAACATTATGTTTTTAAAAAAACAAAATATTAAAAGTATCAATTTAATTAATAGCACTATAGATAATGTACAAGCGCAAGATTTATCCAAAAAAGTTGAAGCACAAACAGATTATAATTTTTTAACTGGAAATGGTTCGAATCCAATTAATAGTAAAACGGTGCAACAAAAAGTTAAAAATAAAAAAGTCGCTAATGTTTCGTTCACAGATATTGAATCGTATTATGAAGATCCTTTAAAAAATACGACATCTATTAGCTTAGATCCCAAAATTTTTGTACCATTAATTAAAAACTTAAAGGAAAACAATGATCTTGTAGTTGTGAACGTAGATTGGGGGATTCCTAACGAACGTAATGTAACAGATCGCCAAAAAGCTTATGCCCATGCATTAGTTGATGCAGGTGCAGATGTAATCATTGGCCATAATACAGTTATACAAAGTATTGAGAAATATAAACATGCTAGTATTTTTTATAGTTTAGGAAATTTAACCTCTGCTGATTTTCTATCAAAAAATCAAAAAAGTATAGTTGTTCAACATGATTGGGATGGTCAGCATCATCAATTTCAAATTACACCTGTTCGCTCTGCAGATGGAAAATTAACAAAAGATCATATGAATAGTATGGAGTCACAACGTTATTACAATAATATTAAAGATAAAACAATTCATCTGAAAGAAAAGAATGGGGGGTATTCTTTTGAATATTAAACAACATTGGTTACCTATTGTTACAACACTCATTATTATTGCTATTTTATTAATGGTTACATTTGCTAGAGCAAATGAAGGTCTCGATAATTACGAAAAAAATGAATTAAATAAAGCCACGGAGCAATATTTATCTAAAGGGGCCAAGTAGTATGAATATCTATAATAAAGTGACACTATCAGTCATTTTAGTGATTACAATTTTAATCTCATTTATATTTTATTTTTTTAATAAAGAAGATAAACTTGATAAAGATGATCTATATGAAAATAAGATTGCTAACCGTAAATCAGCAACCTCTGATGAGCAAAAAACGTATGGTGTCGCTTCAAACAATGCGATCGCAACACGTGTAGGTAATAAAATTATTGAAGATGGTGGTAATGCAGTTGACGCAGCGGAAGGTGTCGCATACGCGCTTGCAGTAACAGAACCTCATTCATCTGGATTAGGTGGTGGCGGCGCTACACTTACATACGATGGTAAAAATGGTGAAGAACCTCGCATGTATGAATATAAAACAACATCTTCATTTAATTACAAAAAGGGAGATAAAATAGGGACACCTGGTTTTGTACGCGGTTTACATGATATGCATGAAAAAGAAGGTAAAATGGATGAGAAAAAAATCTTAAACTATGTCATTCCATTAGCTGAAGATGGCTTTGAAGTAGATTCAGAGTTAGAACGTAGCTTGAAATTATTTGGTTCTGACATTGATCGAAACTCTCCCTTCTTTAAAGGCAAGCGTACAGTTCGTGAAGGTGCAATTGTAAAACAACCTGCTTTAGCAAATACTTTAAAGAAAATTCGAGATAAAGGACCGGATTATTTTTATAATCATATTGGAAAAAGTTTATCTAAACAATTAAAAAATCAACTCACTGAAGAGGATTTTAAACAAGTAAAAACAGAAGAAAAGAAACCTATTAGTACAAAATATTTAAACAATACTGTTTATGCTGCATCTAACCCATTAGGTGGAATCTTAATGGAACAAGGTCTGAAGATTGATGAAAGCGTAAATTCTGCAAATGATCGTACAGATTATATTACAGGGATTGTCAAATCTCGTGATATTATGTATCGAAATAGAGATATTGTTAACGGTAAAGAATCTAGTAGCAATACCTACTTATCTCAAGATTATTTACTAGATAAGATTAACGGTATCAATTTTGATGAACAAGGTAGTGACTTCAATACACAACGTATTGATAATACAAGTACAACACACTTTGTAGTGATTGATAAGAACGGTAAGTTAGCAAGTACTACAAATACATTATCAAGCTTCTTTGGAACAGGTAAATATGTTAAAGAAGGTTTTTATATGAACAACTCGCTAACAAACTTTTCAACAGATCCAAACAGTCCAAACTATGGTGAGAAACATAAAGCACCACGTTCTTATACGTCACCTACTATTATTGTTGGACCCGACTTCTATATGGGTATTGGTTCGCCTGGAGGAAATAAAATTCCAACGATTCTTAATGAAGTCATTGTAGATTATTTAAGAGGAAATGGGACGTTACAAGAATCTATTAATAAGCCACGTTTTTATAATGATGGTGGAACAATCTTCTATGAAAATGCTATGGATGATAATGATGTCAATATTTTCAAAAGTCTAGGTTTTGGTGTAGAAGAAAAACGTAACGATCCTAACTTTGGTAGTGTTCAAGGTGCGGTTTATAACAAGCAAGATAGAACAGTGGAAGTTGGACAAGATGTAGGAAACAGATAATAAAAAGGGACAAAAATCAATCGGTTTTTGTCCTTTTTTTATTTACTTAAAATAAGTATTGAAATAATTATTTAAAACGCTATCATAAATACATAGATAGCTAAATTTAATTTATATATAATAGAAAATATAAAAATAATAAATTGTCATTAATATAATTATATGAATAGTGATATAAAGGGTGAGTCGTATGAAAGAAGCAGTATTAGGTATTGATCTTGGAACTAGCGCAGTTAAAATTATTGCGGTAAATCAATCAGGCCATGTGATTACTTCAACAAGTGTGCCTTTAAATTTAATACAATCCCAACCTGGATATAGTGAACAAGATCCAGAGGAATGGTTTAATGCAGTTAAAACAGGCATATATCAGTTAAATCATTCTGATGAAATGAAATTATATAAAGTGAAGGGTATCTCATTCTCAGGGCAAATGCATGGGCTAGTAGCTTTAGATAAAGAAGGTCACCCTGTACGACATGCTATTCTTTGGAATGATACACGTAATTCAGAACAATGTAAGCAAATTAGATCGGTTTATGGAGAGCGATTAAATGGAAATCCGATTCTTGAGGGTTTTACACTTCCTAAGATGATGTGGGTAAGTACTCATGAACCTGAACTATGGAAGAAAGTAGATGTGTTCGTTCTTCCTAAAGATTATGTACGTTATCGTTTAACAGGTAAGATTCACATGGAATATTCTGACGCTGCAAGTACGCTCCTTCTTAATCCAGAAACGCATGATTGGTCAAAAGAAGTTGGAGATACATTTGATATAGGAGATGTTTATCCCTCACTTGTGAAATCCACAGACGAAGTTGGAACTATTCAAGAACCCTTAGTGAGTGAACTGGGTTTTACATCTTCGGTAAAAGTATTTGCTGGGGGTGGAGATAATGCTTGTGGTGCAATTGGTGCAGGTATAATCAATGATAATGATACATTATGTAGTATTGGTACTTCTGGTGTAATCGTAAACGTAGAAAAAAGTAATCAAACGCACTATAAAAATAATATACATTTTTTTGATCATAGTGTTCCAAATACATATTATGCAATGGGAGTAACGCTGGCTGCAGGATATAGTCTTAATTGGTTAAAGAGAACATTTTTTGAGAACGATACGTTTGATGAAATTGTTAAACAAGCGAGTACCTCTTCAATAGGTGCAAATCGTTTATTATTTGCACCTTACCTAGCTGGTGAGCGTACACCACATGGCGATGCATTTATTCGAGGAAGTTTCATTGGCATTAGCGGTAACCATTCTAAATCAGACTTTGCACGAGCGGTACTAGAAGGTATTACCTTTTCTTTATATGATTCAATTCAATTGATGCGAGAAGCGGGAAAAGAAATTACACATATTACTTCAATTGGTGGAGGAGCAAAAAGTGAATTTTGGCTTCAAATGCAAGCTGATATTTTTAATGCATCTATACGTAAATTGAAGCATGAAGAAGGACCAAGTATGGGGGCAGCAATGATTGCGGCGTATGGGTTACAATGGTTTGATTCTTTTGATGACTGTGTAGCGCAATTTATAGACGTTGAACATATATATGAACCAAATTTGCAACGACATCAACAATATGAATCTTATTACAATATTTATAAACAAATCTATCAACATACACATCAACTTACAGAAGCATTATTAAAGATTTAAAGCGTTTAGCCCATGATTATTTAGAAAGAAACTCGAAGAATCAGATGACAAAGTAGGGACAGATATCGTTTTTATGTCCCTACTTTTTAATAGTAAATTCCCATTAACATTCCTTATTATAATTAAAATAATATATTTTTTAATAAATATATTGACAAAAATCTAATATAGATATTAAATAATATATATAAATTCCTCATTCCAAATAACATTATCTGTTAAGTATGGAAAGGAGTGATAGTTATGAACAATACTAATTTCATTGATCAACTATCACACGTAAATATGATTGAGACGCTTTATTTAAATTCCAATGATTTAAAACCCTCTATGAATCTTTTCCTAAATTTATTATTTAAACGATTATTACTAGAATACTATGTATACATTCGTACAATTTATAATAAGTATGCATGTTTAGAAACGCCATTTCTATCCTTTCAACTTTTTTTCAATAATTTTCATGAGTTATTTTATATCATGTATACACTCATCGATACGCAAAATATAACAACTTATTCTAACGTTTTAGAATAGTAAAACGATATAGTTAAGTATGTTTGTGTGTATAAGAGATCCACCCCATTAAGAAATAGAGTGAGTAAGAAAACAATAAATAATTGATAAAATTCAATCAAGTGGTGAACATTCATATTACTAAAAGATGTATTATAACTGAGTGTATTTATAAACATCTTTTTCAGTAGAAGTGAGTATATTTCTCGTTTCTACTGTTTTTTTATGAACAAAATTAATATTTTGCGTCTAATTTTTTTTACATGAAAATTAAATTCGTTAAAATACTTAAAATGTGAATTATTTCACAAATAAATTTTAGATTTACTGTATTAGGTGTTGAAAACGTTTTCCAAGGGGTGTACTATGACATTGGCTAGGAAATTAGAGAGAAAGAGGTTATCGGGAAATGAATATTATTTTAGGCGTTGGGACTCTTGTATTAGTATTAATTGTAATGACACTTTTCTTAAACTTTGCACCATATGGGAAACAAGGATTACAAGCACTGTCGGGAGCAGCGTGTGCAACTTTCTTGCCACAGGCATTCTTAAGTTATGCGATAGGTGGCGTTTTCCATATTCACTTCTTCCAAGTGATTGGAGATTTAGCAGGGAGTTTAGCTGGCGTTGCAGTAGGAATTTTGACATGTGTTAATTTAGGTATTTCACCAGTATTTGCAGTTATCGTTGGTTTAGTATTACATGATTTTAAATTATTACCAGCATTTATTGCAGCGTATATTATTTCATTTGGTATTAAATTTATTGAGAAAAAAGTACCAGAAGGTTTAGACTTAATTGCAGTTATTTTAATTGCTCCAGCTGTTGCATTTGGCTTAGCAACAGTCATTAGCCCAGGAGTAATGGCTGTATTGCAACAAATTGGTGGTGCAATTACTGCTGTAGGAGATAGTCATCCATACGCTTTAGCAGTGATACTTGGATTAGTCATTCCAGTTACAGGTATGACACCATTAAGTTCAATGGTACTGACAAGCTTATTAGGTTTAACAGGTGTACCAATGGCAATCGGTGCATTAACTTGTACAGGCGCTTCATTTGTTAACTACGTGATGTTTAGTAGATTAAACATTGGTGGTCCATCTAAAGCATTTGCAGTTTTTGTTGAACCGCTCACTCAAATTGATTTAATTGCTAAATATCCATTACAATTATATGGAACAAATGCCTTGATTGGTGTAGTAAATGCATGTATTGTAACATTTAGTGGACTAGTAATAAATGTAAAAGGTATGGCTACACCAATTGCTGGTGCAATTGTATTGTTTGGCTTTAATACACCTATGAAAGCAGTAATTACAATCATTGCTGTAGCAATTTCAAGTATCATTTTGGCGTTCGTGATCAGTACATTGATTAAAAAATTCAATCTCATGGATTTATCTATCAAATTACCATCTAAACAAAAACAACCTAAGGAGAGTGTTTAAGAATGGCTACTAAAAAAAGTTATGACTATCAAAGTGCGTTTGATATTATTGGACCAGTCATGATGGGACCTTCAAGTTCTCATACAGCTGGAGCAGTAAAAATAGGGAATGCTGCTTTTAATGTACTCGGAGGCATTAAACCAGAAACATTAGCAATTCATTATTATGAATCATTCGCAAAAACACACCAAGGGCATGGTACAGATTTAGCAATTGTAGGTGGTGCAATGGGTTATAGTACGTTCGATAATCGAATTAAAGATTCATTAACTATTGCTAACGATTTAGGTATTCATGTTGACATTATTGAAGAAGATGGAGAAAGTATTGGAGAACATCCAAATTGTGCTTATTTAATTGCTGAAGCAAATGGACGTCATATTGAAGTGATTGGTAATTCTATAGGTGGCGGTACCATTAAATTGAGAAGAATTAGTGTTGAAGGTATAGATGTTAACTTTAATCATGGCTTACCCATTTTAGTCATGGATGGATCTAAAAATAAGTCGGAAGTGAATCATTTCTTAAATGAAGTAAACGAACTTGGCGTAAGTATAGACGAAGAATTGGTTGAAACAGATGATGATAATAGTTTAGTTGTTTTACCGTTAACAAAAGCAATCAAAGAATCAACATTAAATCAAATCAAAGAAAAATATAATCACTTAAATATATCCTATATAAAATAAAGGAGGATTAAAAATGTTCGATTCAATTAGAGAAACTATAGATTATGCTGTTGAAAACAATATGTCATTCGCGGATATTATGATTCAAGAAGAAATGGAATTATCAGGTCAATCACGTGATGAAGTTAGAGATTTAATGAAAGAAAATTTACAAGTAATGCGTGATGCTGTAGTTAAAGGGACTACAGGAGATGGGGTAGAAAGTGTCACAGGTTATACGGGACATGATGCAGCTAAAATCCGTGATTACAACGAGAATTATCATGCTTTATCAGGCCATGAAATGATGGAAGCAGTTAAAGGCGCTGTAGCAACAAATGAAGTCAATGCAGCAATGGGGATTATTTGTGCAACACCGACAGCTGGTTCCTCCGGTACGATTCCGGGCGTATTATTTAAATTAGAAAAAACACATGGTTTAACAGAAGATCAAATGATTGATTTTCTATTTGTTGCATCATTATTTGGACGTGTGGTTGCAAATAATGCGAGTGTTGCTGGAGCAACGGGAGGTTGTCAAGCAGAGGTAGGTTCAGCATCAGCTATGGCAGCAGCAGCTGCAGTATCTGTCTTTGGTGGTGAACCAGAAGCTTCAGGTCATGCGATGGCATTAGCTATTAGTAACTTATTAGGCCTTGTGTGTGACCCAGTGGCTGGACTTGTTGAAATTCCATGCGTCATGCGTAATGCCATTGGTTCAGGAAATGCATTAATTTCAGCTGATTTAGCTTTAGCTGGTGTGAAAAGTAGAATTCCAATCGATGAAGTCATCGAAGCGATGGACAAAGTAGGGCGAAACTTACCTGCACAACTTAGAGAAACTGGACTAGGTGGTTTAGCAGGTACACCAACAGGAGAAGCCATTAAACAAAAAATCTTTGGTAATGCAGAAGACCCAGTCAATAGTTTTTCATAACATTTAAAATCCTAAACCATTCTTGAATGACAACATATTCAAGAGTGGTTTTTTTACGCCTTAAATTATCAGAAAATTTCAAAAAAGTAATTGCAATATTTCACTTTTGGATATAAAATAACTCAAAAGGGGATGATGATATGCTTAGATTATATCTCTTATTTTTAGCCTTCATCATTAATACAACGTTAACGCGTGTATGGACGATCGAAGGAACTTGGGAGAATCTTTTACTTCAATCAATGTCCATGAGTATAATGTTTGTATTTCTTTTTTACTATGTGTGTTTTATGCTTGAAAATAGAAAACATGAAAAAATAGATAGCCTTAGAGATGAAGAATAAACAAAAAAGTCGAGACAGTTATGTGAATAACAAGATCTCGATTTTTTTATGAGTTATTTATCCGTATTTAAATCATATTGATAGAAAGCTAAATCAAGCCAACGTTCAAATTTATAGCCTACGTTTTCAATCGTACCAGCATGTTTAAAATTGAATTTTTCATGAAGTTTAATACTTGCTTCATTTGATGCATCTATGCCTGCAACTATAGTGCGATACTGGCGGTGTTTAGCATCATCAATTAAATGCTCGAGTAAATGTGATGCCACGCCTCTTCCACGATAATCTTTATTTACATATATAGAATGCTCAATAGAATATAAATAGGCAGGCCAATTTCTAAATTGACCATACGTGGCAAACCCAGCAACTTTATTATCTATTTCAAATATAAATATAGGTTCGTTTGCAAGCACTTTTGTTTCGAACCATGCTTCTCGTTCAGCAAGACTTTGTGGGTTATAAGTATATACAGCAGTTGTATTCAGTATGGCATCATTATAAATATTTAATATATCAGGTAAATCTTTACGTTCTGCTTTTCTAATCATGATAAGCACCTACTTATAGTATTTATTGTTAATTTAAGCACTTGCATGAAGTTAAATCAAATATATGTCATATAATCTAACATTTTATTTAGAAAAATAAATGATATACTATGAATTAAGAATTTTAAAATTAAAGGAGTACTACTTAGTGAAAAATTGGACAAATCGACTCATGACCATTATTGGTGTGATTTTGATATTAGTAGCAGTATATTTATTTGCGAAACCATATATTGATAATTACTTACATGAAAAAGATAATGATGATAAAATAGAACAATATGATAAAAATGATAAAAGCAATACATCAAAAGAAAAACCTACGATTCCAAAAGATAAATCGAAAATGGCAGGGTATATCAGTGTACCCGATGCGGAAATCAAAGAACCTGTTTATCCTGGTCCTGCGACACCTGAACAACTTAATAGAGGTGTAAGTTTTGCAGAAGATGACGAATCACTTGATGATCAAAATATTTCTATTGCAGGACATACATTTACTGATCGTCCACATTACCAATTTACAAATTTAAAAGCAGCAAAAAAAGGCAGCAAAGTTTATTTTAAAGTTGGAGATGAAACTCGAGAATATAAAATGACAAGCATTCGAGATGTAGATCCTGAAGATGTTCAAGTATTGGACGAACATAAAGGGGAAACTAATCAACTGACATTAATAACGTGTGATAATTATAATCAACAAACAGGCGTTTGGGAAAAAAGAAAAATTTTCGTAGCTAAACAAATTAAATAAATATTTTAGTTGACCGTTCATCTTCTCATTGATGAGCGGTTTTTATGCATAAAATTTTATTCTTTGTATGTAATTTCTAAATGTGAATATAGTTTCACTCTTCAAGTACTGACTTCAATCCCAATCATAAGGTGGATATAATGGACGATGAAAAGTATTGTAAGGGGGAAACCACTCATGATTAGAGCCATTGCAGTAGATATGGATGGGACATTTTTAGATACAAATAAAGAATATGACAAAGCGCGCTTTGAGATAATTTATCAAGAATTAAAACGAAGACATATTGAATTTATTGCAGCCAGTGGTAATCAATATGCTAAGTTAAAGTCTATTTTTGGAGAGCGAGACATGTACTTCATTTCTGAGAATGGTGCAGTGATTTATCATGGTAATCAATTGTATAATTACCGTAGTTTTGATCAAACCATATATGAAAAAGTAGTGAATTATATTCATCTTGATCAACATATCGACGAATTCATTATATGTGGACTTAAAAGTGCATATATTTTAAAAGATACGTCAGAAGCCTTTAAAAAAGATGCCCATTTTTATTATCGTCAATTAGAAGAAATAGATACATTTCAACCTTTACCTAATGATGAATATGTGAAGATTGCATTAAATATTAATCGTGAGACACATCCCACTTTGGATACAGATTTAGAAACAAAGTTTAAAGAAGAAATTAAACTGGTTTCAAGTGGCCATGATAGTATTGATATTATTATGCCTAATATGACAAAAGGCCAAGCGTTAAAACGTTTGTTAAAAAAATGGGAAATGTTACCATCTGAATTAATGGCATTCGGTGATGCTAACAATGATAAAGATATGCTAGAATTTGCAGAGCATAGTTATGTTATGGCAAATAGCCATGATCAATCATTATTTGATATTGCAAAATTTATAGCGCCAAGTAATGATGAACAAGGGGTACTTCAAATTATAGAAGAAAAAGTATTAAAGAGTGAGACAGAATAATTCGTCGTCTCATTCAGTAGTCGACTACTAACACATAAAAAAGGCCTAGGACATCATAAGTTGTCCCAGGCCTTTTTATATATTAAATCTTAGTTTAATTGAGTGTCACATTTACCTGTGTTAATTACAGATAATGCAGCATTTAATCCACCTTCAACTAAGTTTCTAACTGCTTCATCTGAGAAGAAAGCAATATGAGGTGTCACTAAGATGTTTTCATTTTCAATTAATTCAAGTAAAGTTTTATCTTCAATTTCTTTACCTGTCCAGTCATATGTGAAGTAATCAGCTTCATTTTCATATGTGTCAATGGCAGCACCGTATAAAGTACCATCATTTACAGCATTAATTAAAGCTGGTGTATCAATAACAGCACCACGAGCGGCATTTACTAATACAGCGCCTTTTTTCACTTTGCTAAACATGTCAGCATTGAATAAGTGGAAGCTTTCTTTGTTAGCAGGTACATGTAAAGAAATGATATCAGCATCGGCAATGGCTTCTTCAACTGAATCTTTATATTCTAAGAAATCTAATGAGTTGTTTGGATATGCATCATAGCCTACTACTTTTGCGCCAAAACCAGCATAAATTTTACCAGTTGCAGCACCAATACGGCCTGTACCGATAATTGCAACAGTCATGTTTTTAACAGGTGTAGACATGATAGGTGCAGCCCATTTGAAATTATGTTCTTGAACGCGTTTTTCAATTGCAGGGAATTTACGTACTAATTGTAAAGCGATTGATACTGAGTATTCAGCAATTGTTTCAGGTGAATAACTTGGTACGTTAGAAATTACAATATTGTGTTTTTTTGCAAGATCTAAATCATACATATCAAAACCAGCAGTACGTTGAGCGATTTGTTTAATACCGTATTTTTCAAGTTTAGGATAAACAGAATCTGATAATTTACCGAATTGCATTGTAGTTACGCCATCGAAACCTTCTAATTGATCTACTGTGTCTTCGCTTAAAATTTCTTCAGAAGTAACAACTTCTACATTGTGTTCTTTACCCCAATTTAAAGCGTCTTTTTTTTCGTAATCACGAGTTCCGAAAAACATAATTTTTGTCATTAAAATAACCCCATTTCATTTTGTATAAAAAAGTTAAAATTTAATAAATACGTAAGACTAAAGTTAAAGTAAGAGATTTGGTACAAAATCATTAAATATTATCTCTAACAAAACTTACAACCCTATTATATTGTGAATTAGTTCACAAATCAATTAAAAAGGATTTTTTATTTTGTATAATGTGAAATTATATACATAAAATATCATTTAAAATGAAATATTACAACTTAGAATTAGACAAATCATTTTGAGCTAATTATTTTGGCTAAAATAGTTTGTATTTTATAATTTGAGTAAGATTTTTAATAGAGGAGTGGATGACTATCAATCAGATTCAAAATACCATTATAGATGCGTTTAAATTTAGATTTGCTACTAAGGAATTCGATACAACAAAAAAGATAAGTGATTCTGAATTTAATACAATTCTTGAAGCAGGACGATTATCTCCTAGTTCGTTAGGCCTTGAGCCTTGGAGATTTCTTGTGATTCAAAACGAAACGCTGCGTGAGAAATTAATACCTTATAGTTCTGGTGCACAAAAGCAACTTAAATCTGCCAGTCATTTTGTACTAATTTTAGCTCGTAAGAATGTAACACAGACGTCTGATTATGTACAGTCATTTATTAGAGGGATTAAGCAGTATGAAGAGAGCACCATTCCAATGTTTAAAGATAAAGTACAGGGATTCCAAACACGTTTTCATATTAATGACAACGCTAGAACCATTTTGGATTGGGCGTCTAAACAAACCTACATTGCATTAGGTAATATGATGACAGCAGCTGCATTAATGAATATTGATTCCTGTCCAATGGAAGGTTTCGATTTAGATGGCGTAACTGAGTTATTAGAACATGAAGGAATCATTGATAGTAATCAGTTTGCACCTTCAGTTATGGTAGCTTTTGGTTACAGAAAAGAGAATCCTACAAAACCTAAAACACGTCAACCACAAGAAGATGTAATTGAATGGTTAAATTAAGCATAGTTTTGTAAAAAAAGGGTAAATAATAAATATACAAAACGTATCAATGATGAAGTGAATTTAACATTACTTTATAGAGAGTTACGTTATGATTTATTTATAAACAAAGAAAGAGGGATGAAAACGTATGGCAAAAGTAAATGTTAGAGATTTTTTAGATGAACAATATGATTTATTTATAAATGGCGAATTCCAACCAAGTGAAAGCGGAGAAACACTTACGGTAACTAACCCAGCAAATGGTGAAGAATTAGCTAAAGTTGCTAAAGCAAATGAAAAAGATGTTGATAAAGCAGTGCAATCAGCACATGATGCATTTGATAGCTGGAGTAAAATTTCTAAAGCAGAACGTGCAGATTATTTATTAGAAATTAGTCGTCGTATTGAAGAAAATAAGGAACATCTAGCAACAGTTGAATCACTTCAAAATGGTAAACCTTATCGTGAAACTTCAACGATCGATATTCCTCAAGTAGCTGAACAATTTAAATATTTTGCAGGAGTATTAACGACTGATGAAGGTTCGGTTAATCAAATAGATCATAACACTATGAGTTTAGTTGTAAATGAACCTGTGGGAGTAGTAGGTGCAGTAGTAGCATGGAACTTCCCAATCTTACTTGCATCTTGGAAATTAGGTCCAGCATTAGCAGCAGGTAATACAGTGGTGATTCAACCATCATCTTCTACACCATTAAGCTTAATTGAATTAGCTAAAATTCTTCAAGATGTGTTACCTAAAGGTGTAGTCAACGTCATTACTGGTAAAGGTTCAGAATCAGGTGATGCGATTTTCAAACATGAAGGTGTAAATAAATTATCATTCACTGGTTCAACTGATGTAGGCTATGGTGTTGCTAAAGCAGGTGCTGAACGTATTGTGCCGACTACATTAGAACTTGGCGGTAAAAGTGCTAATATTATCTTTGATGATGCAAATTTAGATCAAGTCATTGAAGGCGTTCAATTAGGTATTCTATTCAACCAAGGTGAGGTATGTAGTGCCGGTTCACGCTTATTAGTACAATCATCTTTATATGATAAATTATTACCAAAATTAAAAGAAGCGTTCGAAAATATTAAAGTAGGTGACCCATTCGCTGAAGATACAAAAATGGGTGCACAAACTGGCCCAGAACAAATTGAAAAAATTGAAAGTTATATTAAATTAGCAGAAGAAGATGACAAAGCAAATATCTTAACGGGTGGACATCGTATTACTGATAATGGTTTAGATAAAGGCTATTTCTTCGAACCAACAATCATTGAACTTTCAGATAATAGTCATAAATTAGCACAAGAAGAGATTTTTGGACCTGTTGTTGTTGTTGAAAAATTCGAAGATGAAGAAGAAGCAATTAACATTGCTAATGATTCAGAATATGGTTTAGCTGGTGGTGTCTTCACTACAAACTTACTTCGTGCATTAAATGTTGCAAAAGCAATTCGTACTGGACGTATTTGGGTTAATACGTATAATCAAATTCCAGCTGGTGCGCCATTTGGTGGTTATAAAAAATCTGGTATCGGCCGTGAAGTTTATAAAGATGCAATTAAAAACTATCAACAAGTTAAAAACATCTTTATTGATACAAGTAATGAAACAAAAGGCTTATACTAATTAAAATATAATTAAATAGTTTAATAAATATTTTGAAATGTCGACAAAGGTGTATACTTTGTCGGCATTTTTTTGTGAAGTATGATTAAGAAATAGAAAAGTATGACGGATTTTATTTTGAAGTTGTATAGTCTTTTAAATAATCTCAATCCCACTTATATGAAGATGTTCTGATGAAAATCTAAAGATTAAGATCTTCAAACTGAAATCAAAATTTAATATAAATTGTATTTTCAATTTAAATATTGGTGGTTAATATATTATAAATACGTCTTTATATTTTAAGTTTGATAAAGTTTAAATACATTATATATTTTGAAAAGGAAAAATGATGAAACGTTTAAAATTTTTAGTTATTTATTTAGTTATTACAATTATAGTAAGTGGTTGTTCAAACATTGACAATGTAAAGCATCCTAAAGAAGCATATACACCTAAGTCATTAACTGTTGGGTTTATCCCATCTCAAAATGCTCAAATTCTTAACGCTAAAGTAAAACCTTTGCAACAATTATTATCTGATGAGCTGGAGGTTCCTGTAAAAGTACATATAGCAACAAATTATAATACAATGATAGAAGGATTGAAATCGAAAAAAATCGATATTGCTTTTATTTCTCCTGTTTCTTACACATTAGCTCATGATGCTCATGCAGCAGATGTATTGTTAAAGTCAAAAGGTTACCTAGTAGATAATAAAGGGAATCAAACACATCACCTTGTAGATTACTATCGATCTCAAATTGTGGTTCGTAAAGATAGTAATATTAATCATTTAAAAGATTTGAAAGATAAGAAGATAGCATTGCAAGATGTGGAATCAACGTCAGGATATATTTATCCTTTAGCAACATTAATGGAAAAAGGAATAAAAAAGTCTGATATTCAAATTCAACAAGTGAAAGGTCATGATCAGGGATTAATTGCATTATTAAATCATGATGTAGAAGCTGTTGCTACATATCAAGATGCTCGGGCAGATTTAAAAAAAGATGATCCCGATATTTATCAAGAAACTAAAGTGATTTATCGTACAAAGAAAATTCCTAATGATACCATTTCAGTACGTAATGACATGAGTAACAAATGGAAAAATAAAATTAGTCAAGCATTCATTAATATAAGTCATACAAAAAAAGGTAAACAGATTATTAGTGATATTTATGGTCATCAAGGTTATGAAAAAGCAAAAGATAGTGACTTTGATACTGTAAGAAAATATCGAGATATTGTAGATTAAAAAAGGTTGGATGATTGTCATCCAACCTTTTTTAATCAGGAACCACACTCACATCTCCATGAATAGTCATACTAAACCCTTCAGGTGATGTTAAATTTGTTTCTTTAGCGTGAGGTTGATAGATATCAATATGTGTTAATCCATAAGTGTTTTTATTGTCTGGATTCACTTGATTAGATTGCCATGTATTCACAGCAATGTGATGATGATAGTGTTGTGTAGAAATAAATAAACTTTGAGGGAGATTTGAAATATGTTCAAAACCAAGTTGATCAATATAGAATTGACGAGCCTCTACCAAATTATGTGTTTTTAAATGGAGATGTCCTAGTTTTCCATCTGATGGAAAACCTTGCTAACCATTTTCAGTACGATGTGAAATTAAATCTTGTGCATCAACTTCAAGAGTATCCATTTTAATAAAGCCATTCTCCCATTCCCAACCACTAGAAGGGCGATCTTGATAGACTTCAATACCATTACCTTCTGGATCATTGAAATATAGTGCTTCACTTACTAAATGGTCACCGCCACCAACAGGCTGATTTAAACTACTCATATGATATAGGAAGTTAGCTAAATCTTGTCGTGAAGGTAATAAATAAGCGATATGAAAAAGGCCAGCTTCTCTAAATTCAGGATGACGTCCATGATCTAAAAGATGAAGCGTTAACGTGTGACCATGTTCTCCAACATTAAAAATAGTTTGTGTGCCAGTTTTCTTTTTAATAGAAAAACCGAGTACTTCAGAATAAAAGTGATTCATTTTGTTTAAATCTTTAACATTTAAAGTGACGTTCGTCACTTGCATTGCTTCTTTTGAATGAAATGTAGTCATGTATCATAGCCTCTCTTTTTTATACTAAGTATATTAAATATACTAGAATAGTTACTAAGAGACAAGATAAATAACTTGATTAAAAAATCCTCTAGAGAATCATTCTCTAGAGGATGATATTTTACTTTTATCCTAAATAAACATCTTGGTAACTATCATTTTTTTCTAATACATCTTTTGCAAATGGACAAGAAGCGATAATTTTTAAGTTATTTTGACGAGCATGTTCTACAACTGCATCAACTAATTTAGTTCCTAAACCTTGACCACCTAATTCATCAGATACACCAGTGTGATCGATTTCAATTTCATTGTTATCAACTTGTTTGTAAGTGATTTCTGCTTTAGGATTATTTTCGTCTTCACCTACATAAAATTTATTGTTACCTTGTTTAATTTCTTCAGCCATATTACTTCACTCCTTATATAATGTCTTAGTATTATTTATCACATTTCCGTTAAATTAAAACATTACATAAATAAAATTTAGAATATAAAAATTATAAAAAATTTAAATACAAAGTCATTGCTTTTTTATAAAAGAACAGATATAGTTGAGAACGAAATTATTACGTTTTGGAGGGGTTTGTGTGAAGAAGATGATCGCAATCATCAGTTTAATGTGTTTGTGCCTCATATTATCTGCTTGTAGTACAAATCGCGATATCACTCACAAACATAAAAAGGTAACAACTGAGAATAAATTGAAAATTTATACTACGGTTTTTGCGTTTGAAAGCTTTACAAAACAAATTGGTGGTAAATATGTGGATGTAGATACGATTTATCCACCGGGTGCTGATATGCATACATATGAACCTAGTCAACGCGATATGATTAATATTGCAAAGAGTGATTTATTTGTTTATTCAAGTGATCATCTTAATCCAGTAGCGGCTAAAATCACAAAATCAATGAATAATAATGATATGAAATTGGCGGTTGCAAATAGTTTAAATAAACAAATCCTTTTGAATGAAGACGATGATCACGATGAACATGGACATCATCATGAAGCAACATCATATGATCCTCATGTTTGGCTTGATCCAATACTAGATCAACAATTCGCAAAGAAAATTAAAGATGATTTAGTTCACAAAGATCCTACACATCGTATATATTATGAGCATAACTATAAACAATTAGTTGAAGATTTAAAACAAATTGACCATACATTATCTAATATAACGACGCGTCCTAAACGAGATAAAGTAATTATTTCTCATGATTCATTAGGATATTTAGCGCGACGTTATCACTTCGAACAAAAAGGGGTTAGTGGTATGAATAATAAAGAGCCAAGTCAGAAAGACATCTTAGCGCTCATTAATCAAATAAAAGACACACATGAACCGTATATTTTATATGAACAAAATATTTCTTCAAAAATAACCGATGTGATTCGTCAAGAGACACAAACACAACCTGTAAATTTTAATAATTTAGCAGTATTGTCTCAATCTCAATCAGAAGACCAAACACTCACGTTTCAATCTATTATGAAAAAAAATATTCAAGCCCTTGATAAAGCATTAAATAAATAAAAAGAGAGCAAAAAAGAATGTAACGCCATTCTTTCTTGCTCTCTTTTTTTATTTTTAATTTACCATCTAATATAACTTACAGTTGTATTGTAATATTCTTCAAAACCATGAATACCATCTGCACCACCAAGGCCAGATTCTCTCCAACCTGCGTGATAACCATTGACTGCTTCTTCTGCCTCACAATTCGCATACACTTCTCCAAATTTTAAACGTTCAGTAGCTGTCATAATTTCTTTTAAGTTTTCAGAGAAAATATAAGATGATAGACCAGCGTTAGTATCATTTGCCATATCAATAACGTCATCAAAGTTTGTATACGTAGTTATAGCAAGAACAGGACCAAAAATTTCTTCTTTAAAAGCACTATCAGTCGTTTTTACATGATCTAAAATAGTAGGAGCGTAGAAGAATCCTTCACGGTCTAATTTATAACCACCTAACACTAAATCTGCTCCATTTTTTACTGCTTCTTGAACTTTATCATCAATACTATCTAATTGTTTTTGATTAATGATTGCACCATAGTCAGTGTTTTCATCATATGGATCTCCAACTTGAAGCGCATCCATTTTATCTTTCACTTTGTTAATAAAGTCATCATGTACATCTTCATGAACAAAGATACGTTCTGGACATGTACATACTTGACCAGCGTTATTAATACGTGCAGTAACGATATAATCAACAGCTTTATCTAAGTCAGCGTGTTGTGTGACAAGAACAGGCGCATTTCCACCTAGTTCTAAGTTAAGTTTTTTAATGCTGTCAGCTGCGTTTTTGAATACAGCTTTACCTGCTCCCATACTACCTGTTAATGAAACAAGTTGAATATCTTTATGAGTTGCCAATTGTGTTCCAACTGTTTCGCCAGTACCTGGAACGATTTGAATAAGACCAGCTGGAATAGTTGAATCACGGAAAAGTTCAGCGATTTTTAATGTTAATAATGTTGTTTCTTCACTTGGTTTGATAACGACAGAACAACCCGTTACAATAGCTGGAATCACTTTACGCATAAGCACTAAAATTGGAGCATTCCAAGGTACAATACCAGCCGTCACACCGATTGGTTTTTTTGTCAGTTGAATAGTTTCATTTACTATACTATTTTGTAATACTTCACCTTTGTTACTCATACTTAAACTTGCCATATAATCAATGAATTCTATTGATTTATCAATTTCACCTTTAGCTTGTACTATTGTTTTACCTTGTTCTTTAACGTATAAATGAGCAATGTCATCTTTATGTTGTTCAAGTAAAGGAATTAATAATTTTACATGCTCAGCACGTGTAGGAGCTGGTACTTTTTCCCATTCAAGTTGAGCGTGTTTAGATTTTTCAATTGCGTCGTTTACCTCTTCTTCAGTAGCAAATGTAATCGTATCGATTGTTTCTCCCGTAGCAGGATTAATCACATCCATTGTTTCGTTTGACTTACTTTCTACAAATTCATTATTAATAAATAGTTGATTGGTCATTAACGACACCTCCATACCTATTATTCCCGTAAAGTATTAAATTTAATCTATAAAAATAAAAGATTCAAAAGGAGATTAATGTGCTCCCTTTGAACCTTCTTTTTTTGAATATTTAAAATGTCTAACCCCTTTATATAAAATAGGAATGAGTAGAATAAAGCCAAATAACCCCATAATTGGAAATACTTTGCCAATGAGTGAAATAAAGCCGATAAATGTACAAATGAACGTCACGATTGTCATGACGATAATAAGTACAAAATATTGTTTTGAAAACGGTGTTGTGAAACGAGAGGCGAATGCGTACATTAAGCCTACAATAGTATTATAAATAACTAGAATCATAATAATAGACATGATAGTTCCCAAAATAGGTGAGATATGTCGTGCCAATAATAAGGTTGGAAGCGCTACGGATTTAATATCATTAAATTTTGTAATTAAGCCTAAATTAATCATTAAAAGTAAAAATGTAATAATGACGCCACCAATTAATCCACCCCAAATAGAAGCACGTTGGTCATGTAAACGTCCCCCCATTACACTTAGAAAACTGAAGGCAGCAGCAATTTGTAAACTGGCATAATTGATACCATCAAACCACCATCCAAGTGAAATAGATGATTTATGCTGTGCATATTGATTTGCACTTTCAAAGTCAAGATGGCCAGTTGCAAGATAATATATCGCAATAATTGTGACGACGATAACTAAGAAAGGTGTAACGATACCTAGTACTGCAATTAAACGATCAAATTTTAAAAATAATGTAACCAAAATAAGACTTACGAGAATAAGTGAACTAAGCCAATAAGGTAAATGAAAACTTTCTTGAATTGTAGATGCACCGCCCGCGCTCATAATAATAGCGAGTGAAAACAAGAATAATGTTAGAACAATATCAAATAATCGAGCAATCATAGGATGCAAGTAGTAATGAATGGATTCTGAATGATTATGTGATTTTATGTTGTAACCAGTATTTAAGACGAACATACCGCCAAGTGTGATGATTAATCCTGTAATAATAATCCCTAATACACTGAATTGACCGTTACTTGTGAAAAATTGGAATATTTCTTGACCCGTAGCAAAACCAGCACCAACGACAACACCTACAAAGGCAAATGCTACGATCATCGATTCTTTTAAAACTTTCATTTTTAAAAATCCTTTCTAAATCAAACACATGAGAATATATTAATCTATTTTAAAGGACATTTTGTTAAAAATAAATATTAAAGTTTACTTGTAATGAACATTGTATTTCTCAAAAATACATTCGAAAGAATTTGTATAAATTTTAAGTTATATGGGGTATATAATAGTTTATAGTTCTCATATAAATGTTATTAAAAAATGTAATAAATATACTATACAGTATTCAGTAAAGTTTGATAGGATATTGCAATATATTCAATTTAAATAAGGAAGGTGTAGATATGTTATTTGATTTACCTGTAATGCTAGTTATTGTATTATTTCTTGCATTAGGTATCTTCAGTCAATGGTTAGCAAATCGAATTAAATGGCCTTCGATTGTAGTAATGTCGATTGTTGGTTTATTAGTGGGACCCATATTAGGACTAGCAAATCCTGAGCATACGCTAGGTTCAGAGGTATTTAGTCCAATTGTATCTCTTGCGGTAGCAATCATATTATTTGAAGGAAGTAGTAATTTAGATTTTAGAGAATTAAAAGGCATTTCTAAGGCGGTTATACGTATTATTACGCTAGGCGCCACAATTGCATGGGTGCTTGGCGCCATTGCCTTACATAAAATTTTAGGTTTTCCTATTTCTATCGCTATTGTTATGGGAGGATTACTTCTTATTACTGGACCAACAGTGATTCAGCCACTGTTAAAACAAGCCAAAGTTAGAAACAGTGTAGATACTGTCTTACGTTGGGAAAGTATTATACTTGATCCACTTGGTCCAATACTAGCATTAGCTGCATTTTATGTGTATCAAATAATTGGACAAGGTTTTGGTTTCCAATTACTCTTTATATTTATTTTTAAAATGTTGGTTGTAGCATTAATTGGTTTTGGTGCTTCATTCTTCTTCAATTGGCTCATCCAACGCGATGTCATACCACAAAATTTAATGCCTTCTATTCAGTTGGTGTTTATATTGCTCGTGTTTAGTATCTGTGACCAAATTCTCGATGAATCTGGTTTATTAGCAGTAACTATTTTTGGATTAATGATGGCACGTTATAAACGACATGATTTAATTTATAAAGAGTCAGATCATTTTATTGAAAATATGTCTTCCATTCTAGTTTCAACGGTGTTTATTTTAATCACATCATCATTAACACCATCTGTATTGATGAATGTATTATCATGGAAGCTTGTGATTTTCTCACTTGTCATGATTGTGTTAGTACGTCCAATTGCTGTTTTATTATCTACAATCGGTACTGAAATCACTAAAAAAGAGCGTGCGCTTGTAGGCATGATGGCACCAAGAGGGATTGTTGTACTAACTGTAGCACAATTTTTCGGTGGATTATTCTTAAATGATAATATGAAAATGGCATCTTATATTACACCGGTAACATTTGGTTTAGTATTTATTACCGTAGTTATATATGGTTTTAGCTTTACACCAATAAGTAAAATGCTTGGTTTAGCAAGTACTGAACCTCCAGGTGTCATTTTAGTAGGTGAGAGCGAATTCTCTTATCACTTAGGTACACAGTTACAATCGCATGGTATTCCAGTTATGGTGTTTAACTTGTTTAGTAACACTTCTGATAAAGCTGAAGAACTCGGTTTTGAAATTTTTAAAGGAAATTTATTATCAAGTAGTGATCGTATGTATGCAGACTTAATTCGCTATAACAAATGCTTATTAATGACTAAATCATTTATTTTTAATAGTCTTGCATTTAATGAGTTAGTTCCAGAATTTGGATTAAATAATGTAAATATGATGCCAGTATCATTTACAGATGATCAAGCACGTAATAATTTAAATGGACCGCTTCGTAATCATATTTTATTTGATGAAAAGCACAGTCCAAGATGGTTTGACAATGTGATTACTAATCAAAATATTGTCGAAGTTCCAGCTTCTTCATATCATGATATTACAGATAAAGATATGATTATTTATCACATTAGTGACGATAAAGAAGCAACATTCCATAGGAGTACAAAATCAATGGATGAATATGATAATGGAACATATGGTATTTTAAGAAACGTATATCAATAATAAAAGCGCCCGGCGACCGTTCATTTGAAATGTCGCCGGGCATTATTATAGGTTTATTTTAAATATCTGTCGTGCATTAATAATTTTAACATGCGAATTTGTTCCATAATGTCTTTACCGACATTCGTATCTCTAATTTTTTTACGTTGTAATTCTTCATCAACGACACGTCGTACTGATAGTTCATCAGCACCATCAGATAAGACATTCTCTTTAGAATCAAAGAATTGGTGTGCTACAAGTTGCATACCAAATGAATTGTAAAGTAATGTGTAACCTGCGATACCTGTAGTAGATTGATATGCTTTTGAGAATCCACCATCAATGACTAACATCTTACCATTGGCTTTAATAGGATCTTCGCCATCGATTTCTTTTACTGGTGTATGTCCATTGATAATACGACCTTCATCAGGATTAAGTCCGAAATCTTTTAGCATTTTGCGAATCATATCTACATCTTCACGTAAGTAATAATACGGGTTTTTCGGTTCTTTATGAGACGCTTTATCTTCAATGAAGTAGCGCTCAAATGTAGTCATGGCACGTTTACCAAATAAAGAACTATATTTACCTGTCCATAAATACCATACAAGATCCGTAGATAAATCATCTGTTTTCTCTTTGTCGCTAAATGCTAAGCGTACGTGACGTTCAAAGACATCTAATAAATCACGGCCTTTATGTTTTACACCTTCAATTTCAAAAGCTTCCATTTCACCATGATCATCTACAGGAATGCAACCATGAATAAGAAGATTACCATTATAAGGGAGGTATAATTTACCTTTTTGCATTAGAAAGGCCATATGACGTTTTAATTTTTCAGATTGTTGGAAAGACAGTAATAATTTATTAACAACATCTTCTTCTTCTGGTAATAATGTTGCAGGGTCTTTAGGATCCACAGTACTAAAGCAAGTATCTTTTAAAGGATACGTTTTACCATAAATTGTAATTTCGTTTGTATCATAATTTATTTTTTCTAAAACTAAACGGTCTTCCATTTCAAAACTTGGTCGACGTTTAATAATTGGCATTTCAAGCTTAAATTGAATCATTGCAATGGCTTGGTGAATCTTAGTGATTTGTGCTTCTTCGTGTTTAGATAAGCCCACTTTTTTATCCGGACGTTTTTTCGGTTTGAACGCTGGGTTATCACCATCGTAATGTTTTTCAGCTAAAGTGAGGAGGGGCCTTAAATTAATACCATATGCATCTTCAATAATATCTAAGTTATCGTAGCGTGCACATATACGTAGTAAATTGGCTAAACACACTTTAGAACCTGCATAAGCTCCAATCCAAAGTACATCATGATTACCCCATTGAATATCAACAGAATGGTAGTCAATTAATGTATCCATAATTTTGTCAGGTTCTGGACCACGATCGTAGATATCACCCACAACATGAAGGTGATCGACGACAAGACGTTGGATGGTATACGATAATCCAATAATTAAATCATCTGATTGCTCAAGCTCGATAACTTGATTTAAGAGTGTTTCATAATACGATTTTTTATTATTAAATTCGTTATTTTTATAAAGCAACTCTTCAACGATATATGTATACTCTGAAGGTAAGGCTTTACGTAGTTTTGAACGCGTATATTTTGAAGAACAATACGTGATTAAATCAATCAAACGTTCGATTGTTAAGATATACCATTCATTTAACTCACGTTTTGAATTAAAGTCATTCTTAATGAGCTTTAATTTTTCTTCTGGATAATACACTAGCGCAGCTAAATCATCTATTTCTTTTTGGGATATGTTACCTGCAAAGATATCGTTAATTTTAGCACGGACATTACCAGAGCCATTTCTTAATACGTGTTGGAACGATTTATATTCACCATGAAGATCGCTGACGAAGTGTTCAGTACCTTTTGGTAATTCTAAAACGGATTCTAGATTAATAATTTCTGTTGCAAGTTTTTCAGGACTATCAAATTGCTGAGATAGTAAATCTAAATACTTTTTCTTTAATTCACTTTCCGT
This sequence comes from Staphylococcus sp. HMSC068C09, assembly GCF_001813735.1. Taxonomy (NCBI): domain Bacteria; kingdom Bacillati; phylum Bacillota; class Bacilli; order Caryophanales; family Staphylococcaceae; genus Staphylococcus; species Staphylococcus sp. HMSC068C09. Next base: position 128,393 of record NZ_KV813778.1, read on the forward strand.
AGATTGAGACATTTGATTTCACTCCTGTATGGGAAATTTATTAAATAGTAAGCTGAGTAATAAAACCGCTTACATAAATTATCGTTAAAAAGCATCACTTTTTCAACAGTGATGCTTAAATTGTTGTAAATTTAATTTGAAAGTAAAATGAATGTCCTTATTTAGCGTTATTTTTTTTGAAGAATAGACGATAGAGTACATAAAGAATAATAATGATAAGAATCACATACATAAAATAAGAATATGTATGGATGCCAGACATTAATACATCGAAACTATCGCTAAGAAGACGACCAAGTAAAATTAAGGCAAAGTTCCAAATCGTTGTGCCTAATAAAGATAACATCGTAAATGTTGCCACGTTCATTTTATTGATACCTGCTGGAATAGTGATTAATACACGTAAAACAGGAATGAAACGACATAATAGAACTGCCCACGCACCATAACGTTTAAACCAGTCGTTCGCACGTTTCACATCATTTCCTTTAAGTTTGAACCATTTACCATACTTATCAACAAATCGATAAATACTTTCCTCTTTAATTAAACGACATAAATAATACAAAATAAGTAAACCGATAAATGAAGCAATTGTTGAAATAATAAATAAGACTAAAATTGAAAGACCTGATTTAACTGACATTAAACCTGCAAATGTTAATATAATTTCAGAAGGCACAACAGGCAAGACATTTTCTAATAAAATAAGAATAAAAATGGCTGCATAACCCCATTGGCCTATAAAATTTGTAATAATTTGTTCCATTATAAAGTTAAAAATCCTCCGTTATTAAACATTACTCGAATAAAAAATTCATAGTAAATTCATTATATAGGAATTTACTATGAATTGCTTGTTATAACATGATAGGGATTGTACAACTCATTTTAAGGATTTTAAATATTGATGATACAATTGTTCTGCTTCATTATCATCTTCCACGCCATAGACATTCATTCTACCATCTTTGAATAAGGTGATGTCATAATTACCGTCTTTAATTAGCTTAGCAAATGAGGTTGACTTTACAATATCACCTGGGAAATGTTCAGCATAGTCAAAAACAGTAGGTTGATATCTAAATAGGTAGGTTTTTCCGCATAAGCTTTCAATATTCTGTTGTTGTTTCGTTTCTAATAATTTGTAATGACCTTTACCACATACGTCACATTCATCATCTTTTAAAATATCGATATTCAATGCTTTATAATCAATATGAAATGTATCAAGAGTAATTAACTTATGAGAAAATCCATGACCAGATAAATAACGAATCGCTTCTGTGACCTCATAGCTTGCTACCTGTGTAATCACAGGCGGTAATACGCCATTAATAGCACAACTCTCTGCACTGGTTGGAATTTGTTTTAATAAACATTTCAAACAAGGTCCTTTGAAATCAATGCCGTAAACGGTACCTTTACTGCCTACAGCAGCACCATACACCCACGGAATATGGTGTTTTTGACAGGCTTCGTTAATAAGATAACGAATTTTGAAATGATCCATACCATCAATGACAATATCAGGATTGACGGCTTTTAAAATGTCCTCAATAGTTGTAGAGTCAATTTCTTGGTAATAAGTTTGAACGTTGACATTTGAATTAATGTGTTCAATCTTTTGTTTAACTGCGTGAACTTTAGGGACCATATTGTGAGCATCATCTTCAGTATAGAGTGCTTGGCGATGTAAATTAGATAATTCAACGATATCCATATCGACAATGGCTAAATGATGCGCACCCATACGTGCTAAAAGCTCTGCAACGTGACTTCCTAACGCGCCTGCACCAAGTATTAAAATGGTTGCATTGGAGAGGGCATTTTGGCCCTCCTCTCCAAATGCATGATAACGCAATTGACGGTTATAGCGTTGCATTATAAGAATCCTAAACCTTCAGTAGGGCTTGATGCTTGGGCAGTATATTTTACTGGAATACGTCCTGCTTCATATGAGAGACGACCTGCATGAATACCAAGTTTCATTGCTTCAGCCATTTTAACAGGGTCTTTTGCACCTGAAACTGCAGTGTTTAAAAGAATAGCATCAGCGCCTAATTCCATCGCATGACACGCATCTTTTGGTGAACCAATACCAGCATCCACAATAACGGGAACATTAGAATGTTTAATAATGTAACTTAAATTAAGTTGGTTATTAATACCACGTCCAGTACCAATTGGAGAAGCAAGTGGCATAACAGCATGAACACCTAATTCTTCTAAACGTTTCGCTAATACGACATCATTAGAAATGTAAGGACATACGATATAACCTTTTTCTAATAACACTTTACATGCTTCATATGTTTCAAATGGATCAGGTAACAATGTTTCATCGTCACCAATCACTTCAACTTTAATCATGTCACATACGCCAGCATGTTTTGCAATTTCAGCGATACGAATCGCTTCTTCAGCAGTTTTGGCGCCGGCTGTATTTGGAAAAGTAATAAAGTCGTTAAGATTAACACTTGCTAATGGATTAGGTAAGTTTTTATCATATAAATTCATACGTCTTACAGCAAAAGTCAGTACATTCGCTTCTGCTGCTTCAATCGCTTTTGTTTGCGTCGCTTCATCTTCAAATTTTCCTGTACCTAATAATAAACGAGATTTAATTTCTAATGGTCCAATTTTAAACATTTTATCCGCCTCCAACAAATTCTAATAATTCTAATCGATCATCTTCACGTACTGTATGTTGATCGTAGTCTTCTTGTTTAATTAAAGTTTTATTATGTTCGACAATGACACGTTTAGGATCTAATTCAAGAGATTCAAGTACAGATGTAATAGATTGTTCTGAATCAAAATTGAATGTGTCCCCATTAATGATACACTTCATGATTTAACCTCCTTGAAGCACTAAATGATTCATATCGACGCGGTTTAACACCGGTGAGTATCCAATTGGCGATATCACGACCGATAATAGGCGAAAGTAAAATACCGTTACGATAATGACCAGAAATCACAAATAAACCTTCATCAATACGGTCCATTATCGGTATTTCTCCTTCAGTATATGGACGGACACCAGACCACTGTTTAATGACTTTTCCGTGTGCGAGTTCTGGTATACGTTCATTTGCAAAGTGGTGTAACCAAGAGATGCCATCGTATGTATTACCAACTGAATAGTTATCAAACTCGCTTGTGGCACCAATTAAGAAACGATTTGGATATTTTGGCACGATATAACAGCCATTGGTCATAAATACGGTTTCTTTTAAATCCAAGTGGTCATTTTCAATCAGTAAAACTTCACCTTTTACACCGACTACATCTCTAGGTAGTGAGTATTGAGTTAATAATTTAGATGTCCATGCGCCTGCTGCCACAATGACTTTCTTAGCTTGTAATGTGCCTTGTGACGTTTCAACATCGTAGTACCCATTTTGGCGCTGAACAGATTGTACCTCTGTATTGACATATCGCTTAATTTGACGTTGCTTTAAAGATGTAAATAAAGCTTTAGTGTAGTGATTGGCATTAATCTGTCCATCTTGTGGAATGTAAATAGCCATTTCACTTGATGTTACTGTACCATTCGTTAAATGAGTCAGTTCCTCATCTGAAAGAACAATGACACTAGAATCTAAACCACTTAAAAACTGATACTGTTTTTCTAAATTTTCAACATCTTCAGGACGATTAGCTACTTTAATTAAACCTGAATTTTGAAACTGAATATCAATACCTGTCTCATCTTCTAAATCTTGACATAATTGTGGAAAGAGACTTCGTGATTCAAGAGCAAGTCTAAATAAATCAGTATCTTCAGTAAATTCATTTTGAGCACCTAACATGCCACCTGCTTTATATGACGCGTGTTTACCTGGTACGTCACGATCGATAAGTGCAATGTCAAGGTGAGATTGACTTAATTGGCGTGCAATAGACATGCCAATCACGCCCGAACCTATGATTAAAACATCATGCATCTTTCAACCACTCCTTTCGCAATAGTTCAATTTGTTGTAAAGATGCGTTCATAAAAAAAGAAATCGCACAAATTCCTTTAAAACCATGAGGTAATTGAAGAATCGTTTTTTTAGTGATACCTCCAATGGCATAAATGGGAATAGGAATCTCTAACACACGCTGAATCTCTGCTTTTGATCGAGGCAATTGATTAGGTTTTGAAGGTGTCTTAAAAATGTGACCAAAAAAGACATAATCAAGATCGTGTTCATAAGCTGCTTTAACAGATTCAATTGAATGTGTAGACATACTCACTTCAATCTCTGGATGCGTTGATTTATAGCTAAATGCATCTTCATCCATTTCTCGAAAATGAATATGAGAGAGGTGAAGTTGTTCAAGTAAATGTACATCACTATGAATAATGATTTTTGATTTAGGGAATCCTTTTTCTATAAGTGATGTTAAAAATGAAGACAAATCACTTGATGACATGGGAGTACGAAACAATAACCCATCTATTCCATCCGAGATATCAAGAAAATGTTGTACATCATCATTGGTTAAATCTTTATATTTCGTTATCGCTATAAAAATGAACATCACTCCTTAGTAAACAAAAAACGCTATTTCCCTGCAGTAGGGAAATAGCGTTTTGCTTAACTTTACGATATCCTAGTCGCCACTTTCCTACGCCAGTACAAACTGGATCAGGTTCCAGGAATTATAAAGTTCGTTCTTTACTCTCAGCCTTAAACAAAGGCACTTCCAGTGGATCGTTTATTCAGTTGTGTTTAAAATAAACATCAGCATTTTTGCTTCATTTTTATTCTACAACCTTTTTTAATAGAGTTCAAATACAAAAACAAATTAGATTTGTAGCAATATACTTTTTAATCAGTAAAACACATTTTATATAGTCATGTATAAATAAGATAAAAAATATTCAAAAAGTAATTGTAAACGCTTGCAAAAACTGTTAATATTATAAAAAATATATCAGAAAGCCTATGAGATGAGGCTCGAAAGGCGGTTGGAAACAACAGGGAAAGACGTGATTGGGAGTTTTCATTGTCAACGTATAAGTAGAATCAACACAATTTTAAAGGGAAGCAGGAAAAATAATTATGGTACAAAGACAAAAGAAAAGTAAGGTTCGTTGGTATTTCGCTATCGCATTCTTTATTATTGGGGTTATTGCATATATGGATAGATCTAATATCTCATTTATTGCACCTCAAATGATGGAAGATCTTCACATGACAAAGCAACAATTTGGTTTATTAGCTTCATTCTTCTCACTGGGTTATGCATTGATGCAAGTCCCTTCAGGTATGTTAGCAGAGAAGTTTGGTCCGCGTAAGATGATTTCAATCGCATTATTATGGTGGAGTGCATTTACAATTTTAACGGGAATGATTAAACATCATGGTCTATTATATTTAGTACGTTTCTTATTTGGTATCGGAGAAGCGCCAATGTATCCATCTAATGCAGTATTCAATTCAACTTGGTTTGCTAAAGATGAAAAAGGGAGAGCATCGAGTGCGTTGTTAGCAGGATCATATTTCGGTCCAGTATTAGCACCAGTAGTTACCATCGCAATTGTTAATGCATTTAACTGGCAAGCTGTATTCTATATTTTCGGTGCGGTTGGTATTGTGATTGCAGCACTTTGGGCAATTATTGCAAAAGATTTACCAGAGCAACATCGCATGGTCAATGAAGCAGAAAAACAGTATATCATGCAACATCGTGATTTAGTAGAAACAACTAAATCCGTAGCACCTTGGAATCAATTTTTTAAACGCATGAGTTTCTATGCCATTGCAGGGCAATATTTCGTAGTTCAATTTGTTATTGCTCTATTCTTAATTTGGTTACCTACTTATTTAACTGAGCAATATCATGTACAATTTAAAGATATGACAATTAGTGCTTTACCATGGTTTATTATGTTTATTTTAATTTTATCTGCGGGTGCGATTTCAGATAAAATTTTGCATAGCGGTCAAAGTCGTTTTGTAGCGAGAGGGTTAATTGCAATTGTTGGCTTTATCGTATTTGCTATCTCCATCTTCTTTGCAGTTCATACACAAAACTTATATGTGACCATCTTTTGGTTATCACTTGGCTTAGGTGGTATGGGTATTTCAATGGGAATGAGTTGGGCAGCAGCAAATGACATTGGACGTAACTTTGCTGGTACAGTATCGGGTTGGATGAACTTATGGGGAAATATTGGTGCGTTAATCAGTCCGTTTTTAGCAGGTGCATTAGTATCATCACTTGGCTGGACAATGACATTCCAATTATTAATTATTCCAGCGGTGATTGCAGCTGTATTATGGTTCTTTGTGACACCAGACAAACCATTAATTAAAGACGAAAGTAGACATATTAAATAATATTTATACATTATCTACAAAAGTAAAAGCTTGGGACATTATCAGTTGTCTCAGGCATTTTTAATATATTGACTATCGATGACTGAATTGAAAATCAATGCGGCCTTTCTTCTTACTATCGTTTTCTTTTTATAATAGACGGGTAAAACGTTATAATTATATTTGGAAGGTGATTATATGATTATTATTAATGCGAAACTTAAAATTAAAGAAGATGTGCGTAATGACTATTTAGATTTAATGAACAAGTTAGTTCAAAGTTCACGTCAAGAACCGGGTAATACATTTTATGCTCATTATGAAGATGTAGCAGAACATAACACATTCGTTGTTGTTGAAAATTATAAAGACCAAGAAGCGGTTCAAGCACATAACCATTCAGATCATTTCAAAGCATTTAGTGAAAATATAGGAAAATATGTCGCTGAAGAACCTGTCATTGATGTAGCAGAAACAAAATAATAACTAAACTTGCCTTGTCTAAGTGATATTTGTGCTTAGGCAAGGCGTTTTTCATGTTATGATAAGATGTATGAAAAATGAAAGGAAAGATAGTAGTGAGACATGTGATTGCTTCATTAATAAGGTTTGATAAGCCTAAAATTAATATATGGAAAGGTATACGCCAAGGATTATTAATGATTATCCCAACATTGATAGGGTATTTACTAGGACATTTTAGTTTTGGTCTACTCGTAGCAACCGGAACTTTGGCACATACTTATGTATTTAAAGGTTCAGCACAATCCATGTTAAGAACAGTCATTATTTGTACGTTATCCTTTACCATTTGTATGATGCTTGGAACATTAACTGTCAATCAGCCAGTTCTGTACGGCGTATTATTATTAATCGTTACTGTCATTCCATTCTATGTATTTAATGTGTTAAAAATTGCGGGTCCTTCATCCACATTCTTTTTAGTTACATTTTGCTTATCGAGTAACTTACCTGACGCTCCAGAACAAGCACCGATTCGTGGCTTAGCGATTTTTATTGGAGGAATGTTAGCGACATTAGTCGTCATTTTAACTATTGTATTCCAAAAACAAAAAGCTGAAGATCGAGCGATTACCTCTGACTTTCAGACGATTAATAATTTAATGCATCACTTTAATGATGCTGAAAAATTTAAAGACATTTCACAAGACATAGTAACGAAGTTTAAAAATTCAGAGAAACTATTGATTACATCGACTACTGCGATGAGTGAAAAGTTAAGTTCTCGCTTTGAAAAGTTATTGCTTCTTCATACATCAGCCCAAGGAATTTATGCTGAGTTACTTGAACTAAATGAAAAAAATATTCGTCCTATCCCTCAAGAACTGATTGAGATGATGGATATGATTACAAGAAATGCCTATAAATTATCTTCAAAACGAGAAAAATGGACGAAAAAAGTCGATGTGGATGAACCATTTGAAAGTTTGATGCAACACATACTTAAAATAGATGAAATTGCGCAATTACGACCGGAACAAATAGAATCTGAAGCGAGTATTCGTAAGCCGTTATATAGTAAACGTATCGTTCAAAACTTAACACTCGATTCCATTATTTTCCGTAATGCATTAACGTATGCTGTTATTATGGGCGCAGCTATTTTTGTCTCGTTATTTTTCAATATCCAACGCTCATATTGGATTCCATTATCCGCCCATACAGTATTATTAGGATTAACGACGATTCGTATGTTAGACCGTTCATTAGCACGGGGTCTTGGAACAATTGTAGGAACTTTACTTCTATCAGCCATACTCTTTTTCCAACCTCATTTAATTGTCGCAGTCATTTTAATGGGACTGTCTGCTATGATGACAGAAGGATTTGTCGCAGCAAATTATGCTTTTGCAGTTATTTTTATTACAACACAAGTCATCCTGTTAAATGGTTTAGCCTCTGGTAATTTATCCATTGATATTGCGTATACACGAATTGTTGACGTATTGATCGGGATTGTGATTGCGGTCATTGGTGTTTTAATCATTAATCGAAAAAATGCGTCAACCATGTTACCTACTGTGATTGCAGAAGTGGTACGTAAAGAAGCGGTTATTTTCCAATATTTATTTTCAGAAAATAAATACCAAGATACAGCACGTGATAGAACAGAAAGTTTATCATTATCTGTAAAAATGAATAACATGACACAAGTGTACAATTCAGCCAATGGTGAATTATTCTCAAGTAAAGAGGCCATTCGTTATTATTATCCAAGTATTTTTGCCTTAGAAGAAATTAGCTTTATGTTAATGCGTGCAATGCAAGACAAACAACGTCAACGCATTTCAGAAAAACAAATGGGAGAATATCTTGTCACATTTGAAAATGTAGCAAAACATTTTGAATTACGCGGTAGTCTTAATGAAAAAGAATTGACGGATTTACCACAGTATAATTATTTAAAATCTGCCTTAATGAAGTTACAAGATAATTGTGTAGCAACACGTAAAGACGTTGATCATACAAATCATCAGAAAACGGTGGACGCTTAATATCAATGTATGACGTTTCATTATAGCGTAGGGTGGTAAAGCTTACTAAACACTATAGAGGAGCGTGACATCATGCCTTGGACAATGAATGATTATCCACAAACTTGGAAACATTTAGATGAATTAGAGCGTAAAAAAGCCATTGATATTGCAAATGCGATGTTAAAAGATGGCTACAAAGAGGGAGACGCTATTCCTATTGCAACAAAACAAGCAGAAGAATGGTACAAAGATGCCAGTAAAGAAGAATTAGAAGAATTAAAACATAAACATATTACTCAACATCAAAAAGATCCATCAGCACAACCTGAACTGAATGATGAAGATGTTCATGTATATTATGAGAATCATGAATGGAAAGTTAAAACAGAAGATGCAAAACAAGCGTCTGATACGTTTAGTACTAAAAAAGAAGCAAAACAACGTGCCAAAGAAATTGCTAATAATCGTGGTACACACGTGATTGAACATCAAAAAGATGAATAATGTAATAGAGTCCGAGTAGCAATGAAACCTGCTATTCGGATTTTTTTATGACTAAATGACTCAGACTAAATGAGTAGCGTCAAGTCTAGGTTATCATTTTTAGTTCACTTAAGAGTTAGATATAATATACAGTGATGATTAAAGGAGGCAACAAATATGTACGTAGAGAGAAAATCATCATTGTACATTGAAGAGCTACGCAGTGAATTCAAAGAAAATATTGATAAGTTTAAGAATGGAGATGAAGCATTCGATAGGCTAGTGGGTTTCGTAGAACTCGATCATCTATATTCTTCTGCATTAAAAGAGATTAGTACGAAGTTAGATATTTTAGATGACAATTTTAATCATATTTACAAACATAATCCAATTCATCATATGGAACGTCGCGTCAAAGAAATGACGAGTTTAGTTAAAAAATTGCAACGTAAAGGTTTAACTGTAGATGCAGAAACAGCGAAAACCAATATTTTAGATATCGCCGGTATTCGTGTAGTATGTAACTACCTTGAAGATATTTATGTGATTGAGAAGTTATTATTAAAACAAGAGGACGTTAAATTACTTAAGCGTAAAGATTATATACAACACCCAAAAGAAAATGGTTATCGCAGTCTTCATATAGTCGTGTCGATTCCAGTCTTTCTAGCTGATAGAGTAGAAGCTACACCAGTAGAAATTCAAATTCGAACTATTGGTATGGATATGTGGGCAAGTTTAGAACATAAAATTCGTTATAAAAATAATACCAATACAGAGGACTATAAAGACAAACTTAAAGAATGTGCAGTAGAAATCTCAGATGTCGAAGCAAAAATGCAAACCATTCACTCAGAGATTCAAGATAAAGATAAATAATTTAGTCATATAGCGAAACGATAGAAACGTATAGCTATTGTTTCGCTTTTTTATATAAAATAAAATGATATATTTTTATGATAAAATAAAATAATAGTAATATATATTTTTTGGAGTTTTAAAATGATTGAACAGAATTTTAAGTCACAACGATATGAATTAAAACAATTTAAGGGTGAACACATTGAAGTCGCATTTGCCGGAAATATGAATGCAGATAAAACCATCGTATTTATACATGGAGCAATGATGACATATCGCATTATGTTGTTGTTTGAGCCTTATTTTAGAGAGAACAACCTTATTTTTGTTAACTGTCCAAGTAGAGGCGAAAGCTCTAACATTGTAAGAGAACAACATACGTTAGATGATTATTCCGAGCGTATCAATGATGTGCTTTCACAAGTTATCGAAACATACGGTATTAAAAATTTAATTATCATAGGTTATTCTATGGGAGGTATGATTGGCACACGCTTATTAAAATTTAATACGTTACCTATTTCACATCTGGTTTATTTAAATAGTGCTGCACGTATTACACCAAATCAAAGCATGTTGTCACGTTTATTTACTTCAAATAGTAAAAGAGATCATTTTAAAGATGAGATGATTGCTTGTAAAAATTTACCGCAATATATTTTGAAAAAATCTTTTCATAACAAAAATAATAGCATTCGTAATTTATTTTCATATATTGCACCCATTAAAACGATTATTACAGATATCATTTATTCTACAAACGCAGATTACCTTCCGGATATAGAAGAAATAGAACAATTTCCTAAACTTTTATTTATCTCAGGAGAAGATGACGAAATCATTCCTTACACGGATTCACAAGAAACAATGAAAATGTATAAAAAATATGGCGGTGAAGTAAATGAGGTCGTATATTCTGGTATCGGACATATCGACTTTCCTGCTGTCTTGGATAATCTGCCTAATGGCACGATAGGTATTATTGACCACATTAAACAGTGGATTCAAGAAGAATAAGACCACCGGCAGACTTCATAAGCAAATGTTAAAATCATACTTGCTTATGACGTAGCGTCATTAGCTATGTTAACAGTAGGAGGTGAATGATATGTCACACTATACGATTGGAGAATTGGCAAAACAGAGTAAAGTCACGATTCGAACATTACAATATTACGATCGAAGAGGATTACTTATAGCTCATCGACAAACTGACTCTAATCGCAGATATTATACTGACGAACATGTAAAGCAGCTTGAACTGATTTTAGTATTAAAACAATTAGGATGTACGTTAGATGAAATAAAGACATTACTTGATGAAGATACAAATATGAACACGTTTAAAACATTACTTTCATTGAGAAAAGATGCGTTACATTCAAAAGTAGAGATGTACAGTCATACATTAAATCAAATTGAAAAGGTCGAAACATACATTTCTGAACAGTCAAGTGCGCCTATAAACCATCTTACTGATATTGATGATGCTATGAAACAAGAATATAAAATAACATACTTTAGAAAAAAGATTTGGATAAGTGTTGGCATCTTAGGGATCATACAATATAGTGGTTTGCTATTAAGTCTATTAAGACGTTCAATTAAGCCATTGATTGTTATATTCCCCATCTTAATCACATATGCCATTGTGCTGACAGCAATATATTTAAAAAAGGTGTTATATCTGTGTCCGAATTGTCACCATACATTTAAACCTACATTAGGTGCTTTCGTAAAAGCGAAACATACACCTAAAACAAGACAATTAACATGTCCTAACTGCCATCAAACACATTATTGTATCGAAGTATACCAAAACGAATCGTAATAAACACCTGGCTTATAATGAGCTAGGTGTTTTAAATTACAAAAAAGTAAGCGTTTGCAAAATTTGAAATGGTGTATTACTATACTTGTATACAAGTTAACGTATTGAGGTGAAAAGATGGAACAACATTATCCGAAACAATGGAAAAACAGAATGACTACAGGGGAAAGTATCGCTGCGGAACTTAGGTTTCAGATTGTTAATAGTACGCTTGAACCCGATACATTACTAACTGAAAATCAAGTGGCTAAACAATTCGATGTCAGTCGCTCTCCAGTTAGAGATGCATTTAAATTGCTGCAAACGAATCAACTCATTCACCTCGAACGTATGGGTGCAAGGGTTCTTGAATTTGGTGAACAAGAAAAGAAAGAATTATATGATTTGAGATTAATGCTTGAATCCTTTGCATTTTCAAAATTAAAGTATATTGATAGAAAAAAAGTGATTAAAGAAATGAAAAAACATTTAGAAATGATGAAAGTCGCTGTTCAATTTGAAGATGCTGAATCCTTTACGCAACATGATCTTCAATTTCATGAAGCATTGATTCATGCCTCTCAACATCATTATCTTCAAACATTTTGGAATCATTTGAAACCCATTGTAGAAGTACTTGTATTATGTTCAATGAGAGAGCGAATGAGAACAAATAAAGAAGATTTTGACAGAATACACCGTAATCATTCGATATTTATAGAAGCGGTAGAACGTTATGATACGGATACGTTAAGAGAAGCGTTTCATTTAAACTTTGATGATGTAGGTAAAGATATTGAAAGCTTTTGGTTACAATAAATAGAAGGAAGAAGGAATACATATGAAATACATGATTGGAGTAGATATTGGAACAACAAGTACGAAGTCAGTACTTTATGATGAACAAGGTCAATTTATTACAAAGCATAATATTGGCTATCCATTACATACGCCAAATGTTGATGTTTCAGAAGAAAATCCTGACGAATTATTCGATGCCGTATTAATGACAGTCAAACATGTGATTCGCGAATCTGGGGTACATAAAGAAGATATTAAACTCATTTCTTTTAGTGCGCAAATGCATAGCTTAATTGCATTAGATAGCCAACACGAGCGTTTAACTGAAAGCATGATTTGGGCGGATAATCGTGCGAATCAATATGCTGACTTGATAAATGAACAATATGGGGGACATGACATTTATAAACGCACAGGTACACCCATTCATCCTATGTCACCACTCTCTAAAATCTTTTGGATGAAACATGAACAACCAGATATTTATCAAAATACTGCAATGTTTGCGGATATTAAAACATATATTTTCTATCAACTTTATGGAGAATACGTGATTGATCACTCTATGGCTTCAGCAACAGGTATGTTTAACTTACAGCAATTAGACTGGGATCAAGAAGCACTTGAATTACTCGGTATTTCAGCCTCTCAATTGCCTCAACTTGTACCAACGACCCATATTTTAAAAGGGATGAAAAAACGTTATGCCACATTGATGGGCATCGATGAAAATACGCCGGTTGTAGTTGGCGCAAGTGATGGCGTGTTATCAAATTTAGGCGTCAATAGTTATAAAAAAGGGGAAGTTGCAGTCACAATTGGGACATCAGGTGCGATTCGTACAGTCATTGATAAGCCGCGTACAGATTATAAAGGTCGCATTTTCTGTTATGTCTTAGATGAAGACCATTATGTGATTGGTGGACCGGTCAACAACGGGGGTGTCATTCTTCGATGGTTAAGAGATGAATTACTCGCCAGTGAAGTTGAAACAGCAAAACGCTTGGGAGTGGATCCTTATGATGTGCTTACTAAAATAGCGAGTCGTGTTAAGCCAGGTGCAGATGGCTTAATTTTCCATCCGTATCTTGCAGGAGAGCGTGCACCATTATGGAATGCGAATGCGCGTGGCTCATTCTTCGGCTTAACATTGTCACATCAAAAAGAACACATGATACGCGCTGCACTTGAAGGGGTGTTGTATAACCTTTATACCGTCTATTTAGCACTTATCGAAGTAATGAATGAAACACCAAATACGATTAAAGCAACAGGTGGCTTTGCGAAAAGTGAAGTATGGCGTCAAATGATGGCAGATATTTTTGATACGGATGTCATCGTACCAGAAAGTTATGAAAGTTCTTGTCTAGGTGCGTGTGTCCTTGGTTTAAAAGCATTGGGAGATATTGAAGATTATTCAATTATCGAAAATATGGTTGGTACGACTTATGCACATCAACCCAACCAAGATACAGTAAATATGTATCAACAACTTGTAACGATATTCATAAATTTAAGCCGTACACTTGAAGATCGCTATGAAGAAATTGCAGATTTTCAACGTAAACATATGAATTAATCGACGTATTTAAATAAATGAAACATTAAAGGGGAGAAGACAAATGGGAACAATATGGACACTAGCAAGTGTGGTCATTGGAATCGTATTACTATTAACATTGATTATTTTCTTAAAACTAAACACATTTATTTCATTAATTATTACATCTATTGTAACATCCATCTTATTAGGCATGCCTTTAAATAAAGTAATGGAAACGATAGAAGCAGGTATGGGCGGCACCCTAGGTCATATTGCACTGATTTTTGGATTAGGCGCGATACTTGGTAAATTGCTGGCAGATGGCGGAGGTGCCAACCGTATTGCGGATACACTGATTGATAAATTTGGACCAAAACATGTTCAATGGGCAATGTTAATTGCAGCCTTCATCGTTGGTATTGCATTATTCTTTGAAGTAGGATTAGTATTACTCATTCCACTTGTTTTTACAATTGCTAAACGTGCGAAAGTGTCACCACTGAAACTAGGATTACCTATGGTAACAGCATTATCTGTGACACATGGTTTTTTACCACCACATCCTGGTCCAGTAGTTATAGCAAAAGAATTAAAAGCGAATATTGGACATGTGTTACTATATGGGATTATTATTGCCATTCCAGTGACACTCATTGCAGGTCCGATCTTTAATAAATTTGCACAAAAACTCATCCCATCAGCTTATACACGTGAAGGAGATATTTCAGCACTTGGTTCACAAAAAGAATTTAAAGCATCTGAAATGCCAAGTTTTGGTTTAAGTATTCTCACTGCTGTATTACCTGTTATTTTAATGTTATTATCAACGGTTGTTCAATTAGTGACTGGACATGAAACTGCTAAAAATCTATTTGAACAAATCATTTACTTTATCGGTACAGCAGGTACAGCGATGTTAATTTCAGTCATCTTTGCTATTTTTTCAATGGGCTTACATAGAGGAAGAAAAATGGATGACATTATGAAATCTGTAACGAATGCTATTTACCCAATTGGGATGATGATTTTAATTATTGGTGGTGGCGGTACATTTAAACAAGTTCTCATTGATGGCGGTGTAGGGGATACGATTGCTAAGTTATTCGAAGGCTCAACCCTGTCACCTATCTTATTAGCATGGATTGTCGCTGCAGTATTACGTATCGCACTAGGTTCAGCAACAGTCGCAGCAATTTCAACAACAGGTATCGTCTTACCATTATTACAACATTCAGATGCCAATGTGGCACTTGTCGTACTTGCCATTGGTGCAGGGAGCGTTATCTTATCACACGTTAACGATGCGGGATTCTGGATGTTCAAAGAATATTTCGGATTGACTGTGAAAGAAACATTCTTAACTTGGTCATTACTTGAAACCATCATTTCAGTATCGGGCATCATCTTTATCTTATTCATTAGTTTATTTGTATAACTTATCAAAGAAGTGAGAGAGAAATCATTGAATTTCAATCTTGCTTCTTATTTTTTATATCATGAAAGAATACAGTCAATCGCTATGAATGACAATAAAAGAATGATAAACTTACTTATAATATAAAAGACAGAATGTGCAAAGGAGATATTCGAGTTTGAAACAGATAAAGAAAGCCATCATACCTGCGGCTGGTTTAGGAACACGTTTTTTACCAGCGACAAAAGCCATGCCTAAGGAAATGCTTCCTATTTTAGATAAGCCAACGATTCAATATATTGTTGAAGAAGCGGCACGTGCAGGCATTGAAGATATTATTATTGTGACTGGTAAACATAAACGTGCGATTGAAGATCACTTCGATAATCAAAAAGAGCTAGAAATGGTCCTTGAAGAAAAAGGTAAAACAGATTTACTAGAAAAAGTACATTATTCTACAGATTTAGCGAATATCTTCTATGTACGCCAAAAAGAACAAAAAGGATTAGGACATGCCATTTATACTGCACGTCAATTTATTGGTAACGAACCGTTTGCAGTATTATTAGGCGATGATATCGTGGAATCTGAAGAGCCAGCGATTAAACAATTAATGAATATATATGAAGAAACAGGACATTCTGTTATTGGAGTGCAAGAAGTGCCTGAAAATGTGACTCACCGTTATGGCATAATTGATCCATTAGAGAAACAGGGTCGTCGCTATGAGGTGAGACAATTTGTTGAAAAACCTAAACAAGGTACAGCACCTTCTAATTTAGCGATTATGGGACGTTATATTTTAACGCCAGAAATTTTCGATTATTTAAAAACACAAAAAGAAGGCGCCGGTAATGAGATTCAATTAACCGACGCGATTGAACGTATGAATAGTGCTGTTCCAGTGTATGCATATGACTTTGATGGTGATCGTTATGATGTTGGAGAAAAATTAGGCTTCGTTAAAACGACAATAGAATATGCGTTAAAAGATCCTAAAATGAAAGATGAACTCGTAACATTTATTAAACATTTAGGATTATAATAATTAAAGTGCCTAAGACATTGAAGAACAAGTGGTTATTCTTCAATCTTCTTAGACACTTCAATCTCATCAAAACTAAACCTAAAAACAGGACACACCCTATTTTCCGCTAAGGCGTGCCCTGATTAGAGAAGATATAAATTGTCGACAAACACTTCTCTAATCATAAATCCTCAACATCCCAGAAAATTTTTTTCTGAGAAACTTTTCCTCAGCGTCTTAGGACTTCTCCTAAGACATTTTTATTATATAATATAAAATTTGAATATCATAGATGTTGCAATAGCAATAATTCGACTAATAATATCACTTTTTGAGAAAATATACTTTTTTGCTCTTGATTATTAAATATAAGAAAATTATTTGTATGTAATTTATTAATAATCAAAACGATATAAATGAATTTAAATAATAATACAATTCCTAATATATGTATAATATAAATATGATAAAATAAAAATTAGTAGTTCGGAACAAAAGAGGTGTAATTATGCATGAACTTTTACTATAAACCAAGGCATAGTAGGAATTGGCGACCTTTTGAAGAATGGATGGAATTCTTTTATCATATTGGTATATATGCTAATAATATGGAAGAGCAAAATATATATATATCTTATATAGATTCTTTTCTTCCAAGTATTTTTATTGCCCATGGAATTATTGATTCGTGTATAGACAATATAAATCTTAATGCTCTTGATATACATAGATTTGTGAATATTGGTTCAGAAATTTCATATCTAAAAAATAAATCTAAAAATGGCAAAGAAGAATGGGTGAAAGCAGAGGTACTAGAAATAATAGATAATCTTAAAGATGAAAATGAAAACAAAGATACATATACTAAACTAAAACTTAGGATCAAAGATGGTCGTAATTCGTATTATGATACTATTCTTCCTAAAAAGATTTGGAAAGAAAAGCTAAAATTATCTAATAGATATAAAAATACGGCTGGAAGTATAATAAAATATTATGAACATATAGGTAATTATTTTTGTGATAATTATGGGGAAGATATAAATGAGTACCTAATTAAAACTAGCAATTATATATTAAATATAGTATCAAGAGGTTATAAAGATTTTTTTAATCAATTTAATTTAGATTATGAATTTAAAAATGATAAGGGTAAATTTGATATTAAAGATGTGATTTATTTAAGTGATTTTAAAAACAGTTATAGTAATTGTAATGTAATAAAGTCTAATAATAGTGAGACTAATACAAATTTTGAAATACCAACTATATTTATTGATGATAATAATATAATGAATATGTCTGAATTTAAATCAAATAAAAATATATTTTTATCTAACAGAATGAAAAGCAATGTAGTAAATCAAGATATTGTAAAAAATAAAATATTAGAAACAACATTAAAAAATTATAATTTTAATAATGAAAAAATAAACAAATATTTTCAAACGCATAATATAACTATTCCTAGAGGTGTTGAAGTATATGCATTCTAGTAACTTAAATTTTTTAAATAATTATAATTATGGTCATTCTGAGGTTATACAAAGTAGTATTAGTAATGAAGAAATTAAGTTGTTATATAATTCCTATTTACATATAAGTAAATATATTAAAGATAATGATTTAACATTTCTTGAAGAAGGATTAAATATAATGAAATCTGTAGTTTTCAAATTTATATTTAGCTTAGCTACATATAAAGAAATATATAACAGTATTACAGACGAAGAATTTGAATTTCTTAATAATTTTATAAATGATCTTTCTATAGAAAATGAAGAAATAGAAGAAGATTGGAAAAATATAGTTAGGTTGATAAATGAATTTAAAAATAATTTGGAATTAAGTGAGAGTAGAAAAGAAGTAGAAAAACTTCTAGATAAAAAACAAAATGAAAAATTAGTTATAATAAGTATTTTAGACCAAAAAGAATTTTTTGATAATTTTGAAGATATTGATTTTTTAACTCCTAATCAATTACTTAAGAGCCGTAAAATTTATGATTTACTTATCTTCATAGGCAATCCTTATTTATATAAACAATTTGATAATCTTTTTCTAGGTAAAAAAATATATTATATATTTTTTGACTTTTTTCAACATAAAAAATTTAGTAATAAAATCTTTAAAAAAAATCTTAATAAGAATAGTGAAATACTAAAAAATACTAAGTTTATCTATAATATAAATCCAAATAAGTATTTAACATCAATTAAAGAATCAGAAATAAAAAAAGTAGAGTATATGAATAAAAATATTAAAATAAATAGAGAAATTTATAAAAAAACCTCCATAAAACCAAAAGAAAATAGTGTAATAGGTTATCCTTTAATTTTTAAAAACAATAAGTACTATATAGTTCCTGAAAACAATGATCTTCATATTTTAACTCAATATTCAAATGATAATGATAAAATAAAATTAAAACTAGAAAAAAGAAAAGTAAAACAACTAGCTTCAGACGATTATATTTTAATAAAAGGTAATACTGAAACAAAATTTATTAAAAAGAAAGCAGCTGAAATTTTAGGTAATAATAAATACGAATTTTATAAGTATTTACTTAAAGAATTTAAAAAGGATTTAAAGAAAACTTGTAAAAACTTTATTAGTAAACGTCTTTTTTTCGAGGATTTAAAAAGAAATGGGATAAATGTTAACAATAATAAATATAATTATTGGATATCAGATGATAGTATAAGACCTACTACATTAAAAGAACTATTGAAATATTTAAAATATGAAGAGAAAAAAATCAACAAAATTATGTTAGCTTCTAGTAGTATAAACTCCTCTCATATTAAAGCAGGAAAAATATTTCTAAACACTATAGAAGAGATTATTAATGATAACGATGTTGAAGTAATACTAGAAAAATTAAAACATTGTAATGAATTAATATTTTTAGAAAACGGAATAGGTGAGTTTTATATTGAAGTATTAAGAGATGTTAATAGGGAAAAAAGAAAATATGATTTGAACTATATAAATAAATTATATGATGTAGAAGGTGATTAATAATGGAAGACATTTTAAGAAAAAATATTGAAAGTAGAGAGTTAATTATACAATCTTTAAAAGAAGAGATGATAGGTCCTTTAGATTTCTCTAAAAACATGATAGATATTATCGATGAACATACGTTAGAAAAAGATATAAAAGGAAAAAATTTTGCATATAAAAATAATGGTAGATTAGAAGAAATCTTTATTGATGGCCAGCCTAGTAAAAAGTATGCAACTGGCTTACTTTATCCTTCAATTAAAGAAACAATAGAGGATACTTTAGAAGAAGAAATAGATTTAAATGTTGGCGACACAGAAGAAGATAACGATGAAAATGTAAGTTTTGTTTCAGAAAATTATGCAAATAACCGACAAACAACTATGGGACTTACATTTGCAGTACCTATAGAAGCTGAAAATTTAGAAATTGAATTTCAGTGTGGTGTATATAATGAATATAAAGATTTTAATAAAAATTTACAGTCATCTTTTAAGTATGGATCGTCTTGGTGGCTTAGAAAAAGTTTGAATCAAAAAATAAACTTAAATTTAAAAGAAGAAGAAGGATATAGAATATTAAAAAGAGAATTATTAAATGATAAAAATAAGATAGAGAGTAATTATAAGATTAATGTTTATTCAAATGTTAGAAACATAAATAATGATGTAAAAATAGTAACAATAACTGTTGAAAATATATCTACAACTACGCAAGTAGAGGAAGGTATACTATTTCAATGTGAATT
This sequence comes from Staphylococcus sp. HMSC068C09, assembly GCF_001813735.1. Lineage (NCBI taxonomy): Bacteria > Bacillati > Bacillota > Bacilli > Caryophanales > Staphylococcaceae > Staphylococcus > Staphylococcus sp. HMSC068C09. The sequence continues at coordinate 148,904 of NZ_KV813778.1, forward strand.
AAAATCGCATATAATTGATAGTTATTTTTCACCATATCCAAAGCCATCAGATATGCAAGCAAAAGTTACAGAAGAAGATTTAAAATTTGAAATGCTATATTCAAATGAAAAAAATTTTGCATTTGGACACGATTGCTCAGTAACTTGGGATAAAAATCAAATAAATCACTTAAAAGAAATATCTACTACATTTATACCAGAATATGAAATTAAATCAATGACTCCAGATATAAAAGTTGAAGGTAAAACTATAGAGATTAAACACGCTGATATTATAGCTTCAAAGTCATATGAAGATTTACATCAAATATTTAGACCCCTGATTAATGGTTACGATAAATGGATAAAAGAAAAAGAAAAAGAAAATGTTAAAGTAAGTTATAAAAAAATAAAAGAAAAAAATATTTTAGAATTAAAACGAGCATTGAAACGAATGAAAAAAGGTTTAGCACTTTTAAAAGATGAATTAATTTTTGATTGTTTTAAATTATGTAATTTAGCTATGCTAATGCAAATGAATAATGGCAAAAAGGTTCGAGAAATTACCGGTAAAAGCAAATTTAGTGATGATATGAATTTAAACGGTTTTGATAGATTAAATTTAGATAGTTTTGAAAAGTTATCTGTAACTGTAGAGAAAGAGATTGAAAATAAAAACAAAGCATTTACTAATTGTAAATGGAGAGCATTTCAAATAGCATTTCTTTTACAATCTATTGAAGCAATTACAAATAAAAATTCAAGTGATCGAGAAATAGTAGATTTAATTTGGTTTCCAACTGGAGGAGGAAAAACAGAAGCATATTTAGCTGTATCAGCTTTTTCTGCTTTATATCGAAGAGTTAAAGATAAAAATGATGTAGGTGTAGATACATTTATGCGCTATACTTTAAGGCTTCTAACAGTTGATCAATTTCAAAGAGCAGCTAGATTGATAATTAGTCTAGAATACATAAGACGTCGGAAAGTAGATATGTTAGGAGAGAAAGAATATAGTATTGGTTTATGGGTAGGAGGAGACACTACTCCTAATAACTTTGAACAAGCTAAAAAGCAATTTAATGAAATAATTAAAAATAAAAAAAAGAAAAAGTTTATAGTTACAAGTTGTCCGTGGTGTGGCGCAGAAATTAAACCAATCAAATTAGAGAAGAATACCATTTATCAAGGCATCTCCATTGAATCAACTCTCAAATGTAGTTGTCCTGATGAAAAGTGCGAGTTTGAAAATAAGTTACCAATTTATTTTATCGACGAAGATATATATGAAAATCCTCCTACATTTTTAATAGGTACAATTGATAAATTTGTTCAACTAACATGGAAACCTAAAGCAAGAAGTTTATTTGGAATTAATAAAAAAGGAGAAAGGATTGTATCTCCACCAAATTTGATAATACAAGATGAATTACATTTAATTTCTGGGCCGCTAGGTTCTTTGACAGGTATGTATGAAACACTAATAGAAGAATTAACATATGATTATAGAAGTGAGAGTAAGCCTAAAATCCTTGGAGCAACAGCAACTATCAAGGCATTTAATACTCAAATTAAAGCATTATTTGGTAGAGAAAAAAGTTTTATTTTTCCTCCTTCAGGTATTTCTATGGATGATAACTTTTTTTCAAATGTAATTTTAAATGAAGATGGAACTTATTTTCCAGGTAGAAAATATATTGGTATATACCCAATTACACAAGGTAAATTACAAACTCAGGTGCAGACATTTAGCAAGTTGTTAATGACAGTAAATAATTTACCTATAGAATCAAAAAATAGTTTTTGGACTATTCTTTCTTTTTATAACACTATAAAAGATATAGGAAAAGCTAATTCATTAGTGGATCAAGATATTCCATATACTATAAATTATAATTATGATAAATCAAATATACCTTTAGATTCAAGACGATATATAAACAGAGAAAAAGTTAAAGAATTAACTTCAAGAATGAATAATAATGAAATAGCAGGAGCTCTACAAGAGCTGAAAACTGATTATACTATAACTAAAAATGAAGCAATAGATTTAGCTTTAGCATCAAATATTATTGAAGTTGGAGTTGATATCGATCGTCTGTCATTAATGACGATCGTTGGTCAACCTAAAACTACTTCACAATATATTCAAGTAAGTGGACGTATTGGTAGGAAAGTTGACGAAAACCCAGGTCTAGTTATAGTACTATACAATAAAGGAAATAGCACTGATAAATCTCATTATGAACACTTTAATGAATATCATCAACAATTATATGCAAATGTAGAAGAAACAAGTATCACTCCGTTTTCTTACTTCTCCATAGAAAGAGGTTTACCTGCAGTTTTAATAGGATTTTTAAGACAAATTTTTGATTACAAAAAACTAGGAATAGCACCAAATGCAGAATTTATTAATGATAATTTAAACAAAATCGAAGATTTTGTTGAAAAAAGAATAGTCAAAAAAATGAAGTTAGTAGATACTACTGAAAAAGAAACACTTCAGACGGTGTATGAAAAAGTTTTAGATAATTTAACAGGTATAGATTATGAAAGTTGGGAAAGCAAATTTAATCAAAGTGGTTATATGGTGCAATTAAATGAAGATACAGTTGTTCAAGAAGATCAAAGTACTATTATAACTTCAATGAGAAATGTAGATGCTACAAGCCGATTAAAAGTAAAAAATAAAAGAAAACATAACTATAAAAATTTTTTCTAATAGATTAGGGGGAGAATTTAGTGGGAGCTGAACAAAATATAAATAGAGGAAAACTTGTCGGAGAAAATGGACCCGGTAGTATTTATATAGACACTGAAGGAATTTCATATTTAATTTCATCTGCAGATGAGTGGTATAAAAACGGTATTAACATAAATATAGATAATTTAAAAATTAATGATTTGCGTTTACAACAAATTTTAAATGTTGATTATTTTAGAGAGGTTCCAATTTATAAAAAAAACAACTTTAATAAAGAAGAAAATAACATAAAAATGGAACTTCCCATTTATAGATTTCCTCAATTACACTATTGCAAAAAATGTAAGTATTTTTCAAATTTTCAATCGGGGAGTTATAAAAAAAGGAAAATATGTGAGGTTTGTGGTGAAAGTCAGGAGTTTATTCAATTTCCTATAGTAATAGTATGTGAACATGGTCATATTTATGATTTTCCAATTGAAAGATATGTACATAAAGATTCAAATTATAATAGTGATGAATTTTATACATCTAAACATAAAATTAAGATTGAAAAAAGTGGTCAATCTATATTGAATGGTCAATTGAAATGTTCTTGTGGTGCTAAAAAATCTTTGAAAGGTATTACAGGACGTATTCAAAATTCAGACTTATCAGCATTTCAAAGAGAGTCAGGATTAAAATATTGTAGCGGAAAAAGAACATGGGCTGTAGATAATGAAAAGGATGAAAATTGTGATGGTCATCCTACTGCAATATTAAGGAATGCTCTCGATATATATAATCCGGATTTAGTCTCTGCTCTTTCTATTACAGATTATGAAAATGAGCCGATAAGTAATTATGAAGAAATATTATCTCAAGAATTTGATAGGTTAACTGGGGTGATAGATGAAGAAAATAAAAAATTAGTAACGAACACGACAATAAGAGGCGAAGGTAATTCAATAATAAAATCAGTTTACTCAATAAGAAAGCTAGAAGAATTAGTTATACAAACTGGTTTTAGTAGATTGAGAGGATTTAAAGAAGAAGATATTATCAAACAGTATGAAGTAAACACAAGTAAGAAAATGTTTTCAGACGATGAGATTAATTGGTTGCCAGTAAAGAAATTATATGGAGAAGGAATATTTATTGAACTAAATAATCAAAGCTTAAGAAAATGGGAAGCTTTAGAAAGTATAGGTAAGCATTTTGAAAATTATAAAAATAATAGTGATAAAGTAAATATTATAGAAAAATTCAATTCACCTATAGGAGTAATGTTACACATTTTATCACATGGCTTAATTAAAGAATTCAGTAAAGTTTCAGGCTATGCTTCTCCTTCTCTGAAAGAAAAAATTTACTCTAATTATAATGATGATAAATTTGGAATATTAATTTATGTTACAGATACAGACAAAAAAGGGACATTTGGTGGTTTATGTAGGTTAGCTAAAGAAGAATTTTTTGAAAATTGTTTGGAAAAATCTATACGAAATATGGAATGGTGTAGTTCTGATCCAGTTTGTACAGAAATAGGGTTAAATACGGGACAAGGTTTATATAACTCTAATGGTAGTGCTTGTCATAATTGTACATATTTACCAAGTACAGCTTGTTCTTTTCAAAATTGCTATCTAGATAGAGATTTAGTTTTTAGATTGAATTCCAAGGTTGCTATTTCAAAATATTTTAACTGGCTTACAAATAGTAATGATTCATTTGATAATATGAAAACTAACACAAATAGCATTAAAATCATCGATTATGGTGAAAAAGATGTATTTGATAGTTTAGATACATTAAAATCTGTTGATGAAAATATTGAGAAATATATTTCTGGGAATATAAAGTTACCGGACTTTTATGAATCAACAATTGTGATGGAAAACGACAAATTAAAAGTGAAATATTTATGGTATAGTGAAAAAATTATAGTTTTATATAATCAAAATGAACAATTAGAAGGTTCTCAATTAGAATATGAATTTTTAAACAAATATAGTGATTGGGATATTTATATAGATTAAAAAGGGGGGGGAGCAAGTGGTTATTTTTATTCCAAATGAAAGTATTGATAAAAATAATTTTAACGGTAGTTACGGAGAAAGAAGACTATATGAAGAATTTCAAAAATTATCTGATGAATATATAGTTTTTCATTCATTGAACTGGAAAAAAGAAAAAAGTAATTCAATTTTAACTGGAGAAGCAGACTTTTTAGTTTTTCATAAAAAATATGGTTTTTTATCAATAGAAGTAAAGCATGGCGGAATTTCAGGAAGAAATGGTATAATTTATCAAATTAATAGAAATACATTAAGAGAAAATGCTATACAACCAATGATGCAAGCAGACAAGTCTAAATATACTATTATTGAAATATTAAATAATTTAAATTTAGATAGCAAAGATAAATATTATGTAAGTTCACTTGTATGGTTTACAGGAGTGAATAAATCTAATTTAATTGGAGATTTACCTTTATCATATATAAAAGATGTTAACACTTACTTTGAAGATCATTTAAATAATATTGAGAAATCTTTACTTAATGCTTATAAGTCTAATCATCATATAAAAAAAGAACAAAATAGCAAAGTAATAAAACAAACAATAAATGCAATAGCTCCTGAATTCTCATTGTTTCAGAGTATGAATAACTTAATAAATCAAAATAATTATTATTTTAATATGATGACTAATGAACAAGCATATTTATTAGACTATCTAGAGGAACAGACTACTGCTGTTATTCAAGGGGGAGCAGGTACAGGGAAAACTATGCTTGCGGTGGAAAAAGCTCGACGATTATCAGTGAATGGCGAAAAAGTATTATTTCTTTGTTTTAATAGTTTATTAATTCAGTCTCTGCAACAGAAATATAAAAATGAATTATCTAATGTCTATTTTTCGAATTTAAATAGCATTGTATCTAAAGCTTTAAATAAAAAAGCAAACAATGATGATATTATTCAATTCTTACGTAATATAGAAGATTATAAAATATGGGATTATAAACATATTATAATAGATGAAGGTCAAGATTTTCTTGATGAAACTGTATTATTACTTAAAGATTATTCAATATTGGTTGATGGTGTATTCTATGTTTTTTATGATAAAAATCAATTAGTACAAAGACGAGATAATCTTAAATGGTTAAATGATATGGAATGTAGGTTAGTTTTAAATAAAAACTGTAGAAATACTAAGAATATTGCTAAAACAAGTTTTAAACCTCTTGGTATAGATGATTTTAAAATGAAATTAGAAATTTTGGGTGATAAACCCATATATCATAATAGTAAAACTAAAGAAGAAACTTTATTATGGTTAGAGAATAGAATAAAAATGTATTTAAAAAATGATGTCAAAAAAAATCAAATTGTAATTCTCACAGTAAAAACATTAGAAACATCTATTCTTAAAAACACTAATAAAATCGGGAACTTAAAAATTTCAAATAATTTTGATGATAAAAACATTTTGTTCACTACAGCAAGAAAATATAAAGGGTTAGAAGCAGATGTAATAATTATAATAGATTTAGATTACTCTACTTTTAATAAAGAAGAAAATAAAAGACTTTTTTATGTTGCATCTTCAAGAGCTAAAAATCATTTAGAACTAAATTCACAATTAAATGAAGAAGAATTAGAAAAATTATTTCTAGTGGTTTCTAATGGTAGAACTAAAAAGATAAATGCGCTTATAGGAGATTTAAAAGTAAGTATTAGATAATTAGATGAAAAATATAATACAAGACTATAGTATAATAGTCTTGTATTATATTTTTTATTAACTTGTAATGAAGTTAAGTGTGGTGATTGGGTGTTTGAGTATAAAACTAAAGAACAAGTTCACAATAGAGCAAAGGAAGCAGTAGGAAAAACAATTAGAGAATTAAATAATGATGCTCCAGTGTTAGGCTATAAGAGTTCGGTAGGTGATGCCTTTGAAGCTTGGTTTGGAAAAACAAAAGATAGTGAAAGTCGTCCGGATATGGAAGAAGCTGGCGTAGAGTTAAAAGCAACTCCTTTTAAAAAATTAAAAAATGGTAATTATAGTGCAAAAGAAAGATTGGTTTTAAATATTATAAATTATGAAAAGGTAGCTAAAGAATCATTTGAAGATAGTTCATTCCTTTATAAAAATGGGAAAATAGAACTAGCTTTTTATGAATATGTTAAAGATGTTGCTAGAGATGATTGGAAAATAGAAGAAGCAGTTCTATATGAGATGAAAAAAAATCCAGTAGATTATGAAATTATAAAAAAAGATTGGAATATTATACATGATTATATAACTCAAGGTAGAGCACATGAATTAAGTGAAGGTCTTACTGATTACTTAGCTCCGTGTACAAAGGGAGCTAATTCTAAGTCAGTTCGTAAGCAACCTTATTCTGATATTCTTGCGAAACAAAGAGCTTTTTCATTAAAATCTGGATATATGACTTCTATATTAAGAAGGTATATTTTAGGAGAAGAAAAAATTGATTCTATAATTAAGGATAAATTTGAAATTAAACATAAGAATATTGAAGATATTGTTTATGCAACATTCAAACCTTATTATGATTGGACAATTGATGCATTATGTGAATACTTTAACATTGAAAGAAAAAGTAAAAACCTTAATTACAGAATAGCTTCAGCAATTCTTAACTTAAAAGGAAAAGTTAAAAAAAATGAAAAATTCCCAAGAGTAGAAGAATTTGAAAAAGCTTCTATTGTCGTAAAGACAGTTCAATTTAATGAAAATAATATAAATAAAGAAAGTATGTCATTCCCTACTTTTAAATTTAGTGATTTAGTCAAAGAAAAATGGGAAGATACTAATGGAAATCCTCAAGCGACTTGGCATAATTTTTTACTAGAAACGAAGTTTTTATTCTTTGTAGTAAAAAGCGAAAGTGAAAATGATGTATTTAAAGGAATTAAATTTGTAACTATACCTGAAGAAGATATTGAAGGACCTATTAAAAAAGTGTGGGAAGATACTGTAGAAAAATTAAAAAAGGGTGTTACTCTTACTGCTAGATATAAAAAAGATGGATCTCTTTATAGAATAGAAAATAACTTTATTAACAATTCAGATGATATGATTTGTCATGTTCGACCTCACCAATCAAAATCAGATTACAGAGAAAATGGACAATGTGCAGATTATCTACCTTCTCCAGCTAAATGGATAAATAGACCTGAAGATAAGATAAAATATTCAAGTCAATGGATGACAAAACAGTGTTTTTGGATAAATAACACATATATAAAAAAACAAGTTGAAGATTTATTGTAGAAAGTTATGTTAAAATAATATTGTTTATTTTGCATTTAAAGCGAACAATCGTTCGCTTTTTATGTTATAATTTAATTAATACTACTAAAGGAGGTGCTCTCATGAATGAAATTAAAGTAGCTGAGCTTTTTGCAGGAGTGGGTGGATTTAGATTAGGTTTGGAAAATACAAATGAAAAAATGTTTAATGTTACTTGGGCAAATCAATGGGAACCTTCTAAAAAAATACAACATGCCTTTGATTGTTATAATAGTAATTTTTCAACTGGAGTACATATCAATGAAGATATCGCTTTAATAAGTGATGAAGAAATGGCAAAAACAAGAGCCGATATGATTGTAGGAGGCTTTCCTTGTCAAGATTATTCAGTAGCGAGAAGTTTAAGTGGAGAGCTTGGTATACAAGGTAAAAAGGGTGTTT
>NZ_KV813778.1:157401-201095 GCF_001813735.1 Staphylococcus sp. HMSC068C09
TTTATTTTGGCAAATTATTAGATTTATTCAAAACACTTACCCTAAGTATATTTTACTAGAAAATGTAGACCGCTTATTAAAATCACCGTCAAGTCAAAGGGGAAGAGACTTTGGTGTCATGTTATCAACATTAAATGAACTTGGCTATAATGTAGAATGGAGAGTAATTAATGCAGCTGACTACGGAAATGCTCAAAGAAGAAGAAGAGTTTTTATTTTTGGCTACAAACAAGATTTAGATTATGCTAATTTAATAGATAAACACTCACTTGAAGAATTGATATATAAATATGGAATGTTTGCGGAAGCTTTTCCGATACAAAGCGAACCAAACAAAAATAGAATTAATTCTATTGCCATATCAAAGGATATTGTAGAAATATCAGATGAATTTAGTTTTCAGTTTTATAATAGTGGCATCATGAAAAATGGCAACATCTTAACAATTGACACTATTCCTAAATATGAAAAATCAATAACGTTAGGTGAAATAGTCTTAAATGAAGTAGATGATAATTATACTTTATCGGAAGAAAAAATTGAGAAATTTAAATACTTGAGAGGTCCCAAAAAAATAAAAAGAACTTCTAAAGATGGTCATGAATACTATTTTTCAGAAGGTGGAATGTCAGAATTCGATGATTTGGACTTACCTGCTAGAACCATGTTAACTAGTGAAGCGTCAGTTAATAGAAGCTCGCATTTTTTAAAAATTAATGAGAAATATAGAACTCTAACTCCTATAGAAGCAGAAAGGTTAAATGGTTTTCCTGATAATTGGACGGATACAATGCCTGATCGTATGAGATACTTTTGTATGGGAAATGCTCTAGTAGTTCCTATCGTTACAAGGATTGGCAATCAAATTGAAAAAATAGAAAAACTGACTAAAGATAAATTTAGTCAATTAAAACTTTTTTAAAACAACACTATTTTTAGTGTTGTTTTTTGTTTATTATCACTAATTTAATAATATAATTGTAAACTACATATAAAGTTGGTGTATATAATGAATAAAAGTAATATAGACTATGATTTAAAAAAGGAAATAGAAATAGGCAATTTTTAGATGAATATTTTTATAAAAATTTAAATAGTATTTTGAGTAATTGTGAAATTAAAGATATTAAAAGAACCGTTGATTCTAAAAAACAACATCGTGGAATAGATTTAACTATTGAATATGGTCATGAAAAAAAAGTTAATATTGATGAGAAAGCGGCAGTAACATATTTTAATAAAGAGATACCAATCTTCGCATTAGAAATATTTTTTTACAATAAGAATAATGAATTAAAAGAGGGATGGCTATTTGGAGATAAATATGATTCAACAGATAGTTACTTATTTATATGGGGAGAGAACAATGGAAAAGAGATTTTTGCTGATAACATCACTAAACTTGAATTATGCTCTATAAAAAAATCTGTTTTAAGACAAGATATTGAAAAAAGATTTAATATTAATAAAGAGAATTATTATAATATTTGTTTAGATAAAATGAATAGTATATTAAAAAATTCTAAAAATAAAGATAGTAAAGAATATGTTAAAGATAAGAAAAATGAGGCTTACTGAAAAATTGGTAATGTTAAAGAGAGACCCTTTCTAATGATTTATAAAAAAAATATGTTAAAAGAAATATGTCAAAGTTGGTTTGTAGTAACAAAAGAAGAAGTAAAACAAATTAAATAGAAGACCTAGATCTCTTATTCTATATTTGTGACATTCCTGAAGGAACAAGATAAGGAGCAAAATAGCACGCATTTTTTAATCTCCTAACATACTTATCATTTAAATTCAACTTACATGTGAAAAAATGAACAAACAAATTTTTAAATTATTGAACTATTTGTGAAAATCATCACATACCCCTTTTAAAATAAAAAAAAGCGTGTATGATAAGAATTGTAAGGAATAAGTAATTGGAGTGATACTAATGAGAAAGGTAATAGAAGGCGTTATTTTTTCTGAAGAAGGTAGCTACGATATTTATTTAAAAACAGGCGTAAACCAAGGATTAATTAGTGATATAAAAGATGGATATATGACAATTGATTCAATGTCGTATTTAGATGCTGAACGTTTATACTTCTATGGTCTCGAACGTAAAACACTAGTTACAAATTAAAATACAGAATTGAATGACCTCCTATAACATTCATGAACGTATAATGTCATGCCCTCGTTGGTGAGCAATCGAGGGCATACCCTAAATATACCCCCAATCATTTTTGGATAATGTGTTAAAACCCACATCTCACTTCCCTTGATGTGGGTTTTTTATTATAAAGATTTAAAGTTGTTCTTCACTTCGTTATATTGATACTCTTGATTATACAATTTGAACTTATAGCCCTCTTCACTAGAAAAAGGCATTCGAATATTTGGAATGTGATCCATTCGTGCAATAAATTCTCTTTCTTGACGTGTGCGTTCTTTGACACTCATGTTTAACCATTCTTCTTTAGTAAATAAATCTTCGAAACGAAATGAAAAACTTGTGCGGCCTACTTTTTGACGTAATGCTTGAACTAATGGACTAAAATCTTTCGCAATCACAGACATATTCTATTCCCCTTTATTTATAGTAATATATATCTTCACTTTATTACGTTTACTTTTAAATTACAATCTATAATTGAGACTTTAAATTGATACAGACGTTTATTTATAGAGAATTATGGAAATTGAATGAATAAACAACAATAAAGGATGATGAATATGGCTAAATTAACAGATAAAGTTGCGATTATTACAGGTGCGAGTAGTGGAATTGGTGAAGCAACAGTCAAACGACTTGCTGAAGAAGGCGCTAAAGTTGTACTAGCTGGTCGTAGTGATGAGAAGTTACAACGTGTTGCAGAACATTTGAATGAAGGCGACTACCTTATTACGCCAACCAATGTGATGTATCGTGATGACGTTGATGCGCTCGTAGAAAATGCGATTGCTAAATTTGGAAAAGTCGATATCTTTGTTAATTGTGCAGGCATTAACTTATCTTCTAAAATCACAGATTACAAAGTAGACGATTGGGATAAAATGGTTGATACGAATATTAAAGGATTATTATATGGTCTGAATGCCGTACTTCCTCATTTTGAAGAACAATCTAGTGGTCATATTGTCAATATGGCATCTATTTCGGGCTTTGAAGTTAATAAGACAAGTGCATTATACAGTGCAACGAAATCTGCTGTATTACGTATCGTAGAAGCTTTAGAAAAAGAGCTTGCGCGAACGGGTATTAAATCAACAAGTATTTTACCAGGAATGGTAGATACGCCTATGACAGAAGTATATGACTTTGGTGATAGAAAGAAATTAGATCCTGAGAATATAGCGGATGCGGTGATTTATGCAGTGACGCAACCTGCACATGTAAACGTTAATGAAGTCGTCGTTCGTCCAATTTAAATCTAATGAGAATAAGAGCGTTTCGTGCCTATGGTAGGAAACGCTCCTTTTTACCCTTCAATATTAGTGTTGAAATGTTACACTTATATTGAAAGATCATATAACTTAAAAGGGTGATAAAGTGATGGAACAACGTTTATTTGAATTGTTAGATGGATTAGTTAAATATAATACGGAAAGTCCTCCTGGACGTAATACGGATCCTTTACAAGATGACATTGAACAATTATTAAAAACACTAAATTTTGATATTCAACGTGAACATTTATATGAAAATGATAGTGTTATCGTCGCAACATTAAAAGGGGAAGATGAGGATGCACCTAAATTAATTCTCAATGGTCATGTAGATGTGGCGAATGTGGACGATGATTCTAATTGGCACTATCCACCGTTTCAATTAACTGAAAAAGAGGGGTGGCTATATGGTCGTGGTGTGAGTGATATGAAAGGCGGTATGGCCTCGCTGTTTTATGTGCTTGAAAAACTACATCAAGAAGGACGACGACCTAAAGGAGATATTGTCGTGCAATCTGTAGTAGGAGAAGAAGTGGGTGAAGCGGGAACAAAACGCGCATGTGAAATCGGTCCTCAAGCAGATTTAGCATTAGTATTAGATACAAGTGAAAATATGGCACTTGGACAAGGCGGGGTCATTACAGGGTGGATTACGGTTAAAAGTAAGAATACCATTCATGATGGTGCACGTAGTCAAACGATTCATGCTGGCGGAGGTTTATTTGGTGCAAGTGCAATTGAAAAAATGACTAAAATCATTCAAGCACTGAATGAACTTGAACAACACTGGGCAGTAATGAAACATAGTCCTGGGATGCCACCAGGTGCGAATACGATTAATCCAGCAGTTATTGAAGGGGGACGTCATCCTGCTTTTATTGCTGATGAATGTCGTTTATGGATTACGGTTCATTATTTACCTAATGAAAGTTATGACGACGTTACAAAAGAGATAGAAGCGTATTTAAATCGTGTTGCAGATGCAGACATTTGGTTGAGAGAGAACCCATTACAGTTCGAATGGGGCGGTGAATCAATGATAGAAGATAAGGGAGAAATTTTCCCAAGTTTTACTATTCCATTAGAACATCCCGGCTTTAAACAATTACAAGATGCGCATTATCACGTTCATCACAGCGAAATGAAACATGGTATGAGTACCACAGTGACAGATGGAGGTTGGACAGCTCATTTTGATATTCCAACCATTTTATATGGTCCAGGTAGTTTAGAAGAAGCCCATAGTGTAGATGAAAAGATAGAAGCACAAGAACTTCAAACTTATAGTGATGTGTTATATACATTCTTAAAACACTGGTATGAACATCCTGAGAAATAAATTAAAAAGCCAAGTCGTGCTTATGAATGACACGACTTGGCTATTTTATAGTCATATTATTTTTTTAATGTTTTTCGAAGACGATTGACCCAGCTAGCTCTTCTTTTGGAAACGACGGGCATTCCTGAAGGCTGGGTTGTCTCCTTTTTTAGCTTTTTACCATATTTAACTGCTTCTTTCATCAAGTAAGCTTGTGAATTTAATGGTGATAAATCATTTTGAACGTAATGATAATCACCATATTGATCTTGATAACGTCCTTTTTGATTATCAGATAATTGTAAATTCATAAAGTCTACAAGACGTTTACCGATTTCTTTATCTTCTACAGGGAATAAGATTTCAACACGTTTAATCATGTTACGTGTCATGACGTCTGCAGATGATAAATAAATACGTTCGTCACCATTATTGTAGAAGTAGTAAATACGAGAGTGTTCTAATAGACGACCTACAATACTGACAACTTCAATATTTTCGCTGACCCCTGGAATGCCTGGTTTTAGGCAACAGATACCGCGAATAATGAGTTGAATTTTAACACCCGCTTGAGATGCTTCAAATAATTTTTCAATGATGGCCTTATCAGTTAAGGAGTTCATTTTCATCATAATTTTACCGTTACCATGTTGACGATGACTTGCAATTTCTTTATCAATGCGATCAATAAAGACGTCACGAATATCGAATGGTGCGACAATTAATTTATTATATTCAGGTTTAACTGAGTAACCACTTAAATAGTTAAAGAAATTAATGGCATCTTCAGCAATTAATGTATCTGTCGTAATGACACCCATATCTGTGTATAGTTTTGCAGTTTTATCGTTATAGTTACCTGTACCTAAGTGTACGAATGAAGTTAATTCGCCACCGATACGTTTAACGACAAGAGCAATTTTACTATGCGTTTTTAAATGGGTCATACCATAAATAACGTGACAACCTGCATCTTCTAACATACGTGCCCAATGAACGTTATTTTCTTCGTCGAAACGTGCTTTTAATTCTACAAGTACAGTCACTTGTTTACCATTTTCAGCCGCTTCTTTTAAGCTTTTAATAATGGGTGAATCTTTACTTACACGATAAAGCGTTTGTTTAATCGCAATCGTGTTAGGATCTTCAGCTGCTTCACGAATAAAGTCTACGATAGGCTCAAATGATTCGTACGGGTGATGGAAAAAGACATCACGTTTTAATGCAAGATCATACACATTATTGTTACCTAATGAACGTGGAATTTGTGGTGTATATTTATCATATGTTAAATATTTCAATTTATGGGATAGATGGTCAACTAAGCCAAAGATAAATGTTAAATCTAAAGGTCCATTAAGTAAGTAAACGTCTTGTTCATCTACTTCTAAAGTGTCTGTTAACCATCCTAAATCTTCGATAGACGCTGTACGATTGTCGACTTCTAAGCGTACAGCAGAACCACTTTTACGTTCTTTTAAGAAGCGTTCAATTTCGATAAGTAAGTCTTCAGCGCCATCTTCATGAATCGTTAAATCAGCATTTCGAGTAATTCTAAATGTAAAGGTATTTAATACTTCATAGCCTGTAAATAAGTGATTGATGAAGTGTGTAATGACATCTTCTACCATGACTACATATTGTTTTGAACCTTCATTATAAGTTAAAAATCTAGGGATAAGAGATGGAATTTGAACAATCGCTGAGTTAATGGCATCATCTGTATCGATATCTACGAAGATATTTAGACTTTTATTATTTAGTTTTGGGAAAGGATGGTATGCATCTATACCAAGTGGTGTTAACGTTGGTAAAATAGTTAGTTTAAAATCTCTTTCTAACTTACTTAAAATAGAGTCAGATAAGTTTTCTGGTTTACACATAACAATATCATAATTGCGTAATTCTTCGATAAGTTCGTTATAGCGTTCATATTGCATATTGACATATTTTTTAGCTTTTTCTTGAATCGCATCTACTTGTTCTTGTGGTGTCATTTGTGTTTTATTTTCAGGTTTATCGAATCCCATTTTTACTTGGTCTTTTAAACCAGCCACACGCACCATGAAGAATTCATCTAAGTTCGAACTAAAGATAGATACGAAATTTAATTTTTCTAATAGTGGATTGTTGTTATCATAAGCTTCTTGTAATACGCGATAGTTGAAATCTAACCAACTGAGTTCGCGATTATTATAGTACTTCGGCAAGCTAATATCGTAGTCTCCCAATTGAGTTTGCATATTCAAAATACACCTCGTCATTTCTTCGATTATCAATCTTTCTATTTGTAAAAATATATAGTCTATGACAGAACTATCTATCTATAATATAGCATACAAATTTTAAGATTTTGTAAAGACAATGGATACTGATCCTTTAAGAATCTTTTCGATATGCTTTTTCTGTCTTAATGCTTGATATTTCTCAGCAATCGGTTCACCTTCAGTATAATGTACGGTCAGTTCATAATCGTCATTGCCTTTTTTCGTTTCTTTTAAAGTCACGTCTTCAACAAAGCTAGTTTGTGAAATATTTAAAGCATTCACAAATTTAATAATGCCACCTAGTGCTTGAATTGTTTCAATTTCCTTATTACTGAACCAATCTGTTTCTTTACAATAGAACTTAAGTAAAGATTTATTTTTAAAACTTGCTAAAAGGGCGAGTTTAACGCGATCTTTATGTGTATAACCATTAATCATTGAGTTCGCGATAATATAATACGTATGTGGAGAACTTGAATCTGAATCAATAAATCTACCTAAATAATAAATATAGGTCGCTTCTTCAAAGAGACGTTGCTCTGTGTCATTAATCTTTAAATCACCTAAATCAAGTAATTGTTTTAATAAAGATTGTGCTAATTTTAGACGACCTTGTGAGCTATGTTCTTCGATGTGATAATCATGGGCTAAGAAATAAATCGATTCTTTACGCACATTATTTTTGTCAAATACATCTGGATAGCGTGAGCGAATTTGTTTAATAATATAACCTTCACGTAAGCCATTTCTTGAAAATGTGAATTGCTTCGCATCTATTTTTTTATAAAGTGTCTTAAATACTGACACCGCTGGAAGAATAATATCTGCACGATCGCGACTTAATCCATCTAGGTTATTTAACTCATCACGTGAACTTTTACGTATAACGTTGTACACTTCATCAATATCTTTATCTGACATTGTATAATTGTGTACACCACTTATAGGATAAGCGTGTTCGGATTGATGAATACGTGCTACGTTACGTGCAGAACCACCGACGCCGACTAATGCAACATCTTGATCTTTAAGCCAATCTAATGTACTAAATTGTTGAGATAGAAATTTCTCCATATCTTTGATCGCGCCTTTATCATTGTGATCTTTGCCATCAAAGAATTTATGTTTTAATGTTACTACACCGAAAGGAAAACTGTGTGATTCAAATAATTCTTTATCCTTAAATAAAGTAACTTCAGTTGAACCGCCACCGATGTCTACAGATACGCCATTTTCAATTTCCGTAGTATGAGTAATAGCATAATAACCATAATATGCTTCGTCTTTTTCAGGGATAATTGAAATTTCAATATCAAGTTCATCTTTTACTTTTTTAACAATGTCATCCTTATTCTCAGATTGACGAATTGCTGCTGTTGCGATAGGATGCAATTCTTTTACTTCAAATTTTTCAGATACAGATTTAAAACTGCGTAATGCTTCAATGAGTACTTTAATACCTTCTTGACTCATTTTATTTTCTTTTGTCAAATATTGACTCAAGCGAGCAGGCGTTTTAATGTTGAGCAATTCATTTAATCCTGCATCTTTGCTAAATCTAAAGATAACTAATCTAATCGTATTCGAGCCAATATCTATTAATCCTATACGTTCTTCCATCATGGCCTCCTAAGTCTTTCAATACTTCCTATTATAGTTTTATTTTACATGAATTTTATTAATAGAAAAAGATACGAATCATATTTACATTTCTTTGGATATAGAAAAGAATTCAATTGTAAAACGATTTCATTTTTAGTATCACGTTTAATCTAAACTGTTTAGTGGAAGAATAAGGTTGTATTAGAAAACAAGTTCACTAGGAGTGTGATAAGATGAGACGTTTAGAAAATAAAATTGCAGTCATCACAGGTGCGAGTACAGGTATTGGACAAGCATCGGCAAAAGTGTTAGCGCAAGAAGGAGCACATGTCTTAGCACTTGATATTTCAGATGAATTAGAAAAAACTGTAGATGACATTAATCAAGAGGGCGGTAAAGCGACAGCTTATAAAGTTGATATCTCTCAAGATCAACAAGTGAAAGATTTTGCTGAGAAAGTTAAACAAGACTATGGTCACATTGACATTATCTTCAACAATGCAGGTGTAGATAATGGGGCAGGACGTATTCATGAATATCCAGTTGAAGTATTTGATAAAATTATGTCTGTCGATATGAGAGGTACATTCTTAGTAACGAAATTCTTATTACCATTAATGTTGGATAATGGAGGTTCAATCATTAATACAGCTTCATTCTCAGGACAAGCAGCAGACTTGTATCGTTCTGGTTATAATGCCGCTAAAGGTGGCGTCATTAATTTCACTAAATCGATTGCGATTGAATATGGACGTGAAAATATTCGTGCGAACGCGATTGCACCAGGTACCATTGAAACACCGCTTGTAGATCATTTAGCTGGTACATCTGAAGATGAAGCGGGTAAAACATTCCGCGATAATCAGAAATGGGTCACTCCACTTGGTCGTTTAGGACAACCTGAAGAAGTAGGTAAATTGGTTGCTTTCCTAGCATCAGATGATAGTTCATTTATTACAGGTGAAACGATTCGTATTGATGGTGGTGTGATGGCATACACTTGGCCTGGTGAAATGTTAAGTGAAGATAAATGGAAACATTCTGTAGAATAAATCATAGTGGATATATTAGCGTTTAAGTGTGAGAGATGGTTTCAGTATGAGGCTGTCTCTCACTTTTTATATATTTAGATAAATTATTCTATTTTATAAAAATGGTATAATATTGTCGTCGTCTTTCCTTTAGACGGTAGTACGTTTAAAGGAGGTGAAGTTATGACGTTAATATTTGTACTCGTTATTGCACCTATATTAAATAGGTGGCTCAATATATTGTTTGATTATTGGTTTGAACAATATAAGAATAAAAAAGACGGCAGATAATCCAATACACAAAGAACCCCTAGTCTAGGGCAATAGACTAGGGGTTCGCATCGTTATGACGTTAATACTCGTTAATGTGATATTAACATAAGTAGATGTAACATTTCAATATTCAAATTACCATTTGATTTGATTATACGTTTGGTCATTTAAAGAACGTACAATTTCAGTGATTAATCGTACTGAATTTTCATAATCATCTGTATGGAGAACAGATACATTTGAGTGCATATAGCGTAATGCCACACCAATAGCAATTGTTGGAATACCATCGTTAGCAACATGGATACTACCAGCATCTGTACCACCGCGTGGTGTGGTATCCCATTGAACCGTAATATAATGTTTTTTTGCCACTTCTTTAATATGTTGACGTAAGCCTTGATGTGCCACATTTGAAGCATCCATTAAAATAATTACTGGGCCGTCACCAATGGCTGTATCACTACCATATTGTGCCATTCCAGGTGTATCATATGCGACCGCAACGTCGACTGCGATAGCTAAATCGGGGTTGATTTTATTTGCTGCGACTTTAGCGCCACGTAAACCAACTTCTTCTTGTACAGTGCCACCTGCATATAAATTAATACCGATCGATTCATCTTTAAGATTGTTAAGTACGTCAATAGCAAGTGCACAACCGTATCGATTATCAAATGCTTTGGCAGTTAAATATTTACCATTTGCAAGTTGTTCAAACTCACTATAAGGTGTAATCATATTTCCAATTTCAATACCGTATTGTTCAGCATCTGCTTTACTTCTAACACCAATATCAATAAACATATCTTTGATATCGATAGACTTTTTACGTGCTTCTGGTTCAAGTACATGTGGAGGTTTAGAACCAATAATACCTCGTATTTCTTTACCATCGTCAGTCGTGATGGTTACTTTTTGAGATAACATCACTTGGCTCCACCAACCGCCAATAGGTTGGAATTTAATAAATCCATTATTATCAATTTTAGTGACGATGAATCCAATTTCATCTAAATGACCAGCTAACATTAATGATTTAGATCCCGTTTTACTTTCCTTTTTACCGAAGATACCACCCAAACCATCTTCGATAATCTCATCACTAATAGGTGTTAAATAGTCTCGCATTTTTTCTTTAACTTGGTACTCATAACCAGCGATACCATTAACATCTGTTAATGTTTTTAGTAATTCGATAGATTCTTTCATACATTGAGTCCTCCTAAAAAATTCGTTAAGTGTATTGTAGCATGGATAAAATGAATTTTATGAACAATAGTTTATCATATCTATGCAAATTAAATGTATCCCATTCATAGTTGGTAAGTGATATAATTTGTTTAAAATTAAAGATGGGGAAGTAGATGAGCATAATGAAAAAAGTCTTAACATTATTTGTGTTGTCAGTGTTAAGTGTTTGTATATTAGGGGCTTGTAGTCAATCACGTTCAAAAACATACGAAGGTGATATTGATGGTAAGCATGTTCTTACAACATTAACTTATAAAAAAAATAAAGTGATTAAACAATCAACTGTCAGTACTTTAAAATATGATGATCTGGGAATGTCTAAACAAGAAGGTGAAAAATCTTTTAAAGACTATCGTCCATTAAAAGGGGAAAAGGGCGTAACATATACGCTAAGTAGTAGGCATCAAAAAATAGTTGAAAACATAGATATTGATTATAACAAAGCAAACTTAAAAGATGTTAGTCGTTACTTTGCATTAGCACATTATTCTAAAAACTATAAAAAAGTGACAATGGATGGTACGGTCAAAGAACTTAAAAAAATTGGATTCAAGAAAAAAAGCAATATGAATGAAGAATAATAAAAAAGTGAGACAACCTTTCGATGATATAGATTGTCTCACTTTTTTGTTGACTATTGAATAAGTTTTAATTTATAACTTGCGATATCTTCAATATATCCATTTTTTCTTTTAATCACAATATGATCTTCTGTAATTTCATTTGGACTTTTAACACCTACTGCAGCTGCAACATTAAATAATCCCTCATGTAAACTCGTCACATAGTTTGTGACACGATATTGCTTTTCTTCAACAATTAAAGCTTTTTCTTTTTTAGCATCAGTTGTTGCGACGCCAACTGGGCAAGTATTTAAATGACATTGTTGGCTCATAATGCAACCAATACTGATCATCATACCTCTTGCAATATTACATAAATCAGCACCAAGTCCAAGTGCAATGGCTATTTTATCTGGTGTAATAAGTTTTCCAGATGCGAATATCTTCATATATTTGCGTGCATCATAACGTTCTAAAACACCAGTAACGATTGGAAGGGCAGTAAAAAGTGGGAGGCCAACACCATCTTGTAATTCTTGGAATGTTGCCCCTGTTCCACCTTCACCACCATCAACAGTAATAAAGTTTGGATAAATATCTAGGTTAATCATTTCTTGAACAAGGGCCTCAATTTCATCAACTCTGCTTACCACAATTTTAAATCCCACAGGTTTCTGACCGAGTTTTTGCAACTTAGCTACAAATTCTAATAACTCTTTTGGATTATTAATGAAATCGAAGCGGTTAGGTGAGTTGATTGTCTTATAGGGTTCGATATTACGAATTTTAGCAATTTCTTCTGTAACTTTATTGCCCTCCATATGACCACCACGTGTCTTAGCACCTTGTGCAAGCTTAATTTCAAATGCTTTAACTTCTTTATGGTTTGCCACATTTAAGAAAGCTTCTTCACTAAAACCACCGTCTTTATCTCTCACGCCGAATAAACCTGGTCCAATTTGATAAATAATATCGCAGCCACCTTTAAGATGATATTCAGATAATCCACCTTCCCCTGTATTCATCCATGTGCCAGCACGTGCAAGTCCTTGAGATAATGCAGTAATCGCGCGCCCACCTAATGAGCCATAACTCATACCAGATTGGCCTACTAAACGTTTGACTTTAAAGGGATGTGCTAATTCTTCGCCTATAATAACTGCATGATCATCTGATAAATAATAAGGATCGATGTGTTTATTCTCACGATGTTCTTCACGCTTAAACAATCGTTCATTATCGATTGAATAAATAAATGTTGAAATCATTGAATGGTTATCAATTTGAAGTTCTGACTTTTGTAATGGAAACATAGCGTTTCGAATATAAAAGCCTTCTTCATAGTTTTTTTCTGTACCAAAACTAGTCATTCTTGAATGATATTTACCTGCTAAAACGATATCAGTATATTGATTTCTTGAAAATGGTTTTCCTTCGGTATCATTTGCAAATAAATATTGACGTAATTCTGGTCCTATTTTCTCTGAAAAGTAACGTACTCTGCCTAATACAGGAAAGTTACGTAACACACTATGTTGTTCTTGTCTTTTATCTTTGAATAAAAGATATAACCCAACAATTAATAGAGACAGTAACACCATAATAATAAGAATATTAACTATAAATTGCATGACAGTAAGTAATGTTGTCATGCCCATCCCCCCCTTAATCCCCTTTATACTGTAAATCTTACATCAAAAAATTGTATTTACAAATAAAAATAAATAGATTTAATATTTATCTTTAAATATCAAATAATGAAAAAGTTAGAATCTCTTATGACAATAATGTTTTTAAATGATAAAGTACTATATACGTAGATCGTTGAGGTGATATATGAAAAAAGAAAAAGATGTGATCACACAAGTGGTATCAAAAAATCGATGGGGTAATCCTGAAATAATAAAAAAAGATTTTCTACTCATTCCTTTGTTTATCTTTTTCCAAATTTTAACGCCTATTATTATTGTTTTTGGTGTATTAGGTGTGACGGCTATGGTTACCCAACAACCACCGCCATCTTATTTATATAATGTGATGCTAAGTTTAAGTTTTGTGATTGCTCAATTTATTGTGTTAGGATTATTTTTCACATTACATAAGTTTTATATTACGAGTGTTGTACGACGACAATATCGTATTGCGATTCATCAGTATTTGAAATTGATTATAATCACCGTAATCGTTAGTGTGATGTTATATTATGGTTTTAATGCATTGGCACACATGTTACCGCATCCTTTTGGCTACGTAGACACACAAGCACAACGTCGTTTAGAAGGATTGTTTATTCATCCAAGTGCACTGATATTCACTTTTATTTCAGTAGTATTATTACGACCCTTAATTGATGAGTTACTATTTCGTCATCTATTGATTCATGAATTAGGCAAAAAATTTAATCTTTTAGTAATGATGATTGTTAGTGTTTTAATAGAAACCATTGTCCAAGTATATGATTTAATTTCAATATTGGAAGCCATACCTTACATGATTATTTCAATAGGTGCAGTGATTGTATATATGAAAAGTGGGAAAAATTTAGCAGCGTCCTATCTTTATCATAGTACTGTACAACTCATCATATTTATTATTACAATGATTGATAAGCTTGTTTAAATAGAAAGAATAGGAGAGTTATATGACTTCGGAACATAATGATACATACTACCAAACCTCAGAGCAGCGACCGATAAGAAATGAATTTGATTCAAAACGTATTGTTAAACGTGATTTTTGGCTCATACCTACATATTTAGTCATGAATATTGTTTTTCCGTTGATTCTTACATTTATTGTGATGGGAATAATTTCAGGCATCACAGGAGGTCATATATCGGAAAGTAAGTTTACAAAATATTATTTAGGATATGCCCAAGTCTTTACGTTAATTGGTCAATGTCTTGTATTAGTAGTCTTTTATTTAATGCATCGCAAAACCATTATTCCTATTGCCATCTCACGATTCAAAGCTTTAAAAAAACATATTCCACTCATTATCATTGTGATGGTGGCCCTTTATGTGTTGCAAGGCGCATATGGTTATTTAATGGAATTTTTACCGAAACAATATCAGTTTGATGATACAGAAAATAACAAAATGATTATTAAAATGTTTGAAATCAATTGGCTTTGGCCTGTTTTATTTTTAGATATTGTGATTATTACACCTTTTGTAGAAGAATTATTATTTAGACATTTGTTAATTCATGAGTTAGGTAAAAAATTAACGTATGGTGTGATGTATGTCGTGTCAGTGCTCGGATTTGCAGGATTACATATGACAAGTGCATCATCACCATTTGAAGTTGGTCCTTATTTAATTATGGCTACAGGATTTGTTGTGGCATATCACTTAAGTGGTCGAAATTTAGCGATGACGATTACCCTTCATATGATAAATAATTTTATTTCTTTTATAGCGATTATTATGAGTATCATTTGGGGTTAAGAGTAAGAGGTAGAGTCATTGAAATTCAAAAAATAGTAACATTGAATTTCATTACTTTGCCTCTTTTTTTGTTATGATAAAAAAGAATATGTCATC
Organism: Staphylococcus sp. HMSC068C09; assembly: GCF_001813735.1. NCBI lineage: Bacteria > Bacillati > Bacillota > Bacilli > Caryophanales > Staphylococcaceae > Staphylococcus > Staphylococcus sp. HMSC068C09. Next base: position 172,695 of record NZ_KV813778.1, read on the forward strand.
TCATTAAAGAGTAAAGATAAGGAGGAAACGCTTGTGTTATTAGAAGTAAAACATCTGACCTACAAAGCAGATCAACGAACGATACTCAATAATATTAATTTTAAATTAGATCAAGGTGAAACCGTTGCAGTGGTTGGTCCTTCTGGAAGCGGAAAAAGTACATTCTTAAAGCAACTCAACAATTTAATTAGTCCGACTGAAGGAGAATTGTTATTTAAAGGAAAACCATATGATGAGTACAGTCCTGAAGAATTACGTTCTAAAATTAGTTACATGATGCAACAAAGTGAATTATTTGGAACGACAGTAGAAGATAATATGGCTTTCCCAGCATTAACGCATCATGATCAATTTGATGAAGATAAAGCGAATGATTTACTTAATAAAGTCGGCTTGTCAAACTATAGTCTAGATTCAAAAGTAAAACATATGTCTGGTGGAGAACGTCAACGTATTGCTATTGCACGCCAGTTAATGTATCAACCAGAAATATTACTTCTAGATGAATCAACGAGTGCACTTGATACGCAAAATAAAGAAAAAATTGAAGATATTATCTTTAAATTAGCAGATGAAGGCGTCGCTATATTATGGATTACGCATAGTAATGATCAAAGTATGAGAAATTTCCAAAGAAGAATTACTATTAAAGATGGTCAGATTACAAATGAGGAGGTGTTAAGTCATAATGAGTAATACAGCGCTTTGTTTAACAGCATTATTATTATTAATTCCTATTATTATTTCATATAAAGAAGGCTTACATATTATCAAAGATTTAGTCGTCGCTTCGATTAGAGCGGTGGTTCAATTATTAATTTTAGGATTGATATTAGAATATATTTTTAAAATTGATCAAGTATGGATATTATTGATTGCAGTATTAGTCATTATTATTAACGCTTCTTGGAATACAATTCATCGTGCATCGCCTGTTATGCATCATGTGTTTTGGATTTCTTTTGTTTCTATATTTATATCAACAGCAATTCCGTTAGTATGTGCAGTGCTTGCTGGTGCTATCGATTTTAAAGCAAATGATGTCATTCCTATCGGTGGTATGCTTGCAAATAATGGTTTAATTGCCATTAATTTGGCATATCAAAATTTAGATCGTGCGTTCGTTCGAGATGTAGATGATATTGAATCTAAGTTAACATTAGCAGCAACGCCAAAGCTTGCGTCTAAAGGGGCGATTCGTGAAAGTATTCGTTTAGCGATTGTTCCAACAATTGATTCTGTAAAAACATATGGGTTAGTGTCTATTCCGGGTATGATGACAGGATTAATTATTGGAGGTATGGCACCATTACAAGCCATCAAATTCCAATTACTTGTTGTGTTTATTCATACTACTGCAACGATTATGTCTGCATTGATTGCAACGTATTTAAGTTATGGTCAATTCTTTAATGCACGTCATCAACTCGTAGCACGTACAACGAATATAAAAGACAATAACTAAATCTCAATGACATATTTTTTCGCACAAAAATTTAAAAAATTATTATATAATGAAACAGTTACGAATGATAAAGGTTACCATTGCGTAACTGTTTTTTTATACCAAAATATATAAAGAAAGGAGTTCTATGCATGTCTGTCATGCGAGTGGCAACCTTCATTATTAGTGTGTTTATCGTCGGTATGGTTGAGATGATGGTTGCAGGAATTATGAATTTAATGAGTGGAGATCTCGGTGTCTCTGAAGCGATTATTGGTCAGCTTGTGACTTTATATGCATTAACATTTGCTATTTGTGGCCCCATACTTGTTAAGCTTACGAATCGCTTTGCAGTACGACCGGTCTTATTATGGACACTCGTTGCATTTATCATTGGAAATGCAATGATTGCGATGGCGCCTAACTTTACTATTTTAGTGATTGGACGTATCTTATCTTCAGCAGCCGCTTCACTCATTATCGTTAAAGTCTTAGCTTTAACAGCGATGTTAACGATACCTAAAAATAGAGGGAAAATGATTGGTGTCGTTTATACTGGATTTAGTGGGGCTAATGTATTTGGCGTCCCAATCGGTACGATGATTGGGGATGCAATAGGTTGGAGATTTACGTTCTTATTTATTATTATTGTGAGTGTGATAGCTGGTGTACTGATGATGGTATATTTACCATCAACATCAGAATTAAATCAAGTTCAACGTCAATGGGGTTCAACTTCAAATAAACAGCCAAATACATCTAAAATTTTAAGACCAGTGGAGGTAGTCAAATATTTAGCAATTACTTTTTTAATTTTAGTAGCAAATTCTGTGACATTTGTTTATATTAATCCTCTTATTTTGAATCATGGTCATCAAATGGGATTTGTATCATTGGCGTTATTAGTGAATGGGATTGCAGGAGTGATTGGTACGTCGTTAGGTGGCATATTAGCAGATAAACTTAGCAGTAAACGTTGGCTAATCATTGCCTTTTCTATTTTTATAGTTATGATGTTGATAATGAATCTTATTTTGCATACTGTTACCCTATTATTAATTGGATTGTTTATATGGAATATTGTACAGTGGAGTACCAACCCAGCAATTCAAAGTGGTATAATTGAACATGTTGAAGGTGATACGAGTCAAGTGATGAGTTGGAATATGTCGAGTCTGAATGCGGGAATAGGATTTGGGGGCATTATTGGAGGACTCGTTGTTTCAAATATCTCTGTTCAAGCAGTCACGATTGTGAGCGCAATGGTTGGAGCTATGGGTCTTATTATTGTCATAAGTTTAAAAAATATGTCTTATATAAAAAATTAAGTAGGAAGTGGAACAGAATTCATTTTGAATTCATTGTTCCGCTTCTTTTTATTTATATATATAACAATAAGGTGTTTGAGGAGAATAAGATGGCCACGGCATAGTGTGGTATGTCGCAAAATAGATTAAATCATCTATCATATGTTTACTGAGATGACGTTCATGTTCTAATGAGTTCACACCATGCGCTTTTAAAACCTCTAATTTTCCAAACCAAAACACTAAATCTAAAATATGATAAGCAGATTGAAACGGTGATGCATTAGAAAGGCACCAGTCAAAACGTAATTTCCAACAATGGGGATTGTTGTCAAGTTGATTTAAAAATGAAATTGCAGGTGTTTCAAAATAATGCGTTGTCACCATACGGGCTTGGTCTTTACCAGTTTGAGCTTGAGAAATGTGAAGGTGTATATCATTTAATGTCATGACTTCCACAAAGCGCTCAGGTGATAATTTTCTAGATTCATTGCGAATATAAATATTGCCTTCCTCTTTCGTAGTACCTATAACAACCGGTTTAGTAAATTGAGAAAGGGGACGAGACATGTTTGACTCTTGAATAGGTGCATAAATCAATTCAAGACCTTTTGATTTTCCGCGTGATGCTTCATCATAAGCCATTAATGATAATATCTCTAAAGTTGTTAAATGAGTCATTCTTTTTTTAGGAAAATAGGTATCTTTCAGATAGGCAAAATGGGCTGCTTTCTTTTGTCCTAATAAATGAGAATCAAGACGTAGCGTTCCACTTAATAACATCACTTGATGATAGTATTTATCTAATTCTGGTCGTTGCATTAATGCCATAATACTCATACTACCAGCAGACTGTCCCATTAATGTTATATTGTTTGAATTTCCACCGAAATATTTAATAAACGTATGTATCCATTTGAGTGCATTAATTTGATCAGACAAACCATTGTTTTTATTATAATCGCTATTGAAGTAAGACCAGTCTAAAAATCCTAAAGCACCTAAACGATAATTAAACGTAATGACAATGACATCATGTTGTTCAACAATATGTTCAGGTGTATAAAGTTCCTGAGAACCATGTCCGTTCACAAAGCCACCACCATAAAAATAGATAATGACAGGCTTATTTTTATATTGATTATTTTGACACCAAATATTTAAATATAAACAGTCTTCACTTTGATTAAATAATTGAGCATGTGATGAGAAGAAGGTTTCGAGTTTGTTGTAGGGTTGTGGTGGTATAGATTTAAACGATGTTGCTTCAATGGTCTTATTCCAAGTTTTTAAGCATTTCGAGTGTTTAAATCGATGTTCATTGATAGGTTGATTAGCATAAGGAATCCCGAGAAAGTAATTAATTTTCTTTTTAGTATAGCCTTTAATATCTCCGCCATGTGTTTTAATTAAGGTCAACAGTATCATCTCCATACTTATCTTATATCTAATATAACATTAAAAAAAACGTCTGAAGCAAGATGAGACTATTCTCTAACTTGTTTCAGACGTTTGAATGATTATTCGTTACCTTTAGCAGCTGCTTCCGCTTCTTCTGGCGAACCATCTTTCATTTTTTTATTGATTTTCTTAGCACGTTTGAAGTAAATACTATTGAAGTGACTTGAAGAACCAATTTTATAAAAAATGAGGGACAACACAATAATAGCAATAAAGTCATATGGGTAGTGAATCCAGTTCATACCTTTAAATTCTTTACTACCTATAAATGACATAGCAGCTAATAAAATAAGATAGACAATAATCCATAAGCTACCGCCAATTTGCTTTTTAGTATTTTTCCAATTCATTTTATATTCATAGAAGAAGTAAATTGGTAAACCTAAAATAATAATTAAAATAACTTCTGCTGTAGTAGGCCACATTGCCCAATAAATGGCCAATGATGCTAATACGAATGATAAAGGTGCCATGATTTTTAATAATTTACCACGGAAGGGACGATGCAATTTAGGCCCCATTTTACGTAACGCAATAACTGTAGTAGGGCCTGTAAGATAGGCTACTAATGTTGCAGTTGAAATAACAGCTGCAAGTACCCCCCAATCGCGGAATAACGTTACCATGATCATACTCATGACAGCATTAAATGCAATCGCAACACGTGGAATATTATATTTTGAATTAATTTTTCCTAAGAATTTAGGAATATGACCATTTTTTTCCATAGCGCTTAATACGCGACCAGTAATGGCTACAAATGATACACCAGTACCAAATGGAGATACTACGGCTTCAATATAAAGTAAAATGGCTAACCAATTAATACTTAATAAAATTGCCATGTCTGCAAATGGTGAATTAAAGTTAATACCGTGCCAACCATGTGAATGAATCATTGATTGTGGCATTGAAGTGATAAATGTACTTTGTAAGATAATATATAAAATTGCACTTAATATTAGTGAAATGCCGATACCACGTGCAATGTTTTTCTCAGGATTTTTAATTTCTGAGCCCATATTAATGATCGTTTGGAATGCATTAAATGAGAAGATAATACCTGATGTTGTTGTTGCTGCAAAGATAGGAGCACTACCATATGGCATAAATGTATTCAAGGAATGACCATAGTTTCCTGAATCAAACCCTGAGATTGTTAACATAATAATTGTTAAGAGTGGCACCCCTAATTTAAATACAGAAATTAAACTTGTAAATGACGTTAATAATTTTACAGACCAATAATTTAATAATGAAAAGACAATAATGATTATGTAAACAACAAATAAACCAACTGTACTTATTGAACCATTATGCATCAATGCCTGAGTTGGCTTAGCCCAGTCCCAAGGCCAAGAGCTGATATATTGGACTGCAGATACTGCTTCAATTGGAATAATCGTTACGAGTGAGACCCAATTTGCCCATGCAGCAATGAAGCCAAGTAATGAACCATGTGTATATTGAGCATAGTTACTCATGCCACCAGATTGTGGAAACATTGTTCCTATTTCAATATAGTTATAAGAAATCGTTCCAATAACTATGAAGCCTATGACCCATGAGATAATGGCTGCTGGTCCAGCTACTGAAGATGCTTCCCATGCGCCAAAGAGCCAACCAGAACCAATTAACGAACCTAAACCGAGTAACACGAGTTGCGTCAAGCTAATTTTATTATCGTTTTTATTCTTTCCCATAAATACTCCTTTTAATTTATTTTATTTTTTATAAAAAAAACACGATATAATTATACGCTTATCATTTAATTAGTCAAATTAAATATTTAAGAGATTTCAAAATATTATTAAAAGGAGTTTATTAAATTTTTTCTATAATATAATGATGATAATGTTATGAAAAAGTATGTAGTGAAACCGATGTAGAAAGGGAATAAATGATAAATAAAAATAGAGATGATAGGCATAGAATCGTATGATTTGAAATAATACAAAAAACCCTGTAAAGAAGTTTTCTTTACAGGGTTAAAACATTTAATTAATATTTTTGGTCACCATTTAATTTAACTAGGATTTTAGCTTGTGATTTATCATTAACTAATTGATTGAATCCTGATTCAACGATGTCAGCTAATTCAATTTTATCTGTGACAACGCTCTTAACATCTAAGCTGCCATTTGCGATTAAATCAATTGTTTGTTGGAATGTTGTTGGTGTATAAGCAATAGTAGACGTTAATTTAACACCAGAGTTTGTCAATAACATTGGATCAAAGTTAACTTCGTGTGCAAAGATTGAAACAATGACAACACTACCTCTTGGGCGTGTTACTTTTACAGATTGTGCTAATGTTACGCCAACACCAGCTACTTCAAAGGTTACATCTACACCGTTTTCAGTATGTTCGTTTACGAATTCTAATGGGTCAGTATTACCAGAGTTTACAACGTGAGTTGCGCCCACTTCTTTAGCTTTAGCTAAACGTTCTTCTGATAAATCAAATACAAAGATTTTACTAGCACCAGCTGCTTTAGCTGCAACGACTGTTAATAAACCAATTGGACCTGCACCAAAGATAGCCACTGTATCACCAAATAATAAGTTACCTTCTTTAACAGCTTGCACTGCTACTGCTGTTGGTTCAACTAATGCACCTTCTTGAGCAGACACATTTTCAGGTAAGTGATACACATTGTCTTCAGGTGCATTAGTAAATTCAGCGAAACCACCATCTGAACCCAATCCGATGAATGTATACCCATCATATAAATCTAAATTTTCTTCTTTTTCACGTGCAGAAACAGTTGGGTTTACAACGACACGGTCACCTTTTTTATATTTTGTAACGTCTTTCCCCACTTCTTCAACGATACCTGAGAATTCATGTCCTAAAGTTACAGGTGCTTTTTGACCTAAGAATGGATCAGGTTTGTCAGTGGAAATAAATACTGGACCTTCTAAATATTCGTGTAAGTCAGTACCACAAATACCAGCCCAAGATACTTTAACTTTTACTTCGTTATCTTTTAATTCTTTTGGTTCACGATCTTCAACGCGAACATCTTTTTGACCATACCATACTGCTGCTTTCATGATATATAACATCCCTTTCATAATAAAAAACACTTTGTAATTATAGATTAATACGAGGAACTCAGAAATTCAAATATATATAAATGAATTGTTAAACACTTTAGAAAAATTTGACAATTTTTCGAACTTTAATTGTAGACAATATAAAAAAGTTGGAATGTACTATTTACAAAGAATAGTTGTATATAAGTAATGTTAAATTTAAAAACTTAAAAAAATAATTAGGTAAAAAAATTAATTATTACATATAAATAATGTTTCAAAAAATTATAAAGGGTATATAAGTATAGGTGGTGGAATTTTAACGATTTCTATTAAAATGCAATTTTTTAAAACTTTATTACGCAATGGCCATATGGTTCTTGATTGAGACAATCAAAAATAGAATACTTTGGCTTTTTTGTATTTAAAATTTTCCATCATTAATACGATAGAAGGGGACATCCTATGACGCTTAGTATAAAGAACCTTACTAAAATTTATTCTGGAAATAAGAAAGCAGTCGATAATATTTCTTTAAATATTGAAGCTGGAGAATTTGTTGCATTTATTGGAACAAGTGGTAGTGGTAAAACAACAGCATTAAGAATGATTAATCGCATGATTGAACCTACAGAGGGTTCAATTGAAATGAATGGTAAAGATGTACGTAACATGAATCCAGTAGAATTACGTCGTAGTATTGGATACGTGATTCAACAAATTGGATTAATGCCACATATGACTATCAGAGAAAATATTGTGCTCGTTCCAAAACTTTTAAAATGGTCTAAAGAAAAGAAAGATGCTAAAGCAAAAGAGTTGATTAAATTAGTCGATTTACCTGAGGATTACTTAGATCGTTATCCGTCTGAACTGTCGGGTGGACAACAACAACGTATTGGTGTAGTTAGAGCGCTTGCAGCAGAACAAGACATTATTTTGATGGACGAACCGTTCGGTGCATTAGATCCTATAACTAGAGATACGTTACAAGATTTAGTTAAAGATTTACAAAAAAAGTTAGGAAAAACGTTTATTTTTGTAACTCATGATATGGATGAAGCGATTAAGCTAGCAGACAAAATTTGTATTATGTCGAAAGGCCAGATCGTTCAATATGATACACCGGACAATGTTTTAAGATATCCAGCAAATGATTTTGTTAGAGAATTTATTGGACAAAATAGACTGATTCAAGATCGACCAAACATGAGAACGGTTGAAGATGCAATGATCAAACCAATTACTATTCAAGCTGACGATTCTCTTAATGATGCAGTCAATATTATGAGAACCCATCGTATAGACACTATTTTTGTAGTGAATAATAAACATCGTCTTTTAGGGTTTTTAGATATTGAAGATATAAATCAAGGATTACGTCAAGGTAAAGAATTAATTGATACGATGCAGCGTGATGTTTATAAAGTACATATCGATTCAAAACTACAAGATTCAGTGCGAACTATTTTAAAGCGTAATGTACGTAATGTGCCTGTAGTAGATGATCATGATACATTAATTGGACTGATTACACGAGCAAACTTAGTAGATATTGTGTATGACTCCATTTGGGGTGAAGAGAATGAAACGAGTCACTCTTCTAAAACCTATTCAAATGAAGTTGAGCGAGAGAATGAACGTCAAAATGAAACACAACAACGTTTAACAACACAAGGTACACAACGTTATCATGAAGATATTATGAACGGAACAGATAGAGAACATACCCATAATACGGATGATACGGGAGTGGATCGTTAATGAGAGACTTTTTTGCACAATACGGAGAAGAACTCGTATCGAAAACGATAGAACATTTCTATATTTCTATTATTTCGTTACTTATTGCTATTGTCGTAGCTGTACCACTTGGTATTTTATTATCAAAAACAAAACGTACGGCGAATGTTGTATTGACTATTGCAGGTGTACTTCAAACGGTACCAACACTTGCCATTTTAGCGCTTATGATTCCAATTTTTGGTGTAGGTAAGACACCAGCAATTGTAGCTTTATTTATCTATGTATTATTACCTATCTTAAATAATACAGTATTAGGAGTTCAAAATATTGATAAAAACATTATTGAAGCTGGAACAAGTATGGGGATGACAAAACTTCAATTAATGAAAGATGTGGAATTACCCCTTGCCTTACCATTAATTATTAGTGGTATACGTCTTGCAAGTGTATATGTCATTAGCTGGGCTACACTTGCGAGTTATATTGGTGCAGGTGGTTTAGGTGATTTAGTATTTAATGGCTTAACTCTCTATGAACCACCAATGATTATTAGTGCTACAATTTTAGTGACTTGCTTGGCACTGATTGTGGATTTCTTATTATCTTTAGTTGAAAAATGGGCTGTACCTAAAGGTCTTAAAGTATCTAGATAGTTTAAAAGGGAGGAATGAACAGCTATGAAAGATATTAAATATATATTTATCGTTCTTGCATTGTCTCTCGTAGTATTATCTGGATGCGGCTTACCCGGTTTAGGTGACAGTAATTCGAAAGACAGTGTGAAAATTACAGCGACTGAAAGTAGTGAAACCAAAATAGTAGCAAATATTGAGAAATTAATGATTGAACATTATACAAATGGAGATATCAAACCAATCATTATTGGAAATTTAGGTTCAAGTATTGTTCAACATAATGCACTTATGCGTGGAGATGCTAATATGTCAGCGGTGCGTTTTACAGGAACAGAGTTAACCAGTGTACTCGATGCACCCCCAACTAGAGATGCGAATAAAGCCATGGATGAGTCACAGCGATTATTTAAAAAGAAATATGATCAAAAATATTATCATTCACTTGGCTTTGAAAACACGTATGCGTTTATGGTAACAAAAGAAACTGCTGATAAATATCACTTAGAAAAAGTATCAGACTTAGAAAAATATAAAGATCAGTTACGCTTGGGTATGGATACTCAATGGATGAATCGTGCTGGAGATGGATACCCAGCTTTCCAAAAAGAGTATGGCTTTAAGTTCAAAAGTGCACGTCCAATGCAAATTGGTTTAGTGTATGATGCACTTAAAAACAAAAAATTAGATATTGCCGTTGGTTACTCCACAGACGGACGTATTGCGGCATATAATTTGAAAATCTTAAAAGATGACCGTAACTTTTTCCCTCCATATGATGGCAGTCCATTAGCCACAGAAGAATTAATTAAAGACCATCCAGAGATTGATAAAGCTTTAACAAAATTAGAAAATACAATAAGTACAAAAGAAATGCAAAAACTGAATTATGAAGCAGATGGAAAAGGAAAAGAACCAGCCGTCATTGCAGAAGAATTTATTAAAAAACATAACTATTTTGAAGATAAGAAAGGTGGTCAATAACAGTGAAAGGGAATGTGTTAAGTTCGCTTTATGAATATTACACTTTGAATTTTGGCTATCTGATGGAACTCTTTTTTAAACATTTATTAATGTCTATATATGGAGTATTGTTTGCATGTATTATTGGCATTCCAATTGGTATTTTAATTGCACGTTATTCAAAAATAGCATGGCCAGTGATTACTATTGCTAATGTTATTCAAACCGTGCCAGCCATTGCAATGCTTGCTATACTGATGTTGGCGTTAGGGCTCGGTCCATCAACAGTTGTATTTGCAGTGTTTTTATATTCCTTGCTACCGATTATTAAAAACACCTACACAGGTATGACAGAGGTTGACTACAATATTAAAGACGCAGGTAAAGGTATGGGAATGACTAATAACCAAGTTATGCGTATGATTGAGCTTCCACTATCGCTATCTGTAATCATCGGTGGTATTCGTATTGCACTTGTTGTAGCAATAGGAATTGTTGCTATTGGTTCATTTATTGGTGCACCGACGCTAGGAGACATTATTATTCGTGGAACGAATTCTACTGATGGTACAGTCTTTATTCTTGCAGGTGCGATTCCAATTGCATTAATTGCGATTTTAATTGATATTGGTCTACGTTTATTAGAGAAAAAATTAGATCCCACACATCGTTCTAGTAAACAAGTACAAAGTTTAAGATAAATTAAAAGCGTTGCTTAGACGATGACTAAGTTGTTACTTAGTTCGTCAGCAACGCTTTTTTTATTAGAATAATAGTGAAGCAAGTGGTGGTACGATTACAACAATAATCACACCTACAATTACTACTGCAATACTTCCCATTGATTCTTCTGTTTCTCCTAGTTCTTTAGCAGCGGCAACACCAAGTGTGTGTCCACTTGTACCAAGAGCTAAACCACGTGCAATTGGATTTGAAATTTTAAACATTTTTACAATTTTTCCACCTAATGCTGAAATAACGACAGCGTTAAGGATAACTGCTAATGATGTTAATTCTTTTACACCACCGATACCGTCAGATACTGGTAAGGCAATCGCAGTTGTTGCAGCTTGAGGTAACATAGACGCACTAATTTGATCACCTAAGTGGAATAATGTTGCAACTAAATAGATTAAGATTAAAGCTACTAGTGTACCCACAGCAATACCACCAAAAATTTGTAACCAATACTTTCTAAGTACTTGACGTTTTTTATAAAGTGGAATCGCGAAACTAATTGTTGCAGCTTCTAAGAAGAAGTTGATAATATCTCCACCAATTTTATAGTTATCATAACTAATACCTGTTACTTTTAAAAAGACAATTCCTGCCACCATCGCTACAAATAAAGGTGCCAGTAGGAAAAAGCCATTTGTTTTTTTATAGAAATATTGTGCAATAATATATGGAATTAATGAGACTAAAATACCAAAATAAGGTGTTGTAATACCTAAGTGATCAGCCATTAGTTTTCCTCCTTAAGTCGTGTTTTTTCATTTTGTTCTTCAGTAGGGAATAATGTTTTTGTTACAAATAATTGTGATACATAGCCCACACTGACTAATAATAATAATGTTGAAATAATAATTAATAGAATAATTAAAATTGGATGTTGACTTAAAAGTGGTAACGAATTAATAACTGATACACCGGCTGGTACGAATAAGAAGCCGATATTATTTGTTAGAGCGGTTCCCACACCCTCTACTTGACGTAATTTTACGACTCCTGAACTTAATAAAATAAATAATAATACGAGTCCGATTACCGATGCAGGCATTGGAAACGGAATAAATGATTCAATAATTTTTGAAACAAATAATACAGCAACAATAGTTAATACTTGGATAAAGAAATTGTAAGTTTTACCTGCTTTCTTATTTCCTTGAGTATTAGCGGTAGTTGAATTGTTTTTCGCCATATTGATACTCTCCCTCTTTTTCTTTTCTCTTTATGTTAGTATAAAATGAAACCGCTTTCTTGAGTTAGATTTAGAAGTGAGTTACGAAAATTAATAGGTGAGTTGCAGTATTTTCCAGTTGAAAATCAGAAAGTGTTTATAGAACAATAAATGAACTATGATGGCATTAAAAAAGCTCTTAATCTAACACTTGATCATATGAAGTGTTAGGTTAAAAGCTAACTTAGAATATATATTAAGCAAGACCAATTTCTTGTTTAAATGATTTCATAAATGAACGACTAACTTGAAATTTAACATTCGTTGTCATTGTCACTTGATACGTATAATTAAACCAGTGTTCGACACTTTCGATATACTGCTTGTTAATAATCGTAGCTCTATGAATTTTTATAAACAACTGCTTAGGTAATTTCTTCTCATAATAATTGAGCGGTTCTGTCGTTTCATATGTTTTTTTTAAAGTCGTAATAGTCGAAATTCCATTGTTCACAGAAATTGCAACAATATCGTCTAAATTGATGACATAAATACGCTCATCCACTTCGATAGGAAGTACACTTTGATGATTAGTATAAGAAGAAGTATTCGTTTGTGATTGTGGAGAGTGGATAGGGTCTGACAATGTTTGAATCTGTTGTTTAGCGTTTAATAATCGTTTTACTTTTTGAACTGCTTGTTCAATTCGTTCTAATTCAAAAGGTTTTAATATATAATCAACTGCATCTAATTCAAATGCTTTTACTGCAAACGTATCATGTGCCGTAGCAAAAATGATATAAGGGGGTTGTTTCATTTTTCGAATTTTATGAGCTAAATCAATCCCATTTTCATCCATTAAATTAATATCTAAAAACACTAAATCATAGGTGTGACAGAGCAGTTTTTCTAAAGTGTCTTCAATATTTTCAGCTTCATCGATTATTTCGAAATCAGATATTTCATTTAATAAGTAATGTAATTCATTACGTGCTAATGGCTCATCGTCAACAATAAGTGTCCTCATTTAACGTTCCTCCTTGATTAAATGATATGGAATCATACAGGATACTGTTGTTCCGTGCTTAGATGTATCAAAGTGTAATTTTGCATTAGAACCATATAAACCAGTGAGACGGCGATTTAAGTTTTCTAGTGCACTACCAGTTCCAGTTTCTGAAGCCACACTGATTTGTCCAAGTGAGGGTAATTTTTCAGGCGCTATACCATGTCCATTATCACTAACTGATAGTTTTAATGAGGCTTCTTTGTATTGAACGTCTACACAAATAATGTTATCTTTTCGTCGATGTTTGAATGCGTGTTTAATTGCATTTTCCACCAAAATTTGAATGATGAATGGTGGAATTAATACTTGTTTATAGGCATCATCAATATGATATTTAATTGTAAATCGATCTGGAAAACGTGCTTGCTCTAATGATAAATATGCTTTGACTTGTTGTAATTCTTTTTCTAAAGTAATCGTGCTATTACGCGCACCTTGTAAGTTTGATCTGAAAAATTGACTCAATTGCAAAAGTAACTTGCGTGCTTTTTCACTGTCAATACGTACAAGTGCTGAAATGGTGTTAATCGCATTAAAGAAAAAGTGTGGATTAACTTGAGCTTGTAGAGACTTAATTTCAGCATCTCGTAATAATTTACTTTGCGTTTCGGCCAGTCCCAGTTCTAATTGACTTGAAAAAATATCTGCTAAACCCCGAGCAAGTTGTTTAGTTGATGTCGTAATATGATTATAGTCTGTAAAATAAAATTTTAAAGTACCTGCGACGTTTCCATTCGTCATTAAGGGCACAACGATAGCTTCTCGAAGTGGACAATTCGGATTATTACATCCAATGTCCTCTTTTGAATTGGCTTCTTTTAATTGGCCTGTACGTATGACTTCTTTAGATAAATTAGTAATGATTTCTTTTTTAGCGACATGATGATCACTACCCGCGCCTACGTGTGTTAAAATATCGGTTTTATTAGTAATTGCCACAGCAGATACTTTCATTAGCCTCAGTATAATTTCAGCTACAGGACGAGCAGATTTTTCATTTAATCCTGAACGAAAATAAGGTAGTGTTTTGTTTGCTAATTCAAGGACGTCATGAGTTTGAATTGCACGTGTTTGCTCTTCTTGTTTTAAAGTAGATAGAATAATAGATAAAAATAACGCAGTTCCAATACTATTAATTAATATCATCGGTAAAGCAATAAATTTTACCAATGCCCAAGCATTAGAAACATCATCAGCAAAAATTAAAATACAAGCCATCTGAATACTTTCGTTTATTAATCCAATCATGGCACCTATTAAAACAGTTGGATAGCGATTATGTCTCATGGTGCGATATCCATAAAATCCAGAAATTAATGCAATGATGACTGATGAAAATAGGTAAATATAAGCATTTGCGCCACCAATGAGGATTCGTGATAAGCCCGAGATAATACCAACGATAATCGCTACAAAAGGACCACCAATTAAACCAGACATTCCAATCGTTAATACCCGTGTATTCGCAAGTGACGTTTCATTATTTAGATGATAGTAAATATTACTAGAAATAATTTTGCCATGCTCAATTTCAATTCCAGTAAAGTTAGAAATAATTGCGAATAATGAAAATAAGATGGTGAGTTCTATTTGAGCACGTAATTTTTCACGTGCACTCATAATCGTCTTGAAGTGATTAATATTCATTAAAATGTAAGCAATAATAATAATTAAGCCTACACGTTCAAGTAATAAAATAAATAAATTAAACATTTTTGCACCTATTAAGTATATTAATAAAATTCAAAATTTTTACTACACTTTTTATTATAGTATGGAAAATTTAAAGTTGATAGTTTAAAATGTTCACTTATAAATACTTAGCACTTAATTTATATTAAATGATAATTTATTTTGGAAAATAATATTTAAAAAGAAAAAAAGATTTTTATATCCCATTATAGTAAGCTATGATAAAATTTTAATGTAGTTTAAAATTATATAGTTTTTGGGCAAGGTAGGAGGAATTTTTTTATAATGGAGTCTTCAAAAGAATTTAAGGGAGATAATCGGTTACTCGTTGGAATTATTATTAGTGTATTAACATTTTGGTTGTTTGCGCAATCGTTACTTAATATTGTGCCAACACTACAATCATCATTTAATACCGATTTGGGTACCATTAATATTGCAGTGAGCTTATCTGCCTTATTTTCTGGTTTGTTTATTGTAGGTGCTGGAGATGTTGCTGATAAATTTGGTCGCGTCAAAATGACTTATTTGGGACTAGGCTTAAATATCATTGGTTCATTATTATTGATTATTACACCAGTTCCATGGTTATTACTGATTGGACGTGCTTTGCAAGGTTTATCAGGTGCATTCATTATGCCATCAACTCTTGCGATAATTAATGAATATTACATAGGAAAAGAAAGACAACGTGCATTAAGTTTTTGGTCTATTGGCTCATGGGGCGGAAGTGGAATATGTTCATTGTTCGGTGGATTTATCGCTTCAACAATAGGATGGCAATGGATTTTTATTATTTCTATTGCTTTGTCAATACTTTCATTTTTCTTAATTAAACACACGCCAGAAACAAAAAATGAACCAGATACGGATACAGACAATAGCGGTTCAAAATTTGATTTTATAGGTTTGATTTTATTAGTTATTACATTATTAAGTGTCAATGTGATGGTAACACAAGCTTCTGATCGTGGATTATTATCACCTGTCATTCTATCGTTATTTGGAATATTTTTAATTGCTGGTATATTCTTTGTTCTTCGTGAATTTAAAACTGAGAACCCACTTGTTGATTTTAGTTTATTTAAGAATAAAGGATATAGTGGTGCTACACTTTCAAACTTCATGCTAAATGGAGTAGCAGGTGGTACGCTTATCGTAGTAAATACATATTACCAAAGTCATTTAGGTTTCACTTCATTACAAGCAGGTTTAATCTCTATCACTTATTTAGTAGCAGTGCTTGTAATGATTCGTGTAGGTGAAAAACTATTACAAAAATTAGGTGCTAAAAAGCCATTGCTTATAGGTAGTGGATTTACATTTTTAGGGTTACTACTTTTATCCCTCACCTTCTTACCTAATTTGTTTTATATTATTTCAAGTATTATTGGTTACCTACTATTTGGTATTGG
Organism: Staphylococcus sp. HMSC068C09; assembly: GCF_001813735.1. Lineage (NCBI taxonomy): Bacteria > Bacillati > Bacillota > Bacilli > Caryophanales > Staphylococcaceae > Staphylococcus > Staphylococcus sp. HMSC068C09. The sequence continues at coordinate 189,363 of NZ_KV813778.1, forward strand.
GCTTGGTATGTATGCCACACCATCTACAGATACAGCAGTTGATCAAGCGCCAGATGATAAAGTGGGTGTTGCCTCTGGATTGTATAAAATGGCTTCATCACTAGGAAATGCATTTGGTGTAGCTTTATCAAGTACGATTTATGGTGTTTGTGCAGCGAAAATGAATTTAGAACTTGGTGGTTTAGCGGGCGTACTCTTTAATGCCATCATCGTTTTAACTGCTTTCTTTGTCATTTTCTTCTTAATTCCAAATAAAGCTAAACGTGCTTAATTAAAACTGGATATTAATAAAATTTAAATCTGAGGTGCGAATAGAGTACCTCAGATTTTTTATATTGAATAAAAGAATAAATGTAAACATAATAATGAGTACTTATACAGGGGGATAATGACTTCTACGTCAATTATTGAAAAATAAAAAAAGTTCTAAATTTATCAAATTATTTAGAATATTCTGTTTATATTATTGACGATACTTTATTAAAGTAGTATTTTAAAAATAATATTAAAAGAAGGAGTCGAATATTATGAAAATAGCAATTGCTGGTTCAGGAGCGTTGGGAAGTGGTTTCGGTGCAATGTTATATCGCCAAGGTAATGATGTGACACTCATTGATGGTTGGGAGCCACAAGCAACAGCTGTAAAACATGAAGGTTTACATATTGATATAAATGGAGAAGACTATCATTTAAATATTCCTATGTATCAAGATACAAAAATACCAAGTGATCTTCAATTTGATATTGTATTTTTATTTACAAAAGCTATGCAACTTGAGAGCATGCTAACACATATCCAGCCACATATTCATGATACAACAATTATGGTTTGTACAATGAATGGTCTAAAACATGAAGAACGTATTGTAAATTATGTAGATAAATCACGTATTGTTCGTGGTGTAACTACGTGGACGGCCGGCTTAGAATCACCTGGACATACTCATTTAATGGGTAGTGGTCCAGTAGAGATAGGTTCTCTTGTGCCAGAGGGACAGAATAATGTTGAAGTGATATATAATCTATTAGAACAAGCGAAGCTCAATCCACATAAAAGTGAAGACTTGCAACAATCTATTTGGAAGAAGATTTGTGTAAATGGGACAGCAAATGCGCTATGTACAATTTTAGAATGTCGTTTATCAACATTAAATGAAAGTGAATATGCAAGAAAACTTGTATATGACATTACTAAAGAGATAGTAGAAGTTGCTACTGTTGATGGTGTACATTTAAATGCAGATGAAGTCTATCATTATCTTATCGATTTAAATGATAAAGTAGGTCCACATTTCCCATCAATGTATCAAGATTTGATTAATAATAATCGACGTACTGAAATTGATTATATTAACGGAGCAGTGGCTCGCTTAGGTTCAGAACATCATATCGATGCGCCAATTAATCAATTTGTAGCGAATATGGTACATGCCAAAGAAGAGCAACGTCAAGCTAAGTAAATAGAATGCAAAAGTGAGTTAAAAGTGATTAACTCACTTTTTAATTTGTAATCATTAAGGGTAAATATAATATATAGTGAGATAAGGAGTTGTGAAATTAATGAAACAATCAACGAAAAGAGTTATCATGACGGGCGTTATTGGCGGATTATTAAGTGGTGCAGTTAAAATGGGATGGGAAGCACTCATCCCTCCTAGAACGCCACAACGTGAAGAAGAACCACCACCAATGACATTACTGCATAAATTGAATTTACCTGACAATGTTAAACATGCTACGTACCGTTATAACGAGAACGATATACCTATAACTGTCATGGGTATTCATTATGGCTTTTCAATTGCAAATGCTATGGTATATGGATTACTTGCTGAAAAGTGTCCAAAAGTGGCGACATTAAGAGGTACATTCTTCGGTATTTTGATTCATATTGCTTTTCATGAATATATACTGCCTAAATTAAATCTAACACCACAAGTTAAAGATTTACCTAAAGAAGAACGCATTTCAGAATTATTAGGTCATATTGTTTGGATGAATACGATTGATTTAATACGAAATAGTCATCGATAAATAAAAAAGGAAGCGCGTGATAGTCACGCGCTTCCTTTTTGATATAATTGATCTTATCAATGGTTAGAAGTGCTTGAGGATGTTTCTGAAGTAGTTTGACGCTTTGTTTCTATGCGTTGTCTTAATTTTTCTCCCTCAATTTTACCCACTTTCGCATAATGGCTATGAGCAAAATGCATTTGAATAATTAAAAACGTTGCACTTATAGCCCAATATACACTTAACGCTGATGCTGAATGTAATGATGCATAAGTAATAAATAAAGGGGATAAGACCATCATGACATAATAAGATCGACGTTCATTTTTAGGATAATGAATTGAGTTGACAAGAGGTTGTATAAAATACATCACAGCTGCAATGATGGTCATGATTATGTCAGTATGCATTAAATTAAACCATAAAAAATGAGGATGCTGAGTAATACCACCACTTGTTGGATATTTAATTGATGTGTATAATCCGAGAAGAATTGGAATTTGAATTAAAATTGGAAATGTGCCAATTAAATTTTTAAAAGGATTGATTCCATACTCATTATATTTTTTCATTAATAATTTATTTGCTGCACGTCGTTCTTCAGGCGATTGAGCTTCTTTAATTTTTTCTTGGATTTTATTAATTTCTGGTTTTACGACATCTGTTTTGCCACGAATAACATGAATATTTTTTACTTGAATACACATGAGTGGCATCAGTATTAAACGCAATATAAATACAATGACGATAATAGCTAAACCATAGTTTTCATTGAATGTATGTCCTAAGAAATGAAGTAAAGCATCCATCGGTTTTACAAATATAGTATAAAATAGGCCGTGTTGTTCTTCTTTATGAGAATAGTCACAACCTGCAAGCATTATTAAGGCCATCGGTAATAAGAACCATTTCTTTTTCATATTTAAACTCCTATACACTGGTCTTTAATAATCTTAGTCTTAGTGATATAAGCTTAACATAATAATGAAGAAAAGAAGAAATACATGTTTTAATAGATTATATTGGTCGTTTGGATCGCGTTATGATGTTTAGGATAAAATAACTCCATAGACTTGTCAGTAATAAGACGAAGCTAAATAATGTTATTTTCGCTTGTAATGGTAACCATGACATCATAAAACGCCAATCAGAATTTGATAATAAGAGTGTTGGAAGTAAGTGGAGAATCGCTAAAATAAGTGTAAAAGTTAACAGCATCATACTTATTTTGATGAGTAATCCACGAGACAACGTTTTAAAATGAATAGACTTAAATTTAAAAATTAAACGATAGATTATTAGAAAAACACTTGCTACAGCTATTAGCAAAATAATAGTGATGATGATAAATAGGATATTCCACTGATTAATAAGATATTGTAACGTTTTAATATGTTGACCATTACTCATTTGTGTATTGAGATGCTGTGCAAGTTCGGCTACATTTTTTGAATAGCTATTAGCAAGGACTACAATGCCATAATCTTTTTTGGATTTAAAATAATATATGAAGAATAGTTTTCAAGTGTACCAGGATGATATACAATTGTTTCTGAATGATTATCATCAATAAACCAACCTGTTGCATAGTGAACGTCTTGAGAATTATCTATTGCTTTAACTTTAGGTTGATGTGTTAGTTGAACTAATGATGCTACCTTTTTTGGCGGATTAAGTTGAAACTTCAACCAAGAGGCTAAATCTTTCGTGTTAGTCATCATATAGGCAGCTGGATTATCTCCTAAATTAAATTCAGGACTATCAGCATAAGCTTTTCCTTTTTTGATTACATACCCTTGAGCATCATTGTTCTTTTTCATATTACTTTCCTTTACAGTTGATTGTGTCATATGTAATGGAGTGAAAAGATGTGTGCTTAAGTAAGTCGCATATGATTGATGTGAAGCCTTTTGAACAATCAAACCTAAAATATCATAATTCATATTGGAATATTCAAATTGCTTGCCAGGTTTAGCATCTAAGTTACGTCCTTTGATACTATGAACAAGGCCTTCTAGACTGTTTGTGTCTTTTGTGATTTTGTCATCATTTGTGATGTCTCCTGAAATACCACTTGTTTGAGCAATCAATTGATCTACTGTGATATCTACTTTTTTATGATTATATTTCATATAGAAACTTGGAATATAATGACTGACTTTATCATTGAGATTGATTTTATGTGCCTCAACAAGTTGCATTATTGCATAACCCGTAAATGCTTTGGTATTTGAAGCAATTTCAAAACGCGTATTTGGTGTGACTTTGGATTTCTTTTTAATATTTGAAAAACCATAGCCTTTATTAAGAATCGTCTTATTATTTTTTACAATAAGAATGGACATTCCTGGAATATGATCGTCTTTCATTTTATTAACAATCATGTTATCGATATAACTTTGTGACGATGGACTAAACATTGAATAACTAGGTTTTAATTTAATAGCTATGGAAAGAATAATGATTCCTACTAATAAAATCATCCCAAGCATGATAAAATTTTTTCTCATTTTCCCTTACTTCCTTACTTAATACTCCTTAAAATTAAACCTCTAAAAATAGTATAGCAAGTTTAAACTTAAACCGCTCTATACAAATATTAAATACTGTTGATACCTCTTTATAACTATTAAAAAAAGATATACTCTAAAAATATAATTGTAAAAAGTTACTTAAAATGTAATTTATACTATATTATTTCCACGTAAATGTATACTTTTTCACTAAATAGGAGTATATTTTATCCATTAAAAATGAATATAAAAAGAGGTAAGGATGGATTATGTTCACTCAATTTAAAAGACTTATTATTGGTAAGCCAAAAAAAATAGAGACTTAAAAAATGAAAAAATAAGTAACTTTAAGGCTTTAGCAATTTTATCTTCTGACGCATTATCTTCAGTAGCTTATGGTCCAGAACAGATTTTAATTACTTTATCTATGGTTGGCGCTATTGCATCTTGGTATACATTACCTATTGCGGCTGCTGTTTTAGTGCTACTTGCAGCATTGATTCTATCATATCGTCAAATTATATATGCTTATCCTAAAGGCGGAGGAGCGTATATGGTTTCTAAAACAAATTTAGGAGAAAAATGGGGATTGCTTGCAGGTGGCTCTTTATTAGTAGACTATATTTTAACCGTCGCAGTAAGCATTTCATCAGGTGCGGATGCTTTTGTTGCAGCATTTCCAGGGTTATATCACTATAAAGTATTCATTGCATGTTTATTGGTACTATTTATTCTAATAATGAATTTACGTGGTTTAACAGAGTCAGCAACTGTGCTCTCTTATCCAGTTTATTTATTTATAATTGGATTAATAGTCATGATTGTTATTGGAACATGGCAAGTGGCAACCGGACAAGCAGAACCTCATATGCAGGCGACAGTAGGAACCGCAGTGCCAGGTGTCACATTATTTTTATTACTTAAAGCATTTTCTTCAGGTGCATCATCTCTAACAGGTGTAGAAGCCATTTCGAATGCAGTAACAAACTTTAAAGATCCTGGATCTAAAAATGCAGTTAAAACGTTAATTACTATGGGAATGATATTAGCTTTCTTACTTGTAGGTATTGTGGGATTAGCATATTGGTATGGTATTATGCCACAGACTGAAACAACTGTATTATCTCAACTTGCAATGAATATTTTAGGGCATAATGTAGGATATTATTTTGTACAAGTAACGACTGTCATGATTCTTGTCCTTGCAGCTAATACTGGATTCACAGCTTTTCCAATGTTAGCTGCAAGTATGTCAAAAGATAAATATATGCCACGTATGTTTAACGTAAGAGGAGACCGTTTAGGTTATTCAAATTCAATTATTACATTAGGCATTTGTGCAATGTTGCTTATTATCTTTTTCCATGGTAAAACTGAAAATCTTATTCCTTTATATGCAGTAGGTGTGTTTATTCCATTTACACTAGCTCAATATGGAATGGTTTTAAAATGGATTCGTGGTCGTGAAAAAGGATGGTCTACTAAACTTATTGCAAATGCTATAGGGGGTACTATTACTTTTATCGTATTTATGATTTTCTTAATTACGAAATTTAACCAAGTATGGCCAATCTTAATTTTTTTACCGATTGTTGTATATATATTTACGCGTATTAATAGACATTACAAGGATATTGCTGAGCAACTTAGCACAACTAAAATTGTTCAAGATATGCCAGTGGTCGATAAAAATCTAGCGATTGTACCCGTTAATACGATCACTACAGCATTAAATAAATCTATTTATTATGCACATATGATTGCAGATGATGTGATTGCTGTACATGTATCTTTCGGAGATCAAACTGATAATTTATTTATTGAAAAATGGAATAAACAATATCCAGATATTAGACTAGTGACGTTACACTCAGAATATCGCAGTGTCATTCGTCCGATTTCTCGATTTATCGATAAAATTAATAAAAAAGCGAATGATCAAAACTATGTCATCACAGTGGTTGTCACTGAATTTATTCCTAAAAAACCATGGCATAACTTTTTACACAATCAAACGAGTTTGCGATTAAAAATGCATTTATTCTATCAAAAAAATGTTATTTTAGCGACGGTTCCTTATAAATTACAAAAGTAGAAGAAAATAAAAAGAACTCGAGAGATACAGGTCTCTTGAGTTCTTTCTATATATTAATGATTTAATTCCTTGGCAAGTACAATTTCATTATAGTTAATATTTTCACGTAATTGTGCGGCAATTTCATTTGTAACTTTATTTCTAGAAATCAATTCATCTAAAATTTGACGTTGAGTATACAATGCATCTAATTTGGCATCATATTGTTGTTGAGTATTTAATTCATACATGAATTTATTTTCCTCACTTTGACGTTTTCGATTATGATGTTGTCTTAACTTACGTGATAATGCATAATATTGGTTGATAATTAAACTGACTTCGAGAACATTTGTGCTATTTTGTTCTTCTTGAAGTCTTAAAGTCACCTGACGATTAACAATACGTATGATGTGTTGTACTTTTTTAAAGTTATGTCTTAATTCTTTTCTGTCAGTATAGCGTTGTTGTTCAAATGATGATTGATTCACACTTTTACGTGAATCTTTTCGCGCTTTAAATCTAAGTATGATTAACTTACTAAAACGATTCAATTTCTCAATAAAAGACATTTCTCTAAATGATTGTGTTAATTCCATTACTTTGCGATAATCACTTAAATCTTTTTTAGTAATACGCTCCTGTTTAATTAACTGTTGAAGCGTCTCAGTTTCAACATCTTCTGCAATGTCTCTTAATCGATGTAATTCTTTCGTATTTTTATCATCACTTTCCATGTCGATTAAAAATGATAATTCATTAAAATATTGATTCAGAATAGGTCGATAATCAATATCTTTGTGTGTATCTGCTTTTTCTTTTAATGTGCGAATAACATGTTGAATCATGAAAATTTTAGCTGATTGATAACTCATACCTTTGAAGTGTGATTGTTGTTCGGATGGCGTAATGAATGGAAGGATCATTTGTGCAAAAATTAAACTGATAAGTACCATCATTGAAGCAATAAAGAGTAAATCATTTCTATGATCAAAGTTTTGATTGCCGTTAATAATGAATGGTAATGTTAACGCCATTGACAATGAAATCGTTCCATGAATGCCACACAAGGTCATAATAAATGCATAACGACTCCGTTTTGGTGGTTGTGTTTCTTCTTCTTCATCGAGATATGCTTCAACATTTTTTGGATAGTAAAAATCTTTGAACCAAACATAGACCCAAATAAATCTAAAGATATAGATGGCAAATGCTATGAGGAATGCCACCACAATTAGAAAAACTAAATTTTGTGGTTCATTACGTACAATTTCTAAAATAACTTCTGGCACAATATATCCTAAAACGACGAAGACAAAGCCATTTAATGCATAACTTAATGTATTCCAAATTTGATTGTAGTTCATTTGTAATTCAGTTTGGGCACGAATGAGACGATCTCGTTCTAAACCATGAATTAACCCAGCTACCACAACTGCAATAATCCCAGAAGCATGGACTTCTTCTGCAATAAAATAAATGACAAAAGGAGTAAGCAATTGGATGAAAGTCAATGTATTACTATCTTTTAAACCTTTATTAGACGTGAGGTAAACACGTAAACTGACGACTAAAGCACCAATTATTGCACCTACTAAAATACCAAGAAATGTTGAGAGTAAAAACTGACCAATTGCATTCATAGCTGAAAAACTACCTGTTACCAGAGCAGTGACTGCAATTTTAAAAGAAATAATACCTGCAGCATCATTTAATAGAGACTCTCCTTCTAAAATTGCCATAGACCCCTTGGGTAATACTTTACCTTTAGTAATGGCTGATACAGCAACTGCATCTGTCGGACATAAAATAGCTGCAATAGCAAAAGCAGCTGGCATCGGTAAATTAGGCCAAATCCAATGAATGAAAAAGCCAACCCCAATCACAGTTGTAAATACTAATCCCATGGCCATAAGCACGACAGGTTTTCGGTATTCTAAAAGCTTTTCTCTAGAAACATGTGTCCCTTCCACAAATAAGAGTGGGGCAATGACAGCCATCATAAAAACTTCTGGTTCAAATTTAAAATGTAGTGGAATGGGTAAGATGAATAGCGCTACACCTAAGGCAATTTGAATGAAAGCTGTTGGAATGTTGGGGAAGCGATGATAAATAATAGAACTAATGATAACGGCAAGTATAAATAATAAAAAAGCTTCTAACAATTCCATATGTATTGTGACTCCTTTCTTTTTTAAATACTTAATATTTTACCATGATTAAAAAATAATAAGAAATTTTAGTATATGTCATTCTTAAGACATAGAAAAGCGAAACTGAATTCAGTTCCGCTTAATAAAATATCTAATGATTGATTGATTCTCGAGGTTGCTGACGTGTTTTTTCAGCTAAATATTCAGCATTTTTCTTATACTTTTTATAGAACAAGAATAAGAATATAAACCAAACTGGTGAAATAAATATGGCTACTCTCGTATCAGCACTAAAGAACAATAACACAAATACAAACAAGAAAAATGCAAGAATAACATAAGCCAGTGCTTTACCGCCTAGAAGTTTAAATTTATTGTGTTTATGTTCTTCAGGATTTTTTCGTACATATATAATGTAAGAAATAATAATCATTGCCCAAACAACTATAAATAATACAGTTGAGAGTGTAGTGACATAAATAAATAATTGAATTGCATCTGGAAAGATAAAATTTAATAATGCGGCTAAAAGTAATGTTCCAGAAGATACAAGCATTGATAAGTAAGGCACACTATGATGATTTGTCTTACTTAACATTTTGGGTCCTAGTCCTTGTTTAGATAATCCAAATAAAATACGACTATTTGAATAAATACCACTGTTCGTTGCAGAAGCGGCTGCTGTTAATACGACAAAGTTAACAAGTCCTGCTGCAAAAGGTAAGCCAATCATACTAAATAACATTACAAATGGACTTGCATCAGGGTTAATCTTATTCCAAGGAATCACTGACATGATCACAAGTAAGCCTCCCACATAGAATAATAAAATTCTAACAGGTACATTATTAATTGCTTTTGGAATCACTGTGCGAGGATCCTTAGTTTCTCCAGCTGTAACACCTATTAGTTCAATACCGATAAATGAGTAGACAGCAATTTGGAATGACATTAAAAATCCAGCTGGTCCATTTGGAAAAATACCACCATGATTTACAAGATTACTAAAAGACGCATGTCCATATGATGTTTTAAATGAAAAGAAAATCATAACTAAGCCAACGATAATCATAGCAATAATAGTAATAATTTTTATAATAGAGAACCAAAATTCTAACTCTCCAAATAATTTTGCACCAAGCATATTAAATGAAATAAGTAAGAGTACGATAAATAATACAGTTAGCCAGTGAGGAACGTTTGGAAACCAAAAACTAAAATATTGTCCCATTGCCGTTAAATCAGACATACTTGAAACAATCCAAGATAACCAATATGTCCAACCAATGACAAAACCACCGAATGGTCCCAAATATTCGTTGGCAATATCTACAAATGAATTGAAACGTGTATTACTAAGTAATAATTCTCCAAGTGCTCTCATGAAAGCAAATAACACTATACCAATAATTAGATAGGTGATTAGTAGGGATGGCCCTGTTAACGAAATCGTTTGTCCAGAACCTAAAAATAATCCTGTGCCAATAGCACCACCAATTGCAATTAATTGAATGTGTCTATTACTTAATTCTCTTTCTAACTGTCTTGCCATAGACTTCCCCCTCAGAAAGCCACACGATAATTACGTAAGCGCTTTCTTTAAATTTTAAAAACTTGTTTAACAAAGTGGAAAAGAGTGAAGATCAATTTGTAATTAATTAGAATATTCAGATTTTTAAAAGTTTACTTTTTTAAATTTTGTTAAATATGTAACTTTGTTAAAAGTTAATTTTATTATACTCTTAATTTTCAAAAAAACAAATGTGTGTATACAACTATGAAAAACAGAATAATTTATATTTATAATAATCTATGGCATAATAGATAAAATTTAAAAATGTATTAGAGGAGTAGAGGAATGAGAATCGGAGCGATTTCTGATCTACATATAGACAGACATCCTAAACTAAAATCAAATGTATATCTAGAAACATTGATTAAAGTAGTTCAACATAGAGAGATTGACTTACTATTAATTGCAGGAGATATTTCGAATTATTTTAGAGATAGCTATCAATTTATTAAAGATTTAAAAACTGCTTTACATATTCCCATATTATTTGTTCCAGGAAATCATGATTATTGGAAAGCAGAGGATGGAACGACATCTCAAGATATTTATGATTTTTATAGAACAAAGCCAGAGTGTTTGTTGGATCATCCATATGTAATTAATGATAATTGGGCTATTGTAGGCCATACTGCTTGGTATGATTACAGTTACGCTGATAAAAAGTTTGAAGAAACTCGATTAAAAAAAGGGAAATATTATGGGGCCACTTGGCAAGATAAAGTGAAAATCGATTGGGATGAAGATGATACGATTTTATCCAAAAAGGCGGCTAAGCATGTTAAACAAGCATTGGAGCAACTTCAAGATAAACAAATTATTTTAATGACACATATTGTGACACATTCTAAATTTGTAGTACCTACCCCTCATCGTATTTTTGATTTTTTCAATGCATTTATAGGTACATCAGATTTCGACCGATTATATCAACAGTTTCCGATTAAATACAGTATTATGGGGCATGTTCATTTTCGTAAATCTTTAGTAGAAAATAATATAACCTTTTTATGTCCTTGTTTAGGTTATAAAAGAGAATGGCGAACAGCAGATATATATTCAGAAATGAATCATGCATTAATAGACTTTGTAATAGAATAAAAAAAGAGCAAGAAACGACGTTCAGAAGGCAGTCGCTTTTTGCTCTTTTAATTTATGGTTTTACATAGATACATTTTTTACCAGGGGCGTTAAAGCTACGCTCCATGAATTCTTTTTTAATTTTTATAATCTGGAAGCGATTAGGTACTAATGCAGGCACAATTATTTTTCTTAAAAAGTGACTCCATAAAGGATCAATATAATAGTAATGTGTGTCGTCATATCCAATAAGTAATGTAACGTGAATGTTAGACACAAGCTGACGCGTGTGGTTATCAAATTTAAACGTTTTACGTGAAGGTTTTTGAC
>NZ_KV813778.1:201195-258842 GCF_001813735.1 Staphylococcus sp. HMSC068C09
TAAGCTTGTATGATACATAAGAATCGGTTGTCCTTGATCAATCACAGTTTCTAATTCTTCTAAATTCGTACCAGTGCCATCTACGATACGTGAATCAAATGTTTGTAAATATGGAACATAAGCAGAAGGGAAAATCGTTTGGTGATGACCAAACTTAACAAGTAAATGATGACCAACATAGCCTTTATAGGGATTATTTGGATGCGTAGGCCAATGTTTCATAATATCAGTAGCTTTAATATTATGATGATTATATTGTAATAACATAGCTGCAGAAACGCCTTCACAACCCATAATCATAGGGATTGGAAAAAGTTGACTTTTAGGCGTAACTGATAATAATTTTTTATTCATTAACGTTCTCCTTTATGTCAGTAAAACATTGTTTTAAAGTAAATTTATTATATACCTTGATTAGAGTAGCGTATAATCATTTGAATTCTTTGTATTAACAAAATGTGGGTCAACATATTTAAGACAATAAGAAGAATGTTGATATAGTAATTGATGTTAAAAATTCAAACCCAAAAGTGATTAAAGATATCATGCTTAAAATGTATCTTATTCATATACTAATTTTTAATATGCAACAGAAAGATTGAACAGTTAATATAAAATAAAATTGGGAGTTATGCATTTAAAAATGAATATATGCAAACTCCCAAGTATTATTTTATTTTGCGGCATGAACAATATCATTTATGTTATGTTTATTGCGTCAAAAATCTTTATTGCACATTATACTGATAGATAACATTAAAGGACCTGCTTTCTTTTGATTCTGTAGATATGGGTTTAGTCCTTAAGATGTCATAGCTTCTTATTTAATCTGATTGTGTTAAAAAGTAAGTCAATCTTATTTTTCTAGGATGCATGTTATCGTTAATACAAATTAAAATTTATTAAATAATACGTGATTTTCAAGATGTACATGTTCATGTGTTTCACGTTCTAAATGTTCAAGGCGTGTGTAGACTAAACGCCAAGTATTACATGCTTCACTAGGTGGCTGATACTGATTTGTTAAATCGCTCATTTCTTCTAATAGATGTCCAGTTTGAGTATGATCTTCAACTAAACTTTCAATAACTTGATGCGCATTCTTAACTTGTTCACCACGTGCAATTTTAATGAGTAATGGAAAATCATGATTATCTTCCTTATCCATATGTTCAAGCATACCATCACGATACTGGCGATATAACTCTTGTAATTGAAGTAAATATGGATGGTTTGGTCCATGAACTTTTGCAATTTTAGTGACATAAGGTGAAAGGTTTTTAAATTCTTCACGCATTGTTTCATGGTAACGTGATTGAATATATTGAATTAAGGAAGGGACATCTAAATATTTAATGTTGATATTTCCTGTTGAATGTACAGGTAAATGATTAATTTCTTCTATAATTGTATCGACATTTACTTTTTTATTTTTTACTGCATTTTTAATTGAGATATTTCCACCACAACAAAAATCTATTCCGTATTTTCTGAAAACATCCGAACTTAATGGAAAATCAGTAACGACATTAGCAACAATTGAATCTTTAGTGACCATAAATAAATCCTCCTTATTTAACTATAGTTTATTATAGTAAATAATAATCATTTTCAATTAGAGAAGAATAAGTTGTCATGTATTTGTTGAAAAGTCATTACAAATTTGTGAATGTTAAAAAATACTTGAGATATAATAATTGTCTCAAATATTTTTTAACATATTAGCAGTCGATGTTTATATTAAAAATGGATGCTAGATTACGTTTATTAATATAAGAATATATTAGATACGTTGATATTTTTTAAAATATAAAAATTGAAGTAAAACTATGAGAATTGCTGTGATAACAATTACTGTGAGATAAGGCATTACATTATACTGTCCTTTAAGACCAACTAAAGGAGACACTAGACCACCAAGGATAAATTGGAATAAACCTAGTAAACTAGAAGCATTTCCACTTCCACCAGTACGTTCTTCCATAGCCATTGAAAATCCTAAGGGGCCGATTGAAGTGACAGGACAAACATTTAAAAAGAAAGCGACTAATAAGAGCCACAATGGACCTTGTAATATCAAAGTAAATACAACGAGAAGTACACCAATAAGTTGAATGAAAGTCAAATAAATTAAGATTTTAAAACGATGTATACGTTCAACAAGCAAAGCAACGATTTGACTCACAACAATTAAACCAATGCCATTGATTGCAATCATTACGCTAAATTGTTGAGGCGTCATATGGTATATTTTCTGAGTGATAAACGGAGAAGCAGATGAAAAACTAAATAACATAACATAAGTTAATCCTTGTAAAAACATTGGAATAATAAATCTTGGTCGTTTAAGCAAACGTCCAAAGTCAGAAAATATATGTTTGAAATTGGCAGTAACATGCTCAGAATGATGTGTGGTCGGCATATTGAAAGTAACGCCACATAACATGATTATGCTAATAGCTGTTAAAATAACAAAGATAATTCTCCATGAGCCAAGAGAAAGCGATAAACCTCCAAGTAATGGCATTAAAATAGTTACTATACCATTTACAACCATAAGAGAAGCAAGAAATTTAGCTAGAGTATTTCCTTGGTAATAATCTCCTGCGAAAGCTTTAGCGATAACAATAATACCTCCGGCAGTTAATCCTTGTACCAAACGTATCAATAAAAATAGTGGAAATGTTGTAATAAATATCGCACCACATGAAGCTAAAACGAATACACTAAGAATTATTAGTGCAATTTTTTTTCGACCGAATACATCTGATAAAGGTCCGAATATAAACTGTCCAAGTGCTAGGCCAATCATTGCAAAGGATAGGGTAAGTTGTATGCTTGACGTTGATGTATTAAATTGTTGCTGAACTGCTGGTAAAGCGGGTAAATACATATCTATAATCATTGGACCAAATGCTGTCATTGTTCCTAGAACAATGAGTAATAGCATCGGCAATTTAGTATGTGTTGAGTTATGCATAATTGTACTCCTTGAAAAGATTTGCAATGTACATTATATAGGTTTTTGAGAAAATATGTAATTTCAAATATAAAAAGCTCTAAAAAGATTGATTTAATCAATCTTTTTAGAGCTGAAATTTGTCACAATACATAAGAATATTAATTATTATTACCAAGAATACTGTTTAGTTTTTTCTTGATATCATCTACTTTATTATTGACATCATCTAATAGCGCATTCACTTTGTTTTCATTTGCGTTGTTTTGTTGTGCATTATTTGCTTCTTTTAACTTATTAACTTGGTCTTGATAAAATTGAGTTAATTTAGAGTCTTCTTTAGTAATCTCATTATTTTTTAATTTATCAATTTGAGATTGTATTTGTCTAAGACGTGATTCAGTGTCTATTTTATCTTTAATATCATTTTTTGCATCTTCAACTTGTTTCTTGATATTATCGCTTTGATTTTGAACTTCTTGTTGATAATTTTTAGATACATCATTTGTTGCATTATACGTATGTTGTTTATTGTCCGATTCCTTTTTATGATCAATATAAGATTTAGTCGCAAAAATGCCAATAATTAAAAGAAGAATTGCAATAATAGCGATTAACCAACGTTTTGATTTTTTATTTTTTTCATTCTCTTCTTCTAGTAATTGTTCACGTCTAAAGTCACGATCGTTATAGTAACGGTTAGCATTTTCATCATAATCGCCCTGATTTTGATGATGATACTCTTGACGAGGTTCATTTCTTCTGTAATTTTCTTCACTTTGACGTCTCTGTTGACGTTGTTGATACTCGCGACTTTTTTGATTACGTTGTTGATATTGATCATCGTATTGATATGAATCTTTGTATTTTTCAGTACGTTTCATAGATTTCACCTCTTTTTAATCATTTAACTTAATTAATCGAGCAATATTTTCAGCAGTTTGTGTTAAGAATCGTTCTCCATTTTCTAATAAATAGGGGAGTTCTGATGGCGTTTCTATAATGCTAAACACAGTATCAATTCCATGTTGATATACGGCTTGATAATTTTTTCCTAAACTACCGCATATATCAATAACAGGTAAGTCGAATTGTTTGGCTGCTTTTGCCACTCCGATAGGTGTTTTACCATAAATCGTTTGTACATCTATTTTTCCTTCTCCTGTAATAACTAAATCGGCATCTTTAATGCTTTGAAGAAATTGCGTTTCTTTTAAGACAATATCGATGCCATTAGATAATGACGCATTGAAGAAAGTGAGAATACCAGCTCCTAATCCACCGGCAGCTCCAGCACCAGGTATATCTTTAACACTGATATGATATGCTTTCTCTATCATATCATGATAATTTGCGAGTGCGGAATCCAACTTTGGTATCATCTTTTCAGTTGCTCCCTTTTGTGGTCCGTAAATATATGTTGCACCATTAGAACCTAATAAAGGATTTGTAACATCACATGCCACTTCAAAGGTAACGTCGTTTAATCTATAATCTAATTTTGACGCATCTATATGAGTTAAATGAGCAAGAGCGCCACCACCAAGTTCAATTTCTTCATTATCAGAGTTTAGAAATTTTACGCCAAGAGCGGTCAGCATACCACTACCACCATCATTTGTTGCACTCCCCCCTATGCCTAATATAATTTTAGTCACATTATGGTTTAGAGCATCTTTAATTAATTCGCTAACGCCAAATGTTGTAGTAATTAAAGGATTACGTTCATCTGTACGAATTAAATCTAATCCTGAAGCTGCTGCCATTTCAATAATAGCCACATGATTATCTCTCGAACGAGCATAAGATGCAGTCACTTCTCTAAAAAGTGGATCATGTACTTTAATGCTATGAATTGTCGCATCTAATGCTTCTATTAAAGCTTCGGTTGTACCTTCGCCACCATCTGCCATAGGGATAACCTCTGTTTTAAGCGCATCACCGAATATATTTTTAAAACCCTGTTCTATAGCTAATCCAGCTTGTTTAGCAGACATACTCTCTTTAAATGAATCTGGCGCAATAACCATTTTGTTTATGTTCAACGAGATCACTTCTGATTAAAATTATAAATAAAAAACTAAATTAAAATGATTTAATGTTTAAAATATAAAAAAAGTATATAATGGTATTTAATTAAATAGAATTGATTAAACACTATAATGTAACATTATTGTAGTGGAGGAGTAGTGTAAATGTCTAACTTTAAACAACACGAATTTTACATCTGGGTCATAGGGTTATTATTATTTTACGGTTACTTAGGTTTAATTATTCCTTTACATGGAATCGATTGGTTTTTTGGAAGTCATCAAGGCATAAGTACCTTTTATCATCATTTTGATAATTTGAATGGACGTTATATTAGTAATTTAATTGAACTTGTAGCAGTGCGTTCGGTAATATTACGTATGATTATGTATTCAATAATATCAGTAAGCATTATTTTATTAATACTCAAATTGATACGCCAAACATTTTCAATCCGTCATCTCATGCTTGCAACTATGTTATTGCTTATTATACCTAATTCAGTTTTTTCAGAGAGTTATGGAAGCTTTGGCTACTTTTTTAGTTATGCTTTTGGAATGATATGTGTTCTCTATAATTTGTATTTTATAAGTCAAATTTTATTTATAAAAGATGAACTAAAAATGTACAATGTCATTTTATTTTGGATCAGTTGTTTCAGTGGGCAATTATTTGCTGAATCATTAACTTTTTTCGTTAATTTGGCTTTATTCACGACATTAATTGCTTATTTTGTGTTAAAACGTAAAATTAACTTTAATTTATTAATAGGGTTTCTATTATCATTATGTGGTACATTAATCATGTTGATTAACCAGACGTACATTAATTATCTAAGTGACATTCAAGCAATGAGAGCACACATTGATGGCTTAGGTTATGTTCATAAATTAAGAGTTACAATATTAAATGACCTTCCACGTTATATGTTTTTTAATCATATTATCATAGTGTCTATGATTGCGATTGTTATAATTGGGTTACTTATAAAAAATACTCGCTTTCAAACGTTTTCTAAAATCAGACAAATGATATTAATGATTGGTATACTTGTATTGCCTATATACAAGATATTTATTTTTGAACCCTTTAATTTTAATCAAACAACTTTGATTACAAGTTATGGTCTAATTAATTTCTTATTATGTTTTAGCTTTTTCGTCAGTATAAGTATGGCTAGTTTTATTATAGTTACAGATAGCTACTATCGTATTATTTTAATAGTTGCTTTTATTTCTATTATTTTAAGTGCTATACCTATCTTTTTCATTTCAGAGGTAACGTCTCAACAGTTCTTTATTGTATATATAATGTGGTGTGTGATATTGATTACTTTAGTTACTGAATTACATACTTTAAAACAAAGCTATGATAATATTCTTAAAATTTGTGTAGGATGTTTATTATTCGTATTTATTGCTATTTTTACGATTGTGCATTTTAAATATGAAGCTAGATTAAATAATATTCAAACTCAAATTCAACAACATAGAAATGAAATTATTGTAAAACATTTGCCATTTGAGACATATTTCTATGAAATGACTCCAACTGAAGAAATCGAAAAGGAAAATTTCAAAGAGTACTATCAAATTTCAAATAATAAACAACTTAAAATATTGCCGTTTGATATTAATGTAATAGAAGACAGAGGAGATTAACTATGAAGTTAAAACAAACGCACTATGAAATAATTAAATTCGTCATAGTGGGTGGGATTAATACAATTGATTATTATTTAGTGTATCTCATTTTACTAAAATTATTACACATTCACTATATGGTGAGTCATATTATTGGATTTATAGTAAGTTTTATTATTTCTTATTATTTAAATTGTTATTTCGTTTATAGAGTTAAACCAACCCTTAAGAAATTTTTAAGTTTTCCATTAACACAAGTAGTAAATATGGGAATGCAATCTTTGTTTTTATATATCTTTGTAAGATGGTTTAATTTCCCTTCTGAAATTGCACCGTTTGTAGGACTTATCGTTACAATTCCGATTACTTTTATATTATCTAAATGGATTTTAAAAGACTAAAATTTAAAAAAGAGCTAGAATTGTGTACTTCTAGCTCTTTTTTTTATAAATAGGAAATTAGGTTTGACTAAAAAATTAATTAGCTTATTTTTATAAAAATGATAGAAATAAAAAAATATTGTAATTCAAATTTTGATAGTACATACTAGTAATACTAAGTGTTTAAGGTGGTTAACTAGATATGACCCAAAACGAAAATCTTAAATTGGCGCAAAGAGGCGCTTATTTAAGTTTAGTTGTTTATATCGTTTTATCTGTTGCAAAATATATTACTGGATATGTGTACGATTCGGCAGCTGTAAGAGCAGATGCATTGAACAATATGACTGATATTGTTGTATCTATCGCTGTTATTGTGGGGTTAAAGATTTCAATTAAGCCAGCTGATAAAAATCATCCTTATGGTCATTTGAAATCTGAAAATATTTCAACGCTTTTCGTATCATTCATTATTATGTTTGTAGGTATCCAAGTAGTGATTGAAAATGCACCTCGAATGTTGACAAATGAACACCATATTCCAAATTTTATTACGATTATTATTAGTATGATGAGTGGTGTCATTATGATTGGTGTTTATGCTATTAATCATAGACTTGCAAAACAAACTAAAAGTAGCTCATTAGACTCGGCCTCAAAAGATAATTTATCTGACGGTTTAGTCAGTATTGGTACTGCTATTGGATTATTATTTACACAATTTGGTCTACCTATTATTGATGTGATACTTGCTACTGTATTAGGATGTTTAATTATTTATACTGGGTTTGGGATATTTAAAGATTCAATTTTTGCATTGAGTGATGGATTTAAGGAACAAGATTTAGAAGAATATCGAAGTCTTGTTCAAGAAGTTACAGATGTAAGAGAAGTAAAAAATGTAAAAGGACGTTATCACGGCAGTAGCATTTTTTTAGATGTAACGATTGTAGTTGATGCAAATTTATCATTACAAGAAGCGCATGATATTTGCGATAGAGTAGAAACACATTTAGAACATAATGGTATATCGTCTGTATATGTTCATCCAGAACCAAATACATTAAATGAGAAATAAAAAAGAGCGGGAGTATACTCCTGCTCTTTTTTGATTCAATTTACCACCAACCATTTGATTCTCTAAAACGTATCGCTGCTCCAATTGATCCATAACGTTCTTTTGCATATTGAATCATGCCTTTAGTTTGGGTTTCCACTGATCCATACCCCCATGATTGGTTAGTTTGGCCTAATCCATGGTATTGACCATTTGATGCATTAGGGTTACCGCCGGATTCAGGAAGTACAATTTTCTCCCACATTTCTTCTGTGCCTCCAGCAGCTAAGAAACGTTGATATACTGATTGTGTACGACTTGAAGTACTAGAAGTTGTCGCGTTTGAACTTGATATATTTAAATTAGATGTATGACTTTGATGATATTGGTATTGATGTTGTTGAGAAGGGGATGTTGATACCTCTTCTGCGTGTGCCTGGCCACTTTCTAATCCAGCGGCACCTAATGAGAGCATGGTCATTAATGCAAAAATTGATTTTTTCATGATAAAAAACTCCTTTGTGATTTGGATATTAATGTTCGAATTAAAACATTGCATCCCAATAAATCTAGATGTTGACTACGGTATGTTCACTATAACAGTTAATTTAATGACATAGGTTACTGTCATATCAAGAATCATTATCAAATATGAACACGAAGTAACAAATATCTCAAACGTTTATCATATATTCCGAATTAAATTATAAGTAGTCCTATTATGAAAAAAAGTGAAATAGTTCTATAATAATGGTGTAAAGATAAATAGATATTAAATTAAATAATGAGGAAAGTATTTATAATTCAATCGTTATACTCATTAACTTTCTATTAACCTAAGGAGTGTTATATTATGCCAAAATTAATTTTATGTCGCCATGGACAAAGTGAATGGAATGCGAAAAATTTATTTACCGGTTGGGAAGATGTTCAACTGTCAGAACAAGGGAGAAATGAAGCCATCACTTCAGGTAAAAAATTAAAAGAAAACAAAATTGAAATTGATGTTGCTTATACTTCTTTATTAACAAGAGCATTGGAAACGACTCAATATTTATTAGCTGAATCTGACCAAGAATGGATTCCCGTTCATAAAAGTTGGCGCTTGAACGAACGACACTATGGAAAATTACAAGGGTTAAATAAAGATGATGCCCGTAAGGAATTTGGTGAAGAACAAGTTCATCAATGGAGACGTTCTTATGATGTATTACCGCCAGCACAAACTGAAGAACAACGTCAATCTTATTTAAATGATCGTCGTTATCGTCATTTAGATCATCGTATGATGCCTTACTCTGAAAGTTTAAAAACAACATTAGAGCGTGTCATTCCAATTTGGACTGATCATATTTCACAACATTTATTAGATGGGGATACTGTACTTGTAGCAGCACATGGTAACTCTATTCGAGCATTAATTAAATATTTAGAAAACGTATCAGATGAAGACATTATAGGCTATGAAATTAAAACTGGCGCACCGTTAATTTATGAATTAGATGATGATTTAAAAGTAACTAATCATTATTATTTATAAAAGTGTGAGCAAGAATTTTTATTTATTGTAATATAGTAGATACAATAAAAGGCTAAAGCATTAAAGAAGTGCTTTAGTCTTTTATTAATGTAGTGGAGTAAGATTGTTTGTAAAAATAGTTAAACGGTTTTAACTAACGTCGATATTGCTTAATCATCTTTAATGCACGTTTGCGTGTTTTAATATTAGAACTTTTTAAGTTGCGACGTGCAGTTTGTAAATCTTGTTTCATAAATAGTCCTCCTTTTTATAAAGAATAAAGGAAAAGATGGTTTATGTAAATAGTAATTATTACGATTTATAAAATAAAAATAAGGAGATGATACCATGTCGCATAGTAAAAAGTTAATTATGATTTTCACTATGCTATTAGGTGGCTTTTTTGGTTTATTAAATGAAACCTTGTTGACCACAGCATTACCGAGAATAATGAAAGATTTTCATATTGAATATTCTCAAGTACAATGGCTCACAACAGCCTTCTTACTAACAAATGGAGTAGTTATTCCATTATCTGCATTTATTATTCAACGTTATACAACAAGACAAGTCTTCTTAACTGGAATTATTATATTCTTTCTAGGCACTTTACTAGGAGGATTTAGCCCTAATTTCACTACTTTATTAATTGCAAGAATTATCCAAGCATTAGGTTCTGGTATTATGATGCCACTAATGATGACGACGATATTAGATATATTTGAACCGCACGAACGTGGAAAATATATGGGGATGTTTGGATTAGTGATTGGTTTAGCACCAGCGATTGGACCTACATTATCTGGATATTTGGTTGAATACATTAATTGGAGAGCATTGTTTTATGTTGTAGCTCCAATTTCAGCAGTGACCTTTATACTTGCTTTAATTTTTATTAAAAACGTTGGAGTAAAAGTAAAAGCGCCCATTGACATACTATCCATTATCTTATCTATTCTCGGATTCGGTGGTATGTTATATGGGGTAAGTTCTATTTCTCAGAAAGGTTGGAATGACCCAGTCGTTCTGAGCACTATTATTTTAGGCATTATTTTTGTAGTTTTATTTATTTGGAGACAAGAACGACTTGAAACCCCTCTATTAAGTTTTAAAGTATTTAAAAATAGTCAATTCACAGTAGGTATTGCTATTATGGCTGTAACGATGATTTCGATGATTGGATCTGAAACGGTATTACCTATGTTTGTACAAAATGTGTTGCAACGTACGCCTGTTGATTCCGGTTTGATATTGTTACCTGGAGCAATTGTAATGGCAATCATGTCTATCATATCTGGGCGTTTATACGAAACTTTTGGAGCACGAGTACTTTCAATGATAGGTATGCTTATTGTAACAATTACGACGTCCTACTTTGTAGTAATGGATGAACATACGTCAACAATTGTTTTAGCAACTATTTATGCGATTCGTATGATTGGTATTGCTTTAGGGTTAATGCCTGTAATGACGCATACAATGAACCAACTCACTCCAGAATTAAATGCTCATGGATCTTCAATGACAAATACGATTCAACAAGTAGCGGGTTCTATTGGTACAGCTGGTTTAGTAACAATTTTAAGTGTAGCAAGTCAGCATTTTAAACCGACACCAAGTGATTATCAAGGAATGGCTAAAACAGAGATGATGAAACACATTCAAACAGACGCAATGATACATGGATATCATTCTGGCTTTTTATTCGCAGTCATTATCACAGTTGTTAGTTTATTATTAACTTTTTTACTTAAACGAAAAAAGGATTTAAATGAAGAAAGTCATTAACCTCATATCTAAACCTTCTATTTTATTTAATAGTTTAAATAGTTATTGACTATTCATAGTGATGAGATTAGAATTAATTTATTCTGACTAATTTAATAGGAATATGGAGGAGTTATTAATGAAAAGACTTTTATTTGTAGCTTTGACACTTATTTTTGTATTAGCCGCATGTGGTAATAGTGGTTCATCTGACAAAAATAGTGATTCAAAATCAAGTAGCAGTAATAGTGATAAAAAAACCTTACGTGTAGGAACTGAAGGGACTTATGCACCTTTTACTTTCCACAACAAAAAAGATCAGTTAACTGGTTATGATATTGATGTAATTAAAGCTGTTGCGAAAGAAGAAGGATATAAACTTAAATTTAATGAAACATCTTGGGATTCAATGTTTGCTGGTTTAGATGCAAAACGTTTTGATGTCATTGCAAACCAAGTGGGTATTAATAAAGAAAGAAAAGAAAAATATAAATTCTCTAACCCTTACACTTATTCAAGTGGTGTCTTAGTTGTTCGTGATGATGAGAAGAATATTAAATCATTTGATGATGTGAAAGGTAAAAAATTAGCACAAACATTTACTTCTAACTACGGAAAACTTGCTAAAGATAAAGGTGCTAACATCACTAAAGTAGATGGTTTCAACCAGTCTATCGATTTATTATTATCTAAACGTGTGGATGGTACTTTTAATGATAGCTTATCTTATTTAGATTATAAAAAACAAAAACCTAATGCTAAAATTAAAGCAATCAAAGGTGATGCAGAACAAAATAAATCAGCATTTGCATTCTCTAAAAGTGTCGATGATAAAGTTGTTTCTGATTTCAACGATGGTTTGAAAAAACTTAAAGAGAATGGTGAACTAGCAAAAATTGGTGAGAAATGGTTCGGTGAAAATGTTTCTGAGCCTAAATAGTCAACAACAACACGCATTAGATGCAGCAACTCAAGCATTTGGACCCATGTTGGAAGGTTTAGTAAAATACTCTATTCCAATTACAATTGTGACATTTATTTTAGGTTTGATTATCGCTTTGTTTACGGCGTTAATGCGTATTTCGTCTAGTAAAGTATTAAGAGGAATTGCACGTGTATATGTATCTATTATTCGTGGGACACCAATGATTGTACAACTCTTTATTATCTTTTATGGTATTCCAGAACTTGGACGTCTAATTACTGGAAATGCAGACGAACAATGGACATTGTCTTCTGTTGTTTCAGCGATTATTGGATTGTCTTTAAATGTGGGTGCATATGCATCTGAAATTATCCGTGGCGGTATTATTTCTATTCCAAAAGGCCAGACAGAAGCGGCATACTCTATTGGAATGAATTATCGTCAAACGATTCAACGTATTATTTTACCTCAAGCGATTCGTGTTTCAGTTCCAGCTTTAGGTAACACATTCTTAGGATTAATTAAAGACACTTCATTATTAGGATTTATCTTAGTAGCTGAAATGTTCCGTAAAGCGCAAGAAGTTGCTTCTACAACATACGAGTACTTTACAATTTATATTCTCGTAGCTGTGATGTATTGGGTTGTTTGTTTTATTATTTCAGTCATCCAAGGCTTCTATGAATCATATATTGAAAGAGGGTATAAGGCATGATTGAGTTATCCAATATTCATAAATCTTTTAATGATAAAGAAGTAATTAAAGGTATTGATTTGAATGTAAAAAAAGGTGAAGTTGTCACATTAATTGGTCGTTCCGGTTCGGGTAAGACTACATTATTGCGTATGATTAATGCGTTAGAGATTCCGACTGAAGGCAACGTTACTGTGAATGATAAAACTTATACTGCTAAAGATAAGAAATCTCAAATTGAAGTACGTAAACAATCAGGTATGGTATTCCAAAGTTATAATCTTTTTCCACATAAAACGGCTTTAGAAAATGTGATGGAAGGTTTAGTAACTGTAAAGAAAATGAGTAAATCAGAAGCTAGAGATAGAGCATTAGACTTACTTGAAAAAGTAGGTTTGACACATGTTAAAGATCAACGTCCTCATGCACTCTCTGGTGGTCAACAACAACGTGTGGCGATTGCGAGAGCTTTAGCGATGAATCCTAAAGTGATGTTATTTGATGAACCTACATCTGCACTTGACCCTGAACTTGTAAATGATGTGTTGAAAGTTATTAAAGAATTAGCAAATGAAGGCATGACGATGGTGATAGTTACTCATGCAATGCGTTTTGCAAAAGAAGTATCTAATAAAGTTGTATTTATTCACGACGGAGAAATTGGTGAAGAAGGGTCTCCTGAAGAATTATTTAATCATCCTAAAACTGATGAATTAAGACGTTTTTTAAATGTAATTAATAAAAATTAAAAAAGAATCGTCGTTTGAGATATTTCATCTTGAACGACGATTCTTTTTATTGAATAATGCTTTCTTTCTTCACATAAATAGACTTTAGAAATGTTTATTATTTTAAACTGATAGTAAAACAGTAAGCTCAAATTGAAGTACTTTATTCTCATATTGATTAAATGTCATAACTTCAACGGTTAAACTACCAAATTGTTTTTTTAATTTTTTATCTAAAACTTTAACTTTTACATATAAGTTATCATTTGGATAAACAGGTTTAATAAAGGTTACATTATTTAAATGAGTCCTTGCTATGATGTCTTCTTCATATTTATTTTCTTCAATCCAAAGTTTAAAGGAGAGAGAAAGGGTATGCATACCTGATGCTATAATCCCTTTATACATTCCTTGACCTGCTTTTTTCTTATCTAGATGCATATATTGAGGGTCAAATTGATGAGCAAACTCTAATATTTCTTTCTCAGTTATTTTGTAATGTTTACTAATGAATGTATCTCCTATAGAAAACATACTGTATTTCATAGTTATATGCCTACCTTAAAGTATACTTATAATGCAATGATTATCTTCTATTTTTGATCCATTGTTGAGTATGATAAAGAACAGGTTTAATTGGCTTAATGAAGTCACCAATATATTCATAAACACCAGCATTAAAGCCTTTTTTGAACTGTTGGACACCATAATCTTCAGCATTTTCACTAAAGTCTCCAGTAATACCATAGAAGTTGTAACGGTCAATGTTATGCTCTTTAGCAAATTTAATCATTTCCCACTGTAAACGATAGGCCCCCATATATTCATTATATTTTGGATTAGAACCACTAGATAAATAATATACTTCATGTTCATTGTAGATATATAATGCAGCTGCTAGATTTAATACTTCACCTTCTGCTGCAATTTTATCTTTTGTTTGGTTTATTTTACGTTCATTGCTATCAAATTGTTGTTGAAGTTGATTGCGTTTATTTTTGTTCTTTTTAGAGTTAGGGCTTTCTTTTAAAGCTTCTTCAATTTCAGTAAGTTGTTTTGTTAAATCCTCATGTTTATGTTGTAGAGTAGACAAATAATCTTTTAAATCGATATAAGCTAATTTTAGCATGGCATGATCTTTATATGTTTTTTGCATTTCATAGAAATAAGGCTCATCTCTAAATTTAAAGCCATGTTTTTCTTCAGCCATTTGGAACAGTTCAAAGAAAGTATGTGTGTCTTCCATAGGTAATGTTTTAACTTTTACGCCCATCTCATATGTCTTTTTAATATTACGACGTGTTTGATAGTCCATTTCTTTTAGTAATTGTTCCTCAGTTTTATCTTTAAGATCAAGTACAGACAGCCAACGAATTTGACTCATTGTACTATAACCTACAGACCATCCTTGATGTTTATATCCTAAGTCTTCAAGTGTTTTAATCACTGCACGATTATCGTAGCTTTTTAAGATTTCTCCATCTGCATTACGTAGGTTTTCTAAAATATATGGATCTACTAAAACAAATAGACAATTTTGTTTTTTTAAATATTCTGTTAGTGATTTGAAAAAGAAGTGAACCAGTTTGATATTGCTATAATCCATTACTGGACCACGATGTGTGTAAAAATATTTATAAAATTTTAATGCGCGTGCTTCAGTCATTAATGTTGCAGCAATGACATCTCCACTATCATCTTTAACACCTACAACATGTACATCATGTTTCATCTCATTTCTATTATCCAAGTGTATTCGAGATTGTGTATAGTGAGAAAAATGTTCGGATGTGAATTTTTCAAATTCTTCAGGTGTTAAACTTACGAATTTCATGATTATCTACTCCTCTGTATTTTTAAGAATTCTAAACTATTTTATCAAATTAGTTCTATTATTACACACATTTAGTAAATTAATTTACTCGTACTTTAGTATTAGATAATAATTATTTTTTAAAATATATAACTATAAAACTTAAAATATAATATTTTTTAATAGTCTAGTTTATATTGCAAAACCACTGTATGATAATCAGTATAAGCATAGTAT
The DNA here is from genome assembly GCF_001813735.1 of Staphylococcus sp. HMSC068C09. Taxonomy (NCBI): domain Bacteria; kingdom Bacillati; phylum Bacillota; class Bacilli; order Caryophanales; family Staphylococcaceae; genus Staphylococcus; species Staphylococcus sp. HMSC068C09. The sequence goes on from NZ_KV813778.1 coordinate 216,949, forward strand.
AATAGTAAGAGTTATATTAGGTTAGATTAGAAAAAGTAGGAGTGAACATATTTGAAAAGATTGATTTTATCATTAAGTGTATGTGTCATATTGCTAGCGGGCTGCGGTAATGATGAATATGCTAATAAAATAGATAAAGCTGTAAAACTACAAGATAAAAAACAAGAACGACTTGCTAGGAATGAACAAGGCGATGTGGTAAAACACTTTGATAAAAAAGACGCTAATATATATGTGTATGAAAAAGGTAAATATGTTGTATTAGCATATAGACCATTAAGTAATAACGATGAAATGCATTATTATACATATCAATTTAAAGACAAGAAGGCAACTTATTTAGAGCACTTTGATACGAAACAATATATTAGTACACATGATTCGGATTATAAGGAAGAAAATCTTAACTAATTGAAACAATCTTAAGGAGTATATATGAAAAAATTGATTTTTATTGGAGCTGGGATCATATGTTTAATCATTATCGTTGTCGCTTGCTCTCGAAATAAAAAAGAAACAACCCCAGCTCATACGAAAAATGGAAAAATTTTAATTGTAGAATATGGAGACTATAAATGTCCTTATTGCAAGAAAATTGAAGATAACGTCATGCCTATCATAAAAAAAGATTATATTGATACAAATAGAGTGGAATATCAATTTATTAATGCAAGTTTTCTTGGAAAAGATTCATTAATGGGCTCTAGAGCAGGGAATGCTATTCAAGCTATTGCACCAAAAGAATATCTTACATTCCAAAAAAATATATATGCTCATCAACAAGAAGAAAAAAAACATTGGATTACTGAAACATTACTAGATAAAGAAATTGACCAATTAAATATTTCTCAAAAACAAAAAGATCGCATAAAAAAAGAATATAAAACTAAAAATAGCGATGCTTGGAAGGAAGCAGAAAAACAGAAAAAGTTAACAAAAGAAAATCATATTCAATCTGTTCCAACAGTTTTTATCAATGGTAAAAAAGTAGAAGACCCTTATAAAGTCAAAGAATGGAAACAATATTTATAGCATAATACAAAAGACCTAACTTAGTGTTGTTTAAATATTAAATTAGGTCTTTTAATTATGTTTTTATACAGTTTATGAAATATTTAAAAATCTTACATTCAAAATCATTATTTTTATAAAAATAGGGAATAAAGATAAAAGAAACAAAGTCAGAACAATTAATTTATTTTAATTAAGTTGTTTAGTTTGTCATTTTCATTAGATTTATTTAATATACTAAGTATAATAATTATATTAAATTGGAAGATAGATAAAATGAATACTATTATTTTTATTATTTCACTATTGGAGGGAAAATAAATGGCTAACTTTAATTTAGATCCAATTCATTCAGGTGTAAATTTCTCAATACAACACCTTGTAATTAGTAATGTAAAAGGACGTTTTAACGATTTTGATGCAGATATTACAGGTGACTTTCATGATTTAAGTTCTTTAAAAGGAACTTTTACTGTTCAAGCTAATTCTATTGATACTAAAGTAGAAGATCGTGATAATCATCTTAAAAATGAAGATTTCTTAAACGTTGAACAATATCCTGAAATTAAATTTGAAATTATTAGTGTTGATGATCGTTCAGTTACTGGTAATGTAACAATTAAAGATCAAACACAAAAAGAAACATTTGATTTAGATTATAAAGGTATTAGCTTAAACCCACTTAATAATAAAAATACAGCAGGTTTAGTTATTACTGGTGAACTTGATCGTGAAAAATATGGTGTTACATTTAACCAACCATTAGAAACTGGTGGTTTCTTATTAGGTAAAACATTAAATGTGGAATTTGATTTAGAATTTCCTATTGAAGAATAATAAAGTTAAAAAACAGGCAGAGTTCTAACTTTGCCTATTTTTTTATTGTCTTAAAATATAATAGTTGTTAAATTATAGAAATCACCATTTTAGAAATTAGGAGAGATAACGATGTCAATTGAAGTAAAAGAAAATAAAATTATTTTTAAAAGAACATTTAAAGCTCCTATCAATGATGTATTTGATGCCTATACAAATCCATCGTTATTTGAGCAATGGTTTCATCCTCAAGGCGCTAAGACAAAAGTATATCGTTTTAATACTGAAGAAGGCGGGGAAGCCTTCTTTGCAATAGAAACCTCAGAACAGACAAGCTATACATTAACAGAATATCGAAAAGTGGATCGTCCGAAGTATCTTGAATACTTTGATTATTTTGCTACACCTGAGGGAAAAAAAGATACGCGTTTACCTGGTATGCATATTTCAATCAATTTTAACTCAGATAATAAACAAATGACTACTATTACGTCTACGTCAGTGTTTCCAACTAAAGAAGCAGCTCAACAAGCAGTAGGTATGGGAATAGAAGCAGGTATGAATTCAACATTAGATCAACTAGAAGTCTTACTTAATGAATAAATCGTCACGAGGATGTCAAAATTAAATTGAACTTTTAAGTTATAATAATATTGAAAAGAGGATGATATAGTATGAAAGAAAGATATTTAAAAGTGCTGGGATTATTTTCAATTAGTACTTTAATTCCAACATTATTAATTAATTCAAAGTGTTTAAATAATGGCGTCATAAAATATATTTTAAGAACGGCATTAGGCTATGGTATTTTTGCTTCAGGATTACGTTATTTTTCAAAATTAAAAAAAGCACATTAATATCATGACAAGAGCAAGATATGGAAAATAAACCTCCATATGTTGCTCTTTTTTAATCTTCTCTATTCAAAATGCACTTCACTATATATAATATAAAATTATAAATGAATTAAGGAGAGGGAATATGACAAGTAACCATACAACAATTGAAGATACATATACTACAAAAGATCTTATTAAAGCGGCTGTAAGACAGGTACAAATGAAAGAAGTTATGGCAACTCAAACACCTGGACGATATTTACTAAAGTCAATGATGTCAGGATTTTTATTAGCTATTGTTACAGTATTTATGTTAGCAATCAAAACACAGTTTGCAGGAACAAATGATGGACTTGTTAATTTATTAGGAGCAATCTCATTTAGTTTAGCTTTAGTTCTTATTGTTCTAACTAATTCAGAATTACTTACTAGTAATTTTATGTATTTAACTGTCGGATGGTACTACAAAGTCATTGCAGTTAAAAAAATGTTATACATATTCTTATTTTGTTTTATTGGAAATATTATAGGTGGGTTTATTTTATTCTTATTAATGAAGGGTACACATGTGATGACACCTGAAATGGTTGCAAGTCTAAGTAAAACAGTACATTTAAAAACGGTAGAATCAACTTGGTTAAATATTCTTATCAAAGGGATATTCTGTAACTTCTTTATTAATATTGGTATTTATGTTTCAATGCTTTTTAAAGAAGGTTTAGCTCGCGCATTTTTCATTGCTGTTGGTGTTATAGTATTTGTATTTATGGGATATGAACACGTTGTATTTAATGCTGGATTATATGCAGGAATGATTTTTTATAATAGTGATGCATTATCATGGATAGATGTGCTAAAAAATATCGTATTTGCTTTTGTAGGTAACTATATTGGTGGAGGTATTTTTGTAGGACTTGTTTATGCCTATTTAAACGGAAAAAGAGACAGTATAAAAGCATAGTAAGACGATCAAAGAGCGGAAATATCGAGAGACATTTTCGCTCTTTTAATCCCCAACATATTGACTTAATATTCAGAAAATCTTATTATTTTAATCAACATTAAAATAATAAGGGGGAAACTATTTGGTTGCGAATATTCTAGTAGCTCATGGCATGAGAAAAGGAGATCAAAATAAAGCACTCGGTGAATTTATAGATAGTTTATTACAAGATGAAACTTACGCTTATGAGCTTGCTTTTATTGAAAGTGAAGAAAAAAGTGTTGAACATACGATTATTAATTTAATAGAAAAAGGAGAAACGCAATTTAAAGTTGTACCTTTACTTATATTTTCAGCCATGCATTACATTGTAGACATTCCAGAGATGTTAAGAAACATTAAACAAGCACATCCAAATATAACCTATGAAATTAGTGCGCCTCTTGGTACGCATCCATATATGGTGGATTTAGTAGAACAACGTATTAATGATGTGGATATGAATAAAGAGTCAGATGTGGCAGTTGTATTGATTGCACATGGTAGCTTTTCTTATACTAAAGCACATGATGAACTAAAAGAATTGAGTACTAAGTTAAAGCAAGACAAACCTATATATTGCCGTACGTTATATGGAGATATTACGTTTAAAAATGATTTAGATCAACTTTCAAGACAATATCATCATCTTATTGTGGTTCCAATGTTTTTATATGATGGACGTTTAGTTAATAAAGTAAAAGGTCTTATATCAGAGATGGATATTGCTAATGAATTGCACATGACTCCGTCTATTAATTTCGACCCTATTTTAAAATCGATTATTCGAGAGCGATTAAAAGAATTAACAGTATAGTAACTACATACATCTTTCATTATATGAGTGCTAAATCCTCACTCATGTAATGGAAGATGTTTTTTATTAGGGAAATCCCCGATTTTACATTTAAGTGTGAAAATAATCACAAATTCAAAAGAATATGGTATAAAATAGCCTTGTAAAGAATAGTGAGTGCAAAACTATTTGAATTTAATAATAATTAAATGTAATAAAAGGGGCATTGATATGGCTAAACAAAAACTCGTAATGATTGGTAATGGTATGGCTGGTTTAAGAACAATTGAAGAAATTTTAGAACGTTCAGATTCTCAATTTGACATTACAATTATTGGTAAAGAACCTTATCCTAATTATAATCGAATCATGTTATCCAACATTTTACAAAAGAAAATGACAGTTGAAGAAACGATTATGAATGATTATGACTGGTATAAAGAACATCATATTGAACTAATTGTAGATGATCCAGTTGAAAAAGTAGATAGACAATCCAAAACTGTCACTACATCTAAAGGTATCACTGTAGCTTATGATATCTGTATCTTTGCGACGGGTTCAAAGGCATTTGTTTTACCTATACCTGGATCAGAATTACCAAGTGTCATCGGTTGGCGCACAATTGAAGATACTGAGCGTATGATTGAAATTGCTAAAACAAAAAAACGTGCCATTGTTATTGGTGGAGGTCTTCTTGGATTAGAATGTGCAAGAGGATTAATGGATCAAGGTATGGATGTAACAGTTCTTCACTTAGCAGAATGGCTGATGGAAATGCAATTAGACCGTAAAGCTGGAGATATGTTAAAAGCTGATTTAGAACGTCAAGGCATGCATATTGAACTACAAGCAAATTCTAAAGAAATTATAGGAACAGATGATGTAGAAGCTATTAAGCTAGCTGATGGTAGAGTAATAGAAACGGATTTAGTCGTTATGGCTGTTGGTATACGTCCATTTACCGAAGTAGCTCGTGAAGCGGGATTAGAAGTGAATCGAGGTATCGTTGTTAATGATTACTTGCAAACATCTGATGAACATATCTATGCCGTGGGTGAATGCGCGGAACACAACGGTAAAGTATATGGTTTAGTTGCACCTCTTTATGAACAAGGTAAAGTGCTTGCTGATTATTTAACAGGTAAAGAGACTGAAGGATATAAAGGTTCTACAACATTTACGTCTTTAAAAGTATCAGGTTGTGATTTATATAGTGCAGGACAAATCGTTGAAGATGAAACTGTACACGGTATCGAAATCTTTAACAGTGTAGATAATATTTACAAAAAAGTCTATCTAAGTGATGGTCGAGTGGTAGGTGCCGTTTTATATGGTGATACAGATGATGGTTCAAGATTTTATAGTATGATGAAAAAACATGAATCACTAGAGGACTATACACTAGTGTCACTGCTTCATAAAGGCGGAGAAGAAAGTGGAACTTCAATAGCAGACATGCCTGATGATGAAACAATTTGTGGTTGTAATGGTGTAGATAAAGGTACGATTGTCAACGCAATTACAACAAAAGGGTTGACTACTGTAGATGAGGTTACAAAAACAACCAAAGCAGGAAATTCTTGTGGTAAGTGTAAAGGACAAATTGGAGAAATACTAAAATGTACATTAGGTGATGAATTTGTAGCTGCTAAACCAACTGGTATTTGTGCATGTACTGATTTGACACGTGATGAAATTGTTACTCAAATTAGAGCTAAAGGTTTAAAAACATCAAAAGAAGTTCGTCACGTACTTGATTTTAAAGATAAAAATGGTTGTCCAAAATGTCGCCCAGCTATCAACTATTATCTAAATATGGTATATCCTCATGAACACCAAGATGAAAAAGCATCAAGATTTGCGAACGAACGTTATCATGCAAATATTCAAAATGATGGTACTTTCTCAGTGATTCCACAAATGCGTGGTGGTGTCACAGATGCTGACCAATTAATTCGTTTAGGTGAAGTAGCGAAAAAATATAACGTGCCTCTTGTTAAAGTAACAGGGTCTCAGCGTGTAGGGTTATATGGTCTTAAAAAAGATGAGTTACCAAAAGTTTGGAAAGATTTAGGTATGCGCTCTGCCTCTGCATATGGTAAGAAAACGCGTTCTGTGAAAAGTTGTGTTGGTAAAGAATTCTGTCGATTTGGTACACAATATACGACACGTTTAGGTATTCGATTAGAAAAAACATTTGAATACATAGACACACCTCATAAATTTAAAATGGGTGTTTCTGGTTGTCCAAGAAGCTGTGTAGAATCAGGTGTTAAAGACTTTGGTGTCATTTCAGTAGAAAATGGCTATCAAATTTATATTGGCGGTAACGGTGGTACAGAGGTCACTGTAGGTCAATTACTTACTACTGTTGAAACAGAAGATCAAGTGGTACAACTTTGTGGTGCGCTTATGCAGTATTACAGAGAGACTGGAATATATGCTGAACGAACAGCACCATGGCTTAAACGACTAGGATTTGATCATGTTAAGGAAGTGCTTTTAGATGAACAACGTCAAAAAGAACTTTTTGATAGAATTATGGATGCAAAACAAGCACTTGAAGAAGAACCTTGGGAAGCTATTGTTGAAAATAAAGAAGCACAAAAAATATTTGAAGTCGAGAAAGTGTGAGGATGAGTGTAATGGAAAAAGTTAAAGTAACAACTATGGATGAATTAACACCATTAATTGGTAAAAAGGTTATCGTTAAAGATAAACAAATCGGTATATTTTTAACAGAAAATGGAGAAGTGCATGCTATTAATAATGTGTGTCCACATAAAGAAGGACCGTTATCTGAAGGTACTGTAAGTGGAGAATATGTTTATTGTCCACTCCACGATCAAAAAATTGATTTGAATACGGGTGAAGTGCAAGAACCTGATACAGGTTGTGTTGAAACATATCAAGTTGAAATTCAAGATGGAGACGTATTTATATGTCTCTAGTCACTAAAAGTGAATTTGGAAAAGTATATTTAATTGGAGCTGGTCCTGGCAATCCTAATTTGCTAACTAAACAAGCAGAACGATTAATTCGTCAAGCAGATGTTATTTTATATGATCGTCTTGTCAATCCATTGATATTACAATATGCAAAGCCAACTACTGAAATCATAGATGTTGGAAAAAAACCTTATACTAAACATATTCAACAAGAAGGTATCAATTTAAAAATAGTAGCAGCAGCGAAAAAGTATAAAATTGTTGTACGTTTAAAAGGTGGAGACCCAGCAGTGTTTGGCCGAGTAACTGAAGAAATAGACATTTTAAAAGAACATCAGATTGCTTATGATATTGTACCTGGGGTAACTTCTGCGAGTGCAGCGGTAGCTTCATTAGACTTAGGTTTAACGATGCGCTCAGTAGCACCAAGTGTTACATTTTCCACAGGTCATTTTAAAGATGATATTGATCAAGACATGGATATACGTAATTTAGCTAATGGTGGTACTTTGGCAATTTATATGGGAATTAAACGATTAAATGATATTATTAATCAAATTAGAAGATATACTAAAGAAGATTATGATATTGCTATCATTTTTAATGCTACGTGTTATAACGAAACCATAGTGGTTGGTAAACTAAGCACTATTGAACATCAATTATCTAAGCTTAATATGAAACATGATCCAGGAATTTGTATATTAGGCCATATCATTAACTATATGGATGACGAAAAGATTATACACTCAAAACAAACAATAGATGAAACATTGTACGTTATTAAAGGGAATAAAGACTTAGCCCTTTCAAAAGCAGAAGACTTATCTCAACAGTATTTAAAATGCTTAATTCAATATGATGAAACTTATCATTCTTCACAAAAGTATTTATATGAATCGATCATAACGCAGCACCAAAATATTAAATATATTGAAGTGTAGTTCTTTACGCTTCGAATGTCATAAGTGAGATAACACGATATTTAAAACGTGTGTTATCTCACTTTTTTTAGGGATTCTTTTATATGAAATAGGTAATTCCCTAATATAAAAACCATGTGAAAAAATGTACAATTTAAATGAAATTTCTTTAAATAACATTGGACATAAGTAACGTATTACCTTTGCAGGTAGGAGGATTTATATAAATGGGAAAATTCGGATTAAACTTTTTCAAACCAACTGAAACGTTTAATGGAAATTGGTCAGTTTTAGAAAGTAAAAGTAGAGAATGGGAAAAAATGTATCGTGAAAGATGGAGTCACGATAAAGTAGTAAGAACCACACATGGCGTAAACTGTACAGGATCATGTTCGTGGAAAGTTTTCGTTAAAAATGGTGTGATTACGTGGGAGAATCAACAAATTGACTATCCAAGTTGTGGTCCAGATATGCCTGAATTTGAACCTCGTGGATGTCCACGTGGCGCGTCATTTTCATGGTATGAATACAGCCCACTTCGTGTAAAATACCCTTACATTAGAGGTAAACTATTAGATTTATGGACAGAAGCACTTGAAGACAATAATGGAAATCGTATCGCCGCATGGGCATCTATCGTTGAAGATGAAAAGAAAGCTAAATTATATAAAGAAGCACGTGGTAAAGGTGGACATGTACGTGCAAGTTGGAAAGATGTAACAGATATTATCGCAGCACAAATTCTTTATACCATTAAAAAAGATGGTCCGGATAGAATCGCTGGTTTTACACCTATTCCAGCAATGTCGATGATTAGTTATGCATCTGGTGCGCGTTTTATTAATTTATTAGGCGGGGAAATGTTAAGTTTTTATGATTGGTATGCTGATTTACCACCTGCATCTCCTCAAATTTGGGGTGAACAAACTGATGTACCTGAATCAAGTGATTGGTACAATGCTTCTTACATCATTATGTGGGGCTCTAACGTTCCACTTACTCGTACGCCTGATGCCCATTTTATGACTGAAGTACGTTATAAAGGTGCAAAAGTGGTTTCTGTAGCACCAGATTATGCAGAAAATGTTAAATTTGCTGATAATTGGTTAGCACCTAATCCAGGAACAGATGCCGCAGTTGCTCAAGCTATGACGCATGTCATCTTACAAGAATTTTATGAAGATAAACCAAGTGATATGTTTGTTAATTATGCAAAGCAATATACAGATATGCCATTTGTATTGATGCTGGATGAAGATGAGAATGGTTATAAGGCAGGACGATTTTTACGTGCAAGCGATTTAGGTATAAAAAGTGAAAATGGTGAGTGGAAACCAGTTATTCACGATGCGATTAGCCACAAACTTGTGGTTCCAAACGGTACAATGGGTCAACGTTGGGAAGAAGGCAAACAATGGAATTTAAAACTTGAAACAGAAGATGGAAGTAAAATTGATCCAGCTTTATCTGTTGCAGAAGAAGAATATGAGTTACAAACCATTCAATTCCCTTACTTTGATAGTCAAGGAGACGGTATTTTCGAACGACCTATCCCAACTAAAAAAGTTAAATTAGCAGATGGTAAAGAAGTACGTATTGCTACAGTATATGATTTAATGGCTAGTCAATATGGTATTAAACGATTTGGTCATGAGTTAGAAGCTAAATCTTATGAAGATAGTGAATCTAAATATACACCTGCATGGCAAGAAAACGTCACAGGTATTAAACAAGAATTAGTGACACAAGTCGCAAGAGAATTTGCACAAAATGCTATTGATACTAAAGGACGTTCGATGATTATTATGGGTGCGGGGATTAACCACTGGTTCAACTCTGACACCATTTACCGTGCTGTATTGAATTTAGTTCTATTATGTGGATGCCAAGGTGTTAATGGTGGAGGTTGGGCTCACTATGTTGGGCAAGAAAAATGTCGTCCAATTGAAGGATGGAATACTGTAGCTTTCGCTAAAGATTGGCAAGGTCCACCACGTTTACAAAATGGTACAAGTTGGTTCTATTTTGCAACTGATCAATGGAAATATGAAGAATCTAATGTAGATAAATTGAAATCACCACTTGCTAACAACATTAAACATCAGCATCCAGCAGATTATAATGTGACAGCAGCACGTTTAGGTTGGTTACCTTCATATCCACAATTTAATAAAAACAGTTTGTTATTTGGTGAAGAAGCAAAAGATGCGGGCGATGATTCAAATGAAGCTATTTTAAAACGTGCGATTGAATCAGTGAAAAATAAAGAAACAGAATTTGCTATTGAAGACCCAGATTTAAGAAAAAATCATCCTAAAACATTATTTGTTTGGAGATCTAACTTAATTTCAAGTTCAGCTAAAGGTCAAGAGTACTTTATGAAACATTTACTTGGTACACGTTCAGGATTAATGGCTGAACCGAATGAAGATGATAAACCAGAGGAAATTAAATGGAGAGAAGATACAGTAGGTAAATTAGATTTACTTGTATCATTAGATTTTAGAATGACTGCAACGCCTTTATATTCTGATATTGTGCTGCCAGCAGCAACTTGGTATGAAAAACATGACTTATCTTCAACCGACATGCATCCATTTATTCATCCATTTAATCCAGCAATTGATCCATTATGGGAGTCACGTTCTGACTGGGACATTTACAAAACATTGAGTAAAGCAATTTCAGAAATGGCTAAAGATTATTTACCAGGTACATTTAAAGATGTGGTAACTACACCACTTGCACATGACTCTAAACAAGAACTAGGTTCTGAATACGGTATCGTTAAAGATTGGTCTAAAGGTGAAGTAGAAGGTATTCCAGGTAAAACTATGCCTAACTTCTCTATTGTAGAACGTGACTATACTAAAATTTATGATAAATACGTTACATTAGGACCTTTACTTGAGAAAGGTAAAGTAGGGGCACACGGCGTTAGTTTTAGCGTTAAAGAAGAATACGAAGAGCTAAAAAGTATGATTGGTACGTGGAATGATGACGATGAACATTCTGTTAGAAACGATAGACCACGTATTGATACTGCACGTAAAGTAGCTGATGCAATTTTAAATATCTCTTCGGCAACGAATGGTAAATTATCTCAAAAATCATATGAAGATTTAGAAAATCAAACTGGAATGGAATTGAAGGATATTTCAAAAGAACGTGCATCTGAAAAAATTTCGTTCTTAAATATTACAGCTCAACCAAGAGAAGTTATCCCAACAGCAGTATTCCCAGGCTCTAATAAAAATAATCGTCGTTATTCTCCATTTACAACAAATATTGAAAGACTTGTACCTTTTAGAACGCTCACTGGAAGACAAAGTTACTATATCGATCACGAAGTATTCCAGCAATTTGGTGAAAGCTTACCAGTATATAAACCAACACTTCCACCAATGGTATTTGGCGCAAGAGATAAAAAGATAAAAGGTGGACAAGATGCACTTGTTCTACGTTATTTAACACCTCATGGAAAATGGAATATTCATTCAACATATCAAGATAATGAACGTATGTTGACTCTATTCAGAGGAGGTCCAGTGGTTTGGCTATCTAATGAAGATGCTGAGCAACATGGTATCAATGATAATGATTGGCTTGAAGTTTATAACAGAAATGGTGTTGTAACTGCAAGAGCGGTAACGTCACACCGCATGCCGAAAGGTACAATGTTTATGTATCACGCTCAAGATAAGCACATTGAAACACCAGGTTCTGAGATTACTGATACTCGTGGGGGATCACATAATGCACCTACAAGAATTCACCTAAAACCTACGCAATTAGTTGGAGGATATGCACAAATTAGTTATCACTTCAATTACTATGGACCAATTGGAAACCAACGTGATGTGTACGTCGCAGTTAGAAAAATGAAGGAGGTAAATTGGCTTGAAGATTAAAGCGCAAGTTGCAATGGTATTGAATTTAGATAAATGTATTGGGTGTCATACATGTAGTGTGACATGTAAAAATACTTGGACAAATAGACCGGGTGCAGAATACATGTGGTTTAATAATGTAGAAACCAAACCAGGTGTAGGTTATCCAAAACGTTGGGAAGATCAAGAGCACTATAAAGGTGGTTGGGTATTAAATAAAAAAGGTAAACTTGAGCTTAAATCAGGTAGTAAGTGGTCTAAAATTGCCTTAGGTAAAATCTTCTATAATCCAGATATGCCGTTAATCAAAGATTATTATGAACCATGGACTTATAATTATGAACATTTAACCACAGCTAAAGAAGGTAAACATTCACCAGTGGCAAAAGCACATTCATTGATTTCAGGAGATAGACTAAATCTTGAATGGGGACCAAACTGGGAAGATGATTTAGCTGGCGGACATGTAACAGGACCAGAAGATCCAAATATTCAAAGAATTGAAGAAGATATCAAATTCCAATTTGATGAAACATTTATGATGTATTTACCTCGTCTATGCGAGCATTGCTTAAATCCTAGTTGTGTTGCTTCATGTCCTTCAGGGGCTATGTATAAAAGAGATGAAGATGGTATTGTTTTAGTCGATCAGGATGCATGTCGTGGGTGGCGCTACTGTATGACAGGTTGTCCTTACAAAAAAGTATATTTCAACTGGAAAACAAATAAAGCTGAAAAATGTACATTCTGCTTCCCAAGAATTGAAGCAGGAATGCCAACTGTATGTTCAGAAACATGTACAGGAAGAATGAGATATTTAGGCGTTTTATTATATGACGCTGATCGTGTACACGAAGCGGCTTCAGCTGAAAATGAACAAGATTTATATGAAAAACAACTTGATATCTTCTTAAACCCATTTGATGAAGAAGTGATTGAACAAGCAGAAAAAGATGGTATCAGTTATGAATGGATCCAAGCTGCTCAAAATTCACCTGTGTATAAATTAGCGATTGAATATAAATTGGCATTTCCATTACATCCTGAATTTAGAACAATGCCAATGGTATGGTACTGCCCGCCTTTAAGTCCAATTATGAGTTATTTTGAAGGTAAAAATTCAGGTCAAAATCCAGATATGATTTTCCCGGCCATCGAAGAAATGCGTTTACCTATTGAATATTTAGCAAACTTATTTACAGCAGGTAAAGTAGAGCCAGTAAAAGAAGCGTTACAAAAAATGGCAATGATGAGAAGTTATATGCGTGCTCAAGTCACAAACAAACCATTTGATACTTCTAGATTAGAACGTTTAGGTTTATCAGAAATTCAAACAAAAGAAATGTATCGTCTATTAGGTTTAGCTAAATATGAAGATCGATTTGTTGTACCATCTTCACATAAAGAAACCTATTTAGATACGTATCACGCTCAAGGTAGCCAAGGATATGGCGGTGAATATTTCGGAGATAATTGTGAAGGTTGTGGTGTTCCAGTAGGTTCAACGTCAGGAAAATCTGGTCAAGAGATTTATAATGAGAATTTCTATGGAGGTATTTTCCGTGATTAATCTAACACAATTTAAATACTATCAAGAAAGTTTTGGATATCTTGCACAACAACTTAATTTTCCAGAAAAATTAACATTTCATCCTAATACATTTGAAGAAACGATTCATCCTTCGCATCCAGGATATGCAGATTTAATGAAATATCGTGAAATTATGTACCAATTTACTTTATCTGAAATTAAAGCAATTTATACGGATACATTTGATTTCAATAAAACATCACCACTTTATATGACTTACAATAAATTTGATACTCAAAAAGAAAGAGGTCAAATGCTCGCAAAACTAAAAGTACTTTATGAAATGTTTGGATTAAAAATGGTAGATAATGAATTATCAGATTATCTACCATTGATGTTGCAGTTTTTACATGTAGCAAGTTGGCATAATGATCCTCGTGCAGAAGGCAATATTGAGTTAGTGATTATGATTATTGAAGATGGTACATATGAAATGGCAAATCAATTAGCTAAGGAGAATAATCCTTACGCTTATGTGATTCGTGCATTACGAGAAACATTAAAAGCTTGTTTAGACATTCCAAAAGAGGTGACACATCATGCTTAATCAATTTCTTTGGATTATTTACCCATATTTATGTGTGGCAATTTTTATCGTTGGTCATATTGCTCGATATAAATATGATCAGTTTTCATGGACTGCAAAATCGAGTGAGTTTTTAGAAAAAAAACAACTTAAATGGGGCAGTCTGTTATTTCACTTAGGAATTATTCCAGTATTTTTTGGTCATGTGGTGGGGTTAGCTATTCCAGCAAAATGGATAGATGGACTTGGCATAAGCGAAAGTACATATCACTTTGGAGCTGTTTATATTGGTAGTATTTTTGGTATAATGACTCTAATTGGAATGTTACTTTTAACAGCAAGACGTTTAACGATTAGTAATGTGAGAAAGTTAAGTTCAGCTTCTGATATTTTCGTAAATTTCTTATTAATATTGATTATATTTATGGGATGTTTCTCAACTTTAGTTACTAATGCAATGGTAACTGACTTTGATTACCGTCAAACGATTTCTATATGGTTTAGACACTTATTTACATTCTCACCCAATGCAGCACTAATGACAGGCGTTCCATTATCATTTAAAATTCATATCTTATTAGGATTTACAATATTAGCTTGTTGGCCATTTACACGTCTTGTACATGTATGGAGTATTCCATTAGCATATACAAATAGACGTTATATTGTATATAGAAAACATAAAGCACCTCGTGCACATTAAATATAAAAGGAGTACGATATATGATTCCGGAACCTTTGTTTGAACCGGTACATTTTCAGCAGGAACTTGACACACTTAGAAAAAAAGTAAACTGTGATTTTGCTGCTGTTGCACTATATGAAAACCACGAACCTTCTGGACCTATTAAATGGCAATATGTTTCAGGTAATTTAAACAGTCGTTATAAATTGATTGTTTTGAGAAAAGGCAGAGGCTTAGCTGGGACAGTCATGAAAACAGGAAAGCGAATGGTTATAGAAAATGTTTCCAAAACAATAACACCAGAAGAAAAAATTAAGTACCCTATTTTGATGAGTGAAAACTTAAACGCGCTCGTTGCTATACCATTATGGCATGAACAGCATGTTGCAGGCGTGTTATTATTAGGACAAAGAGGTAGTAAAACATTGCCTAAAGTGATTAATCAATTAAATATTAAAGGCCGTTTGTGGGAATTTAATGAAGAAATCTAGGTGATATATGTGTTAGAGTTATATAATCTGCAAATGGAAGACTTACTAAAAAAATATTATGAAACTACAAATGAAAAAATTGTTTTTGTAAACAAAGAAGGAAAAATCATTGCAATGAATGACGCCGCTGAAGAAATTATTTCAAAAGATAATAATTATAGTGCGATGACAAATGCGATTTGTGATCGTTGTGAAGGGTATTCAAATGAATTTGAACTTCAAAGTTGCAAAAATTGTTATTTAGACACATCTAAACCAAACGATATCAATTTTCAAGTGTTTATGAAAACAGTAGATCATAAAGTTCGACCATTTACAGCTTCTTATCAAGCGATTGATGAAGATAATGAGATATATGCATTTACACTTCAAGATATTTCGCCGCAAATTGAAAGACAAGAAAAAATGTATCAACGTCAGATGATGAGAAAAACAATTTCCGCGCAAGAAAATGAAAGAAAACGTATTTCTAGAGAACTACACGATAGTGTTGTACAAGAAATGCTAAATATTGATGTTGAACTCAGATTGCTGAAATATCAAAAAGAATCCTCAGAACTTGTCCAACAATCGCAACGTATTGAGGGATTAATGTCTAAATTGATTGATGATATAAGACATTTATCAGTTGAATTAAGACCCTCATCTCTAGATGATTTAGGCTTGGAAGCGGCTTTTAAATCATATTTTAAACAATTTGAAAATAATTATGGTATGCAAATTGTATATCAATCTAACATTAAAGATAAAAGATATGATAGTGAAGTAGAAACGGTTGTTTACCGTGTGGTACAGGAAGCGGTATTTAATGCATTAAAATATGCAGGCGTAAGTTCGGTAGATGTCTTTGTCCAGGAGGTTGGACGTTTATTAATAGCTGAAGTGATTGATCATGGTCAAGGTTTTGATCCGAATTCTCAACCACAAGGTACAGGACTAGGATTGTATGGTATGAATGAAAGAGCAGAGCTTGTAAACGGAAAAGTGAATGTAGAAACACATTTAGGAAAAGGAACTATTATCACTTTAGAAGTACCACTCTAGAGAATGTAAAGGGACTGACTTATAATTGAAAATAGTAATTGCAGATGATCATGCAGTAGTAAGAACAGGTTTTTCTATGATATTAAACTTTCAAGAAGATATGGAAGTTGTAGCTACGGCTGCTGATGGAGTAGAAGCATATCAGAAAGTGATGGAATACAAACCGGATGTATTAATTATGGATTTAAGTATGCCACCTGGTGAGTCTGGCTTAATTGCTACTAGCAAAATTTCTGAAAGTTTTCCTGAAACAAAAATATTAATTTTAACAATGTATGATGATGAAGAATATCTATTTCATGTTTTAAGAAATGGTGCTAAAGGATATATTTTAAAAAATTCACCAGATGAACAACTGATTTTAGCAGTACGAACAGTGTATAAAGGTGAAACGTATATTGATATGAAACTAACGACGTCATTAGTAAATGAATTTGTAAATGTTTCTAATCAAGATGAAAAAGCAACCAATGATCCTTTCAAAATACTTTCTAAAAGAGAATTAGAAATATTACCATTAATTGCAAAGGGATATGGAAATAAAGAAATTGCTGAAAAATTGTTTGTATCCGTTAAAACAGTTGAGGCACATAAAACGCATATTATGACTAAATTAAATTTAAAATCTAAACCAGAGCTTGTAGAATATGCGCTTAAAAAGAAACTTTTAGACTTTTAAATATATTGAATAACTTAAATAATGACACTTATATTATATTTCACCAACACATGATATTCATGTGTTGGTTTTTCTTTGTCTTATTATTTAAATATAGGGGGATTATTAGAGAGTATAAGGGAAACTCCTTATGTTCATATTTTCACAAAGTGATTAAAATTTAACTGTAATCAGTAATTAATCACACAAATTGGCTATATTGATATGTGATTTAATTATCGATAATAGAAAATAAAACATTGATGAAGGTGAAAAAATGAATAAAACTAAGGGTGGTTTTCAACTTACGTTACAAACTTTAAGTCTTGTAGTTGGATTCATGGCTTGGAGTATTATTTCTCCATTGATGCCATACATTTCACAAGATATTAAAATTAATCCAGGACAGTTATCAATTATTTTAGCGATACCAGTTATCCTAGGATCGATTCTTCGTGTACCATTTGGTTATTTAACAAATATTATTGGCGCTAAATGGGTATTCTTTTGTAGTTTTATTATATTATTATTTCCTATTTTCTTCTTAGGACAAGCCCAATCGCCTAGTATGTTAATGGCGTCTGGATTTTTTTTAGGAGTAGGAGGAGCCATTTTCTCTGTAGGTGTCACTTCAGTTCCTAAATATTTTTCAAAAGACAAAGTAGGATTAGCAAATGGTATTTATGGAATGGGGAACATTGGTACAGCAATTTCATCATTCTTAGCACCTCCTATTGCAGGTATTGTAGGATGGCAAACAACAGTAAGAAGTTATCTTATTATTATCGCTATTTTTGCAATATTAATGTTTTTCCTTGGAGATGCTAAAGAACCTAAAGTTAAAGTGCCTTTAGGCGCTCAAGTTAAAGATTTATCTTCAAACTACAAACTATATTATTTGAGTTTATGGTACTTTATTACATTTGGTGCTTTTGTAGCATTTGGTTTATTCTTACCTAACTATTTAGTTAATAATTTCGGAATAGATAAAGTAGATGCAGGTATTCGATCAGGAGTATTTATCGCATTGGCAACATTCTTACGACCTGTGGGTGGGATTTTAGGAGATAAATTCAACGCGGTTAAAGTCTTGATGATAGATTTTGTTGTGATGATTATCGGTGCAGTTATTTTAGGTATTTCAAGTCATATTGCCTTATTTACTATAGGTTGTTTAACAATTAGTATTTGTGCTGGATTAGGAAATGGACTTATCTTTAAACTTGTGCCATCTTACTTTGCTAAAGAATCTGGTACTGCAAATGGAATTGTTTCTATGATGGGAGGATTAGGTGGTTTCTTCCCACCACTTGTTATCACGTATGTTACTTCATTGACAGGTTCAAGTCATTTAGCATTTATTTTACTAGCTGTATTTGGAATACTTGCTTTTATTACAATGGGTCATCTTTACAAAAAAGAATACGCAAAATAAATAAACAACGTAGTGCACTAGCACTACGTTTGTTTATTAGCTTATGCTAAGTATCTATGTTTTCAATAATCTAATGTAAAATGAAATATGAATACAACGTACTTTGTTTGATGAGAGGTTGAAATAATAACACAAGCTGAAACTACCCTCTAAGAGAGTAAGGCAATAATACGAAGAATTATAAATAAGCCAGTAAATGAATGTCTCATCACTCATTTACTGGCTATTTTTCTGAAAGTTATATCTCAACTTCTTTTATTTATTCTACTGTAATTGTAGTACCTTCGTCTTCTTCAGTGACATTCTTAGGTAAAATCACCACTAAAACACCATCTTCATAACTTGCTTTGATTTGATTTTTATTAATATCTTCGAATTCAAAGCGTCTTACCAATTCTCCGCTTGAGCGTTCACTTAATTGAACACTACCTGTTTGCTCAGATACTTGTTTAATTACTTTAATCGTTAAAGTAGCATGTTCATATTTAAGATGAATGTCTTGTTTCTTTACGCCAGGTAATTCGGCTTCTAGAACATATTGATTTTTTTGACTGTAAACATTTGTTGGGAAGCTTTTAGTTGAAAATTGGTTAAATACTTGTTCACCTAGATCACGAAATACATCTCTTGGATTATTTTTAAAAATAGCTTGATCAAAAAATTCTCTATTATTCATATATGAAATCTCCTTTTCAGAGTAATATGTCATAAAATATATTGAAATTTTACAATATCATTATATAAATAGAGATACTACACGTAAAGTAAAAGCAATTTGAAAGTTTGAAGAATTAAAAAGTGAAAGATGTGGAATAAAGAAACATGACAAAAGACGTCGATATTATGTATTAGTTAGAAAATAAAAGAAAGAAGGAACAATAATTACTTAGCTTTTGTCATGTGTATTAACTATTCAGCATTAGAGCCGAAGTTCTCTGAAATAATATGTCTTAAGCTACTAGCAAGGCCATCCGCTTCATCGTCAGAAATATCAAAATCATTAAACACTTGATTAGAAATTTGCTCTAATACTGGTTTAATGTCTCTACCATTTTGAGTTAATGAAATTTGTAAATTACGTTCATCTTCTTTTTCTCGCATGCGTTGTACGTAACCTTTTTTCTCTAATTTTTTTAAGAGAGGCGTTAAAGTTCCAGAATCTAAGAAGACACGTTGACCAAGGGACTTAATATTTATTTTTTCGTCGTTTTCAATAGCCATAAGAACCATAAAACTTGTGTATGTTAAATCATACTCTTTTAGATAGTGAGTATATTTTTTAATTACCTCTTTTGAAGTAACATAAAGTAAAAAACATAACTGTTTACTTAAATAACTGTCCTTTACATACATATTCTTTCCCCCTCAACTTATTTAAAGATAGTATGAACAATACCTATTGTCAAGACTATATCCAGAGTATTATATAAGTTTTTTAATAAATTTAAAAACAAATTAAACTAAATCTACATATAAATTTAGAATGTTGATTTATTTCAAATTCTAAATTAAATTATTAGTATATTTTGTTACAAAAAAGAGGTATCACTTTAAAAAAGTTACTATTTCATTCATAATTATTTAAATGATAAAAGAAGCTATTTTATTGAGTAAGAGGATGAAGGAGTGCTCTGATGAGTAAGAAGCAAAAGATTATTAGAATTATTATTATATTAGCTATTTCTCTTGTAGTAGCTATTGCGTTCTTCTTTGGAACGAAAGCGTATCAAGGGCATAAAAATGTGCAACTTGTAGACAATTATATAGAACAAAAACATTTGAAAGATAAAATTAAATCAGAAAAAACATTATATAGTGCTAAAAGAGGCGTTTATTATAAACAAGTAGTGTTTAAAGACGAACCTAATTTAACATATATCATTCAGCCAATTGGTACACGTAAAGGTATTTTAGTTGAAGGATTTGATACGGAAACCAAGAAAAGTATTAAAAGTGCAAAACATAACTATTTCAACCAAAATTATAAGCCATGATATATAATTAATATGTAGAACTAGAGATATTAATGGTGATTACTACTCAAAAAAACAATGTCTATGGAAAAATAGATATTGTTTTTTTAAATGAAATTTTTGTTAAATGGTAAAGGTAAACGAGTTAGTTAAAAAAGGTTTTAGAGTAATGTCATTCATTTATCAACCGCTCTTACATTGAGAAGGTTAAAGATAGTGATTGAATTCCAACATCTATATTCTAAAAATATTCTCATTTTTCTGTTTTTAATTAATTATTTTTGCCAAATTAAATATGTATATTATTTAATAGTTTTTAATTTGTTATATCCGAATTTTGAATAATTTGATATAATTAAGCGATGTCAGAAGAAGGGGGTTTCAACGTGACTCTGTTCAAGAGAAAAGTTAGCCTACCTATGCAAGTATTAATTGCATTAGTGCTAGGTGTAGTAATTGGTTTATTATTATTTGGACAAACAGGTGTTGCAAATTATATTAAACCTTTCGGTGACGTTTTCTTAAATTTAATCAAAATGATTATCATCCCAATTGTATTCTGTTCACTTGCTTTATCTATTTCGAATTTAGGGGATTCGAAAAAAATAGGAAGCTATGGATGGAAATCAATTCTTTATTTCGAAATTATTACAACCATCGCCATCGGTTTAGGTTTAATTATTGGTAATATTTTTAAACCAGGAATTGGATTAGATCCTGATAAGTTACCTAAAGGCGATATTACTAAATATCAATCAACTGCGTCTGCCGCAGAACAATCTACATACGGTAACCACTTTATTGATACAATCGTAAATATTATACCAACTAATATTTTTGAAGCTTTAACTAAGGGTGAGTTATTGCCAATTATTTTCTTCGCAGTATTCTTTGGTTTGGGATTAGCTGCGATTGGAGAAAAAGCTGAACCAGTTAAAGGTTTCTTAAACGGTACATTAGAAGCCGTATTTTGGATGATTAATAAAATCTTAAAATTAGCACCAATTGGTGTATTTGCATTTATTTGTACAACTGTTATGACATTCGGTGCTTCAGCTTTAATTCCATTAGCTAAACTTGTTTTAGTAGTTGTGTTTGCGATGATTTTCTTCATTATTGTTGTTTTGGGTATTGTAGCAAGAATTTGTGGAATTAGTATTTTCTCAATCATTAAAATACTTAAAGATGAATTATTACTTGCATTCTCTACTTCAAGTTCTGAAGCAGTGTTACCAGTAATGATGAATAAAATGGAGAAATTTGGTTCACCAAAAGAAGTGACTTCTTTTGTTATACCAATTGGATATTCGTTTAATTTAGACGGATCAGCCTTATATCAATCTATCGCCGCTTTATTTGTTGCTCAAATGTATGGTATTCACTTATCATTATCTGAACAAATCATTTTAATGGTGACATTAATGGTTGCATCTAAAGGTATGGCAGGTGTGCCAGGAGTATCTATCGTAGTGTTATTAACAACATTGGGGGCAATGGGCTTACCAGCTCAAGGTCTTGCGTTAATTATCGGTGTAGATCGTTTGTTAGACATGGTTCGTACATGTGTGAACGTTATTGGTAATGCATTATCTACAGTAGTTATCTCTAAATGGGAACATGTTTATGATAAAGAAAAAGGTAAGAAATATCTAGAATCAATTTAAAAAAAGAAATCTGACATTTTTAGCGTCGCTTGGATAAGCGATGCTTTTTTATTCAAAAAGAAAAAGCGAGATAACTGATTTTAAATGAATGTTATCTCGCTCTTTATACTGCCTAATATATCAAAAGCTACATGCCTTTCATATCATGCATTTCATGAATTTTCATCATGAGACCATGTGGCACTTCATCATGATTTACTTTTGATACTCTAGAAAATGAATCAGAACCTTTTTCTTTTACTAAAAAGACAAAATCGCCTTTTTTTACTTTTACATTAGTGTTAGAAGGTAATTTAACATTTTTTTCTACTTTTTCAGTTTGTTCATTTATCATTTTATCAATAGTGTGACTATCTTTCATATAGCCATAGTAGGATTCTTTTTGCTGACCATTTAGCATTACAATGACTAAAATAATGCTAACAATTAACATAATTGCAATTAAAAAAATTCCTAACCCTAAACCTTTTTTGTTCTTCATTAAGACTCTCCTTAAATATATTAATTTATTTATACAAAAAATAGAATTAAATTGCAATAAAAGTTTCACAAAAATTCAATTGTACTTCAACTAATATAAATGAAGCATTATAAATAAGCAAAAAAGAGTAGATAGAATTCATGATACATTCTATCTACTCTTATTAACAATCAAATTAAAGATCAATTGTGATTGGTGTATCAATATCATCATCATTCATTAAAGTAATCGTTTTTGGATTTATTTTTAACACACATAAATTAGAATCCTCTTTAGAATCGAAGAATGTTTTGTCTTGTGTTTCCCACAACCAATCAATGACTTTCTGATCTTCTACAATGTCAATACTTGCTTCTATTTCAACAAAACTATTATTTGTTGTTTCATTATAGCCTAGTAAAATATATGCTTCTGGATTACTTTGAATTTCTTTTACTTTAGAACTTTTATTGCTTGTTTTTGTATATAAATTAAGACCATCGTTATAAAACACCATATATCTGCTATTCGGTTTATTATTATATGCAGTTGATAATACACCAATTTTAGAAGTATTTAAAACTTTCTCAATCGCTTGAGTCACTTTTTGTTTATCCAAACTAATCATCTCCTTATTATATTAATATCCCTTTAAAATTAAATTTAAACAGATTTGATATAAATATATTTCACTTCATCATGATGCAACGTCATATTAAATGGATGATTGGTTTCTTCTTGTATAAATAGTTCTGTTTTAGGTTGATTGCATCTATCTAATTGATGAATAATACTTTTTTCAATGTATACAGGTAAATTATCTTGAGACATTAATTGATGAATCGTCCCATGTTCTTTATTTAATGTATTTACGATGATTAAGCTATTTTCATTTAATTTATTTAGTATTTGATAATGTTGTTTACTGTCAGACAAGTAGCGATCATTAATTTTATTAAATAAGATAAAATGGTAATTTCCATCTTTTTGACTCATTAAATAATTATTTGCAATATGGATAGGCACATCGATAAATGCTGCAATAAATTGATAAAGATGCATAATTGGAAGTAAACTCCCATGTCGATTAAATAATGCAATAAACATTGGATCATCTTCAAAAAGGTGATAGCAAATACCACCTCCATATTTTAATAGCGCCGTTAAATGACAAACTAAATCTGCTAGTTGAAGTGGATGCCTACCGTCATTTGTATACTTAAAGCAACGTAATGATAAGCTACTATAGACAAATTGGGTCGAAGGTATATTAGAATTCTTTATAAAATGAACGTAGTTTTCGAAATGAGTATTTGCATGAGTAAATCCGCGTTGGTATTCAATTAATATATTTTTCGTATCAATATTTTCAATGTCAACAAAATAGTAATCAAAATTAAGACGCTTCATTGTATCATAGACTTCTTGTAACTTTTCGTACTGATGTAATAATCCTTCCACTAAAACACCATATTTAATCGAACGATTTTTGTTTCTAAGTTTTAAATATGATAGATGAATATCTTGGATAGTCATTGACTTGGTATCAAATACGAGCATAAATCGTACACTTTTTTTATTCCATTTATAATCTTGATTATTTTCTAGAAACGTCATAATTAAATCGTAAAAAGTAGTGAACTCAGATTTATTTTTGATAATGACAGCTAAACTGATATTTTTTTCAAATAATTTTTCGAAGCAGCGATTGAGTAAGTTTCCGTTAATTGAATGTTGATTCATATCACTCATATCATTAATCAAAATGGCTGGTTTAGGTAAATAAGATAAATCGATATCATAATGATCATTAAAAACAAACTGGAATAATTCATTAATATTTTTAAAATGAATAAATGCCTTTGAAGATTGAGTATGTTGAAAGGCTTCTAATTGCTCAAGATCAATGATAGTTGTTTCGGTTGATAATTGTTCAGTTGTTTCAAACTGAGAGATTAATTCAAAATGCTTAGGTTCAATGTCACTCTTCAGTCGTATCGCAGATATAGGATCAGAATGATTCAGTTGAGAACGAAATTGTTTTGGACTTAAATTAAGATAATTTTTAAATTGATTAGTAAAATTGGTATGACTACTAAAACCGGATTGTTCAGAAATACTTGTAATAGAGTCATTTGTACAAATGAGTAATCTAATAGCATGATTAATTTTCAAACTTGT
This sequence comes from Staphylococcus sp. HMSC068C09, assembly GCF_001813735.1. Lineage (NCBI taxonomy): Bacteria > Bacillati > Bacillota > Bacilli > Caryophanales > Staphylococcaceae > Staphylococcus > Staphylococcus sp. HMSC068C09. The sequence goes on from NZ_KV813778.1 coordinate 241,865, forward strand.
ATAATAATCTTTAAAATTAATATTCAATATACGTACAAATAAATTTGAACAATATGACTCAGAAATAAGTACATGTGCTGCAATATCTTGTAGAGAAATATTGGGAGTGATGTGATCATGAATGAATGTAAGTATATTAATTAAGATGTGCTGTTCAACAGGAATCTTTGGAATATATATATGAGGATGTCTAATAACTGCTTCTTTATAAAAAGTTTGTATGATCTTTGGAATAACTTTGTCATCATGATGAGATGTGTTGTACATATGTTCTATATTATTTAAAATGATTGATTTGATAAAATGACTTGATTGTAAGAGATGTGCATCAAAGTGGCAATTAAAAAAAGCAGAGTCTTCAAGATAAAAGTAAGCCATTGGTATTTTGAGCTCAATCAGATTTCTTCCTTTATTAATTTGATATAAATCACCTTGATTAATGATTGCAATATGATTTGATAATGGGTGATGCTTTCCATTGATTGTCATTTCTAATTCATTAGTTAAAGAAAATAATATAAGCACATGGTTGATGTTTCTCCTAGGCATAGAAGTAATATTTTCATGTAAAAAAAGAGTACTGCTCATAAATAAGTCTCCTCATCTAGTATAGTATTTGTAAGCGGGGATTTAGGTCTGTTTGAATAATAAGAGTTATTATATATGAAAATAAAAGAGATATTAATAGTTAAAAATAAAAAAATTTCGTTTATTTTTAATTGAAAACGTTAACAATTTTATAGATGCACAATATTATTATTTTTTTTAGAATGTCGCATGAGACTATTGAAAATTTTTAGTAGGTCAATGAAACGAATTTAAATGCATAATAAATATAGATTTTGAGTGAAGAGATATAAGCTATTAAACAATGATTCACTTGAAATTAAAAATGACTAATTCTGTACATACATCACGATACAACATCATTTGAATATATAGCATCAAGAATGAATTTACTTATATATTTGATATGAGCCCCATATATTTAAAATCACTATTTAAATGTATATCAAGACACAACATCTTAGAGCATTAGCAACCGATATACAATAGTTTAATGAAACGAACGATTACGGTATTTTAAATAGAGAAAATGACATCACTCCGTAGAGTAAGCAACTTAGAATAAAAGATGCATGCAAATATAAAAGGTATTAACAGTAGCTAACTATTATATTTAGAATCATTATAACTCCCCAAAAATTTCTATTTAATGTGTAACAATTTTACATCATAACATCTAAATATACTTTTACTTAATTAAACATCACGAAACATATTCAAAGTTAAGAATGTCAGAATTAGTATTAAAAAAACCTGGGACAACATGCGTTGTCCCAGGTTTTTTGATGTATTAGCAAGTAGTAATTAAATTGAAAATACAGTAGATCAAGTTTTAAACTCTAGTAGAGGCGCTCTAGTACAAAGATGTTCATAAAGAAACTAATATCCAACACAAAGTGAGGTTAAATTGTAGAAGTGAGACATTGAATTTTATTTTACTTTCACCTTTTTATTAAATTAAAAGATAAATTAAAATTAATTATATAAAATATTTATAAGATATTGCTTTATTTTTTGGAACCGATTACAATTATATAATGAATATTAAAATGAGTTTCATATATAGGAGGTTAGTAGAATGAGCTATAAGAAATCGGCTGAAGATATATTAGAAGCGATAGGCGGAGAAGATAACTTAGATGCTATGGCCCATTGTGCCACAAGATTAAGACTTGTATTAAAAGATGAAAGTATTATAGATGAAAAAAAGTTATCTGAAATGGATGTAGTTAAAGGAACCTTTTCTACAGGAGGACAATATCAAATTATTATCGGCTCAGGAACAGTCAATAAAGTATTTGCAGAGTTAGAAAAAATAACAGGAAAAGAGCCATCAACAACTGCTGATGTAAAAGACAAATCGTCGAAGCATATGAATCCTTTACAACGTTTTGTTAAGATGTTGTCAGATATATTCGTACCAATTATACCAGCCATCGTTGCCGGTGGATTATTAATGGGTATTAATAATCTACTTACAGCGCCAGATTTATTCTATCATCATAAATCATTTATAGATGTTCATAGTCAATTCGCTGGATTAGCAGATATGATTAATGTTTTTGCTAATGCACCGTTTACACTATTACCTATTTTAATTGGCTTTAGTGCAGCGAAACGATTCGGCGGCAATCCATTTTTAGGTGCAGCGTTAGGAATGATTTTAGTACATCCTTCATTAATGAGTGCATATGATTTTCCTAAAGCAGTTGAAGCGGGTAAGGCTATTCCACATTGGGATTTATTTGGATTACATATTAATCAAGTTGGATATCAAGGACAAGTGTTACCTATGCTTGTGGCAGCCTATATCTTAGCAACTATTGAAAAAGGATTACGTAAAATCATTCCTACTGTATTGGATAATTTATTAACGCCTTTACTTGCAATATTGAGTACAGCATTCTTAACTTTCTTATTTGTAGGACCTATCACTAGACAGCTTGGTTATTGGTTATCAGATGGTTTAACATGGTTATATGAATTTGGAGGTGCAATTGGTGGATTTATCTTTGGATTATTTTATGCTCCAATTGTGATTACTGGTATGCACCATAGTTTTATTGCAGTAGAAACAACTTTAATTGCAGATCAAGCAAAAACAGGTGGATCATTTATTTTCCCAATCGCTACAATGTCAAATGTAGCACAAGGTGGGGCAGCGCTTGCTGCTTTCTTAATTATTAAAAATAATAAGAAACTTAAAGGTGTGGCTTCAGCAGCTGGTATCTCAGCTCTTTTAGGTATTACTGAACCCGCTTTATTTGGAGTTAACTTAAAATTAAGATATCCATTTATTGGTGCAATAACAGGTTCAGCTATAGGCTCAGCCTACATTTCGTTTTTCAAAGTTAAAGCCATTGCTTTAGGTACTGCAGGATTACCTGGATTTATTTCAATTAACCCAGCTCATGCTGGTTGGCTTCATTATTTCATAGGTATGTTTATTGCGTTTATAATTGCAGTGATTGTCACTTTAATTTTATCACGAAGAAAAGCTTACAAAGCTGCAGCAGAATAAAAAAGTAACCCTTGCGATACATTGCAAGGGTTACTTTTTTATTAAAGTTTTTGCTTACGCCATAAGAAAATACTTACAATAGTGACTAATATTAAAGAGATTCCTACGATAACCAGCCACGAAACGTAACTCTTATCATCAATAGGTAATGGAACGTTCATACCAAAGAAACTAAAGACAAGGGTAGGTAGTGTCAGTAATACCGTGAAAAGCGTTAATGTCTTCATAATATTGTTCATTTCATTTGAAAGTAATGAAGAATACGAAGACGTGATACTTTCTAAAATACCTGTGTATAATTCAGTTGTTTCAATCGCTTGGTTATTTTCAATGACTAAGTCCTCTAACAAATCTTCATCTTCTTCAAAACGTTTAATTGCAGGCAAACGGAATAATTTTTTAATAATCGTATCATTCCCTTTTAAAGCTGCTAAAAAGTAAACCAAACTTTTTTCTACTTCCATTAAACGATAAAGTTGTTTATTCGTAATACTATTTTTCAAATCTCTTTCAATACGGATTCTTGATTTATTTAAAAGACGCAAGTTTCTGTTATAGTGATTTGAAATAGTAAGTAAAATATCTAAAGCAAAGCGACTATGAAATTTTAAATTTACGTTATCTTGTCTTGAATAATTTTCAAGAAATTCATTTTCAGCATCACAAATTGTAAAAATCACACCATTTCCAATCACAATACCTAGAGGAATGGTAACAAATGAGAGAACATGACGATTCGTAGAACTTACAATAGGCAAGTCGACAATAATAAGAGAATAGCCAGTATCTTCGTCATATTCAATACGTGCACTTTCATCTGCATCAAGAGGGTCACGAATAAAATCTTCTGGCAGATTGTACTGTTCAATTAAATGCTCAATTTCTTCTCTATCAGGTTCGACAACATTTATCCATGATGCAGATTGGTTTATATTTGTTTCAACTATTTCGTTAGTAGTTGAGTGTTTATATGCAGTCAACATAATTGATAGTTCCTTTCTTAGTCTTTATTTCGCTGTGTCAATATTTAAAGCTTTATATTGATGCTGAACCATGATTCTTAAAGGTCCATTATAAATAATTTTAAAAATATGATTGGTTAAATCTTCAACTGAAAGACGGTGGGGATCATTCACCCAAAATTTAACAGTAGATATTGTTGCACCAGCAACATAACTATGAAAATATTTTTCTGGTATACCTTCAATCTCATGATTTGTACTAATATATTTTTGCATATTTTCCCCGATTAAGGAATAAATTTTTTCTTCAAGTTTTGACTTCCTATTTAATTGTAAGATCGTTTGATAAAAAGTAATATTATCCGAAATATGTTGAAGCATATTTTTTAAAATAATATTAATAAAATTTTTAGCAGTATCTTCTGGATCTTTTCCCATAATATTATGAAGATGATTTAAGAATGTCATTTGAGAAATAAATTCATCTTCCATATCTGATAATAATAAATATTTATCTTCATAATGTAAATAAAAGGTACCTCTATTAATATCTGCACGATCTGCAATATCTTGAATTGTAATTTTTTCTAATTCCTTTTCATTTAATAATTCGATAAATGAAGACTTAATTGCTGACCTCGTCTTACGAACTCTCCGATCTTCTTTCATTCTGCATCAATCCTTTATAATTAATTAACAATATTAGGCATAATGTTCATTAATTAACGATATGATCATTATTGATTATTGTATTGAAGTGATAACCTCATTATAATTTACAACGTATTAAATATTCAACACATTGTTCAATAAATATAGGGAGGTAAGTAAAAATGAATATTTTTTAAAAGTAAATTACTATGGTTAGCACCAATTGCAGCTATTTTATTATTAGTGATATTCTCTTTAGTGTTTTATCCTGCATTCAATCCAAAACCGAAACAAATACAGATTGCAGTGGTAAATAATGACAAAGGTATAGATATTCAAGGTAATAAAGTGAATATTGGTAAAACAATTGAAGATAAATTAATGGATAGTGATTCTGATATTGTTAAATGGATTAAAGTAGATAAAGAATCAGATATTAAAAAAGGGCTTAATGATCATGAATATTACGGCGCAGCTATTTTTAATAAAAATTTTTCAAAAAATGCAATGAGTAAAACGCAGTTGATTATTTGAAAAAAGGTGTATTATATTATTTAGATATCTAACTAAATGAGATATGCAAAAATGGAATATAATTATTAATATTGGATTAGTGTGTTAGCATATAAAATGAAACACTATTCTGATACTATTTATATTAAATGCGTTGTTTGGTTTAACAGGGGCTGTATGGTCATTATTAATCGCTAAAACAATTTGTTCACTATTAGCAATGTTTATTGCATGTGTTTTAAGGAATGAGTTAACCTTGGACACACAAGCGTTAGTAGAAGAATAAAATAATTTGATATTAAAGCGAGCTATAAGGGAGGAGATCTCTTATTTAGCCCGCTTTAAATTTATATAAACGATGACATATTACAATAATTATTGTTAAATAAGTTATATTACTTTATTATTGTTAAATGAGTATTTTTTATAGGAGGACGTCAATGGTCATTTTAAAGCGAAGTTCTAAAGTAGCTATAGCGTTATTGATGATGTTCCTATTTTTATTCGTGCCGAGTATGACAAAAATAGCTTCTGCGCACGCTACTTTAGAAAAAACAACCCCAGCACAAAACGGTATCGTATCAAAACAACCAGATACAATCGAATTAACATTTAATGAGCCAGTAAATGCCGAATATTCAGGGATAACGATATATAATGATAAAGGAAAGAAAGTTGCTGATATTAAACCGAGTACAACAGGACATTCAGATACTTTATCTTTCTCAGGCGATCAATTAAAAGAAGGTACACAACAAATTAAATGGCATACTGTATCTGCTGATGGTCATGAAATTAGTGATCAATTTGAATTTTCAGTTGGTAAAAAAACAGCCAATGGTGTAGATACTACTCCTGTTGCATATGAAACGCCTGCATTTTGGTTTGGTGTGTTTAGATATATCGCTGAAGGCGCAACAATTATTTTAGTTGGTTTATATTGGTTAAACGGTATTGCACGTAGAAATAATTTATCAACATTTGATATTTTCCCTAGACATGTCGCTGTATCATTGATCATGATGATGGCATATATTATGTCACTTGTACTTTATCTGATGACTCTATCATCTGATATTTTGGATTCAGTTTTAACATTTAATCCAAGTGTCTTAATTCAATTCCCATATATACTGAGCGCTGTTGCTTTAATTATTTTAAGTGGATTATTTGTATTAAGAAATATGGAACGAACATGGTATTGGGCTATTTCGATAATTATGATTTTAGCTTTAAGTATGTCAGGACATGCTTGGTCTCAAAGTGTTCCTGTTTGGTCAATTATACTTAGAACATTACACTTAGCTGGTATCAGTTTATGGCTAGGCGCATTAATTTATTTGTTTTCTTCAGTATTTACTAAAAAACGAGATGCAGTTGATTTATTACGCGAAATCTTATTTAAAGTGAATGGAGCTGCTGTTGTAGTTATCATTATTACAGGTATATTAATGTCGATTGATGAAACTAAAATTTTATCAATATGGTCTAATATGCAAACATGGACAATATTATTAATAATTAAAATCGCAGGAACATTAATGATGATGGCTTTAGGATTTATGCAAACAACGCGCGCCTTAAACAAACGTTATAGAATTAATAAAGTCTCTTTAATCGTAGAAGTTTCTATTGGTATTATTTTAATACTTGTTGGTGTTATTATGAGTCAAATTAATATTCCATAAAAGGAGATTGTAAAATATGCTTAAAAAATTATTTGCTTCAGGTTTAGTGTTCTTCTTTTCATTAGGTTTATTTAAATATGCTGATGCACATGTGACGATAAATCCAAAAGCAGTTGAACCTGAATCTTACGAAAAAGTGGATGTTCGAGTGCCTGTTGAACAAAAAGATCATACTGAAAAAGTCGAATTAGATATTCCAAAAGAAGTACAAGTGTCAAATATTCAACCTGTAGAAGGATATAAATATAGTTTAGATAAAGACAAAAAAGGTAATATCACAAAAATCACTTGGAAAGCGAAAGATAAAGGCATTGGTCCTAATGAATTTATCGAATTCCCACTTCTTGTAGCAAGTCCTAAAGAAGAAGGCACATATTCATTTAAAGCTGTGCAGACATATGATAATAAAGATAAAGTAAAATGGACGGGCAAAGCGAATAGTGAACATCCTGCTCCAACATTGGAAGTGAAAAAAAATGCAAATGCTGACACTGTTAAAGGAGACAATGCTAAAAAAGATGAAAGAACTCAATCATCTTCAGGTGGTTCTATCGCATTGTGGATTATTTCACTTGTTGCCATTATTTTATCTTTAGTTGCATTATTTAAACATGCAAGAAATAAATAAGACATATAATAAAATGACTTCTAGTGTTTGCTGGAGGTCATTTTTAGTAACATGATTTGATTACAAAATTTTGTCACTTTAAAGACGAAGATAATCGATTATAATAATTGAAGTAAGGGAGGATTTTTTATGCGCAGATTATTATATGCTTTTTTAGTCTATATGATTATTGGACTTGTAAGTGGATTTTACTACAGAGAGTTAACGAAAGCACATGATTTTACCGGCGATACGCAACTAGCTCTTGTTCACACACATACATTAATATTAGGTATGTTTATGTTTTTAATTTTACTTCCGCTTGAAAAAGTATTTAAGTTAAGTAGTTATTATTTATTTAATTGGTTTTTCATTGTATACAATATCGGTGTCATTATTACTGTGGGAATGATGCTAACAAAAGGTACTTACCAAGTCACTGGAAAAAGTTTTTCACCAGAAGCATTTGCTGGATTTGCAGGTATCGGTCATACAGGAATGCTTGCTGGCTTATTATTACTTTTCTTTTTACTAAGACAAGCCATTTTAAAAGAACCGAGAGATTAAAATAATAATTTGAGACACAATAGATTCAAACCTATTGTGTCTTTTTTTATAATTAAGCATAAAGAGACTACAAGAGGAGGACGTTTTAATGATTCATTATTCAAATCATCCACCAAATGTTAAAGATTATTGTGAATTAAGAGCAAAAGCAGGTATGAGTCCTAAATCAGAAACAGCAGCACAAAAAGGATTACCCCATGCATGCTTTAATATTACTATTTATGAAGAATCAACATTGATTGGGATGGGTAGAGTCATTGGAGATGGGGGAACTGCATTTCAGATTATAGATATTGCTGTGCATCCATATTATCAAGGACAAGGTTTTGGGAAAGAAATCTTAAAACAAGTGATGGCATTTATTGAAAATCATGCAGAAAAAGGGACATATGTCAGTCTGATTGCAGATTATCCAGCTGATCAATTATATAAGAAGTTTGGATTTCAATCTACCGAGCCAAAATCTGGTGGAATGTTTAAAAAATATTAAAGAAAATGGATGAGATTAAATTAAATTTCTTTTAAGTTCGTTATTTTATGTCTAGATTACGCTTTACGTAAATATTCTAAATAAAAATCTCTAGGTGATGGCTTCTAGATTAAAAAATATAAGTGAATTTTTAATTTTTAATAAGCTAAATAAATTCTAAAACAATTATTTGAAGTGCATCTAGTATATAAGTTAAATATATTATTTAATAAAATATTCATAAAATAATATACACATATAAAATGAATGATGATAATATATAAATGAACAAATACACCTATTGTTCAGTACAATATAGTAAATGATTGTGAAACATTGAGTTATAATATAGTTTTTAAATAAAAATGTTTCATCATTTACACCTAGACAGCTAAGAATAAACATCAAGAATAGGAGTGAATAATCACTGTGAATTATCGAGAAAAATTACAGAAGTTTAGTATCCGCAAATATACAGTCGGTGCTTTTTCAACTGTTATTGCGACATTAATTTTCTTAGGTTCACCTCAAGCACACGCCAGTGAACAACTACAAAAAGATGGACAAGTGATTCAAGCAAAAGCTAGAGAACAAGAACAAACTTCAAATGAGACAAGTAACAAGCAAGTTCAATCTAACACAGAACCTAAAGCTTCACCTGTATCTGAGAGTCAAAAAGGAAACAATGAAACTTTAAATAAAGTTCAGAATGCAGATACATTAACAAATGATTTAACATCGTTTTCATCTCAAAACGAAAATAAAGATACATCTCATACAACAACAGATTTAAAAGCCAACAATGAAGTTCAACCTCAAAAAAATAAATTAGATGACATAAGTCTAGTCGAGGTGAATGAAGGACATAATCATGACAACCGTAATCGTACTCGTTACGAAGATAGAGAAGCATCAGATGATACTCTAGTATCTTCGACTTCAACAACAATTGATGGTGATAAACTTCAAGCAGCGTATGACCATTCTTACGAGGAATATCGAAAAATTGATAGAGAACAAGCTGACACTACAAAAGTTGCTAAAATTAAAGCAACATTTGACAAAGTTAATGACTTTTTTAGTACTAATGATAATACAAACCAAGCATTAATAAATGAATTATATAAAGAAATAGAACAAGCTAACGCTTTAATCGGTTCATTACCACAACGACAAGTAAGTACAATCAGTACAAGAGCAAATAGAGAAGCACGTGCTGTAAGATCAAGTAGACGTCCTGTACGTGGACAAGGTGGGACGAGACCCCCTAGCAATACTGCTAATACTTATACACCACCAGTAGTTCATAACTCTAGACCAAAACCTGGCTCAAAAGTAAAAAAGAATTCAGATTTGTATAATAATGCTAAAAAAGAATGGTATGTAGAAAATGAAAATGATGGTTCCGGTTATTGGTCAGGAACGTTTTTACATGCAACGAATAAAAGTGCACCATATTACGCTACACGTTCTCATTATCGAAATATGAGTCCATCTAGTGTTAGAGGTATTGCAGAAATTTCATCAATTAGACAAAATGATGGATATTTATGGACGATTAATTTTAATAAGTATCATATTAAACGTAATGGCATGGTATTTTGGTTTGGTTTACCTAAAGGTCAAACGCCAACGGGACCAGTACGTTTTACTACCACAGATGTAAATGGTCATGAAACATCATCATCTGGTACTGGAGACGGTAGAGATCAAGCATTATCAAGAATGTGGGATTCTGCTGGTGGTATTACTTCTAGTGCATATAATTTCAGACAAGGAAATCCTTTGAATAGAAGTGAGTTCTATAACGATTCAGTTAATCATATTTATAATTTAGGGGATTTTGCACGTGGTAATGAAAATCAACCATTTACATTCTTTGAAAGAGAAGGTGTTCCAAATAAAATTAAAGTAGCTGGAGACGATATTTATCGTTATTTAACTGCGCAAGTAGATCATAATCAAGGTATTGATCATATCTATGCATTTCAAGCTAGAGGAACAGATAGTTATACCATTCAATTTAAAACGTCTGGTAGCTCACAAGATAGATTATATTATGCAGCAGGTGGTAGAGGGATTGAATTTAATGAAATCAACAACTATAACCAATTATATTTAGAGCCGCTAGAACAGTATAATGATCGTAAAACTAAAATTGTAGATGTTATCGATCGCGTACTGCATATTGACCATGTTGAATCAGCTTATGATGTGCCAGAGCGTAGAATAATGAAAAAACATTACTTAGATGGCGATTTCGCTACACACGAATATGCTGAAGATGTTGCAAGTTATCTAAGTAACCCTAGTGATCATGTAATGGGTTTATTCCCTAGAGTGCCTACTGATCGTTATAGAGGTAATTTTGGTGTAAATCCGCTTAACTCTTATGAAATTCATGAAATGTTTTCTGAAGAAAAATTAAAAGAGGCTGCGAGAACAGGAAGACCAATTGAAATTTTTGTTGGGTTTAATGTAAGTGATGCATATCATAATGGTGAAACAATCAAAAAAGTAAATTTATTTGTCAAACCAAAGTTAGAACAATCCATTGGATTCTATTCAGATAATGCAACCGATAATAAAGAAAATTCACCTGAATCACAAGCTGCACATCATGCTGTCTTTTTACAACAAGAAGGTCAAATGCTTAATACAGTGACTAATGGTAATAATAAGGATTATCATCAAAATATTCGAATTCAATTTAAAAGTAACGAGTCTGCAAATGTATGGGAAATCTCTGGATATCCACCATCTCTACAAATTGAAGATGCAGTAGATAGACCCAATACAGAACTTGAGAAAAATAAAGTATTGGTTGGTCAATTACCGCCAGGACGCCATGTGATGACAGCGAGAATCGGTAATGAAACTAAAATCTTTGAAGTCATTGCCAAACCCAATCCACCAGTTATTTCAACACTTGCAGCGCAATTAGGACAAAAAGGAGGTAAGAAACCAACTATTACAGTGACACATGTGCCACAAGATGAGAGAGCAAAAGTACGTTTAGTTTCAGGTGGTATAGACGGTGCAGGTCCTGGCACAGCACCTTCAGGCTATACTGTACTCGCGGAAAAGATGGCAAACTTAGATGGCACGGTGACATTTGAAGAAAGTGATTATACTAATCCTTTACCTAATAATGGGGTTATTAGAGCAATTACATACTATGAAGATCCAGTGCAATCCAACTTTAGTAATTCGATTAATGTAGGACTAGATACTACACCGCCAACTTTTGGTGACGTAAGAGGCCTTCAAGATAAATATTATCGTGGAGATAACGTTAATATTTCAATTCCTGTTTCTGACAATGCATATGGTTCAGGTGTGGAAGATGCATCTATCACTGAAAATAGTGGTTTACAAGCAGTATTCAATAGAGATACTTCTGGAGACGCAGGTACTTTAGTGATTACTGGAACGATTTCTAATAATGCAACATGGAACAGTGATATTCTTGTTCAACCTGTAACACATGATAGAGCAGGTAATAATACTAATGTAAGTCCATATCATCTTCATATTGGAAAGTTATCAGATGATAAACCAGTTCAGTTATTTAGCCAGCAAGAATTGAAAACAGTGGGTAATCCTAATAGTATTTCGCAAAGCGAAAGAAATGATATCATTAACTCGCTTAAAGCTAAAAATAGTAGTTTGACATCATTTTTAAGTACACTTAACCCGTATATGGTTGGTAATGGTGGTAGAGTAGTCTTGACATTTAAAGATGGTTCTACTCGTATCATTGATCCGACTCAAGTGATTACATATAGACCACAACGTAAATCAATATATACTGAACCAGGTAGTTCAAATACAAAAGAAGCATTTATTACAATTGCTAAAGGTCAAGAGTATACAATTGGACCTGATTTAAGAAAATATTTCTCATTAAGTAATGGACAAGATATTCCTAAGAATGCATTTACAACTATTAATGGTAGTTCAATACCATCACCTCAAGCAATGAGTCGTCTAAATGCAGGAGTTTATACTTATAACGTAGATGCATTAAATGCTTACAACCATAGTTCAGAACGTTTGACAATTAAAGTTAACGTAGTTGATGTCAATACATTAGCAGAAAATCAACGTGTTTACCGTTCAACAACTAAAAATTTAAGTAATGATGAAATTACACAAGTTAGAAATGCCTTTAAAGCTGCTAATCCGCAATTAAATCTAAATGATAGTGATATCAGAATTGAAAACGATGAACCTTTAAGTAATCATCCAAGTCGTGTAAGAGTGACGATGACTAAAGGTGAATTAACAAAACAATTCATTTCAACATTTGATCATATGGATTTCTTAAAATGGATAAATTTACGTAATGATTATACTGTGACTTGGACAAGTCAAAAACTTAATGGAAGAAGCACAGATGGTGGATTTGAGTGGTCTCCAGATGGTAAAACAATAATTTATCGTTATGATGCAACGACTGGAAGAAGAATAACAGGCAATGACGTATTATCACTTTTAAGAGCAACGCCTAAACATGCAGGGTTGAGAAACCATATAGAAGGTCAAGAGAAAATATTAGCAGAATCAGGCTCAGCTCGTGGATTTAAACCTGTAGGATATTCTAAAGGGAATAGTATATATTCGGATGGAGAACATCCATTTACATATGATGGTCAACCTATTCAAGTATTAGACATAGTTGACAGCAATACTGGATATAGCAACTCTGCCGTTGCACGCAGTGACTATAGACATACAAGCAGCAATTCAACAGTGATGAGTGGTGATATTCCAGCCATGAATGGCGCTGCTGGTTTCCATTTAGATAAAGTGCTTAAACAAAATGGTACTGATAATGGAATTATGGGTGCGGTAGATAAACAACAATTGTATTTAACGCCTTATGGTGCAAAAAGCTATATTGAACGCCTTGGACAATCAATGTCATCAACAGACAATGTGATTAATATCGTATTTGTACCAACTGATAAAGTAACGCCAAATATTGTATTAGATAATTATAATGATCATGTTGTATTTTCAGGAGAAACTTTCAGAAATACACTTACATTAACTGATAACTTTGGTATTAAAAATGTTACTGTACCTAATGACAGTCAAATACCTATGAATGTATTAAATCATTCAACATTAAGTGGTGTTGCCCCTAATGTATCTACCCCAATGTCTAAACAAGTGAAAGTTAAAGTAACAGATGGTAGTGATAACGAAACAACGGCTGTATTTAATGTATTAATCAAACCATTAAAAGATAAATATAGTGTCATGACAACTGCTGATGAGTCGCATCCAATACGTATAGCGAATATTAGTAACAATGCAAGTTTATCTGAGACAGATAGACAAGCTATTTTTAACAGTTTAGATATTTCGAAATCAATTACCAATAGAAATTACGTTACAGAGGGCAGTAATGAAATAAGAAGTAGAGAAATTAGTAATGTTCATCGTTCAGGTAATAATGCAAATGTTGAAGTGACTATCACTTATGCAGATAATTCAAGAACATCCATTACTGTACCAGTAAAACATGTCATTCCTAATATCAGAGGAATAGAATTATTTACAGTACAAGGTCAGCCATTCCCAAGTGGTAAAGGAACAAATAATAATGACTTCTTCGTTATAAACAATGATCAACCTTTGACAGATGCTACTGTGACTTGGATTGGTAATGGACCAGATATTAACTCTACAACAGTAGGTGTCCCACAAATTTTAAGAGCAAACATCTTATTTGATGGTGAAACAACACCCATTGAAAAAGAAGCACACTATAGAGTAGTTAAAGCGAAACCAAAAAGAGTATATCAAACAACAATAAATGGTAATTTCTTATCTGCAAATGAAGGCTCGTCATCTAATGTAGGAGCATTTGTAGAAGGTATTGCAAATTATTTACCATCGGGTACGAACTTCGATTGGGCACCTGGTTCTGGACGACCTTTATCAAATAGTCCAGGTGTTTTCACAGAAACAATTAATGTGATATATCCTAACGGTCAAGTAGACCCAGTTAATGTATTGTTTAAAGTGAAACCAACTACGCCTTCAATTGATGCTTTAAGTACAAAATATAAAGCTGATTTATCTGGACAATCTATTAAAGTAAATAATGTTCCACATAATGCACAGGTTAAACTATATACTGAAGATGGTAGAGAAATGAGTAATACAACTATGACTAGAAATCGTGATGGTTCAGTGTCTATTACAATTCCAGGAGTATTACCACTTGGTAATATTAAAGCTAAATCAATTATCACGGTTGATCATGTAACGATTACTGAACAAAATAATAGTGGTTCTGTTGTGAACTCAACACGTTCAGAATCAATAGAATCAGATTTAAGTGCATCTTCACCTGTAACAAAACAACTTGAAGCGGTAGACGGCGGATTAAAATTTGTTAAAGGGGACAACATTGATTTAAATAATCCTAGAACTTACATTAAATCTAATTCAGATATCATACGAGTAGAATGGGAACAGAATGCTAATCAATGGAAAAACACAATTGGTACTACAACTAAACGCGCCATTGTCACATTGAGTAATGGAGAAACGAGAACAGTTTCTATTCCAGTAACCATTTATGCACCAGCCACTGCTAAAGCACCACAACGTGATGTGGTCGGTCACGCGTTAACTTATGGCGATGACGCAGCAAATTATGTGACATTTGAAAATAATTATATGAATGGGGCTACAGTGACTTGGAAAAATAATAATGCTCCAAGTAATAATATTGCTGGCGTTCAAAGCTTAACTGCTGAAGTAAGGTATAACGGTATTAATCACGTATATAATGTCCCAGTAAAAGTATATGAATATAAATATAAATTTAAAAAATCAGAGTATAGTACGATTGTAGGAACAAGTTTTGAAGGAAATGGAAATATTAATAATTATGTAGCATTAGAAAATGCGAATGGTTTACCTACAGATGGTTTCCATTTTGTTTGGACTCAAAACACCACAGCTTCTCATAGCGACCAATGGTCAAATTTAGCACATCCAAATCAAGCTTTTAAAAAAGAAGCGAGATTTGAAGTATTAGATAACCAAAACCACGTATTCTTTACTTCTGATCCAGCAATATTTAAAGTGACAAATGCAGTTCCAAATCCAGCAACTGTTACACAAAATGATGTTGGTGATGTAGTCATTTCACCAGGGGTAGGTAAAAACTTAGGCGTTAATGCTGGAAATATAATTGTAAATCCAGATAGAATTACTGTTAAAAAAGGAAATCAAGTTATTGGTACATTTGTCAAAAATAATACAGGCAAATGGGCAAAAGCTAGTGATTCTATAAACACACCTGGTTTATCAGTTTCTCCAGATGGTAATGAAATTATTTATGACAAAATGTCAGTTCCAAATGATACATTGATTAACACCGAATCAACGACAGGTAATGGAGAATTGACAAGTGAAGCTGCTACAAGTGCAACTTATAAAGTTAAGCCAGCAACACCATCTAACACAACATTTGCATTTAAACAAAATGGTGAGTTCGAAGTTATTCCAAACAATGCTAATACATCAACAACAAAAAATCCTACAGATAAAGTTAAAATTAGCTATGTTGAAAAAATGGGTAATAGTGCAGAACAATCTAGAGAATTAATTGTAACTAAAAATAATCAAAATCGATGGTCGATGAATAATCAGCCAGATTATGTGATATTTGATTCTATAACAGGTAAAGTGACATTTAAAGCTAATTCTTTAAAACCACATGTACTGATTAATACAGAATCTATTGCTGGAAATGATGATAATTTTAGCCATAATACTGTTGGAGTTGTGGGACCTGATCATCATGATGTTATCATTCATGAGATAGTCAAAGAACCTGGGGAAAGAGTTAGTAATGAGGAACTTAATAATGCAATTAGTGTAGATAATAAAGATCATGCTAATGTAAACGAAGGAGTAAGTTTACCTACAAATTTACAGAGTGATACAACGCAAGCAGTACCAACACGTATTACTTATAGAGATGGAAGTATAGAAATTGTAAATGTACCAATTAGAACCCATGCAGATAAATCGAGTATTAGAAATACTTTACCTAAACTTGACGCACAAGGAGACACTAATGGTAAAACACCATCAAGTGTGAGTGCATATAATAATGAAATGCAGCATTTACATGATGAAATTGAAGCAGTTCGAAGAAAAGCTAATGAAGTGTTATCAAATGATAGAGCAACAAATACTGATGTTGCAAATGTGACAAATAATATTAATGATGTCTCATTGAAAATTCAACATGCAATTTCATTACTACAAAATAAAGCAGATAATAGTGCTTTAGTTGAAGCAAAACGTCAACTTGATGAAGCAACGGCAGAACAAGATCCAACGCCAGGAATGACACAAGTAACATCAGATAATTATAGAGCGAAAAAAGCAGAAGCA
>NZ_KV813779.1:0-4342 GCF_001813735.1 Staphylococcus sp. HMSC068C09
ATGCTGATTCAGATGCAGACGCAGATGCAGATAAAGCTCATAATGATAAAGCAGATAAATCAAATAGTAATGAATTACCTGATACTGGTAATAACAATCAAAATAATGGCACATTATTTGGTTCATTATTCGCTGCACTTGGAGGATTATTCTTAGTTGGCAGACGTCGTAAAAACGAAAATAATGATGAAAAATAATAAGTAGATTTCATGTTGACACAATGAAATTTAAAACCAGGCCTTTCAAGGCCTGGTTTTATTTTAAATACTATGATATTAATTGAGAGAAAGAGGATAAATAATTATAAATAGGGTGAAAACTATGGATTTTGAATATAAATTAGAAAAATTATTAACCGCAGTAAATAATAAAATTGAAATGAATAATTATGTTTTTTTAAGTTTGGGTAAACCTAACATCAAAGCTCAAGTTAAACTGTTCAAAAAAACGAATTACCTTAAGCAAGATATTTCGAAATCAGCACTTAAATTTAAAAAGAAAACAGGTCAATTTCCCGAGTGGATTAAATTAGATATTGTTACAACCACTGAAAAAGTTCAATTTACAGAATTGAAAAAAGCGTTAATTAATACACGACGAAATTATGTAGATTTTGGTATCGCATTTGATAGTCTATGGAATTTAGCCGTTTTACCTGAAGAAATTAATGCGAATGCTTTTGTCCGACCAGATAATACAACTAAAGAACTATTTCTTTCTGATAAAAATATTAATAATTATTTACGTAAATACACGACTAACAAAAAGGCGTTTTCAAGTGAATTTTATGACGAAAAAAAAGTTGTTAAATTTTATACACAAGGCTTCTTTATAGATAATGAAGAAGTATATGAACTATACAACAATGGTTATAGAAAAGGTTTAAGAAAAGTAGATCATTTGGGGAGTGAAATTGATCAATTAATTGAAAGCAGCACTCATTTCTTACAAAATATGTTGTTAGATAATGGTAAATATATTTATGGGTATTTCCCACATTTTGATAATGAAATTGGGTTTTATAATATACTAAGACATTCATCTTCTACATATGCCTTAATAGAAGGATTAGCATATTTAGGTGAAAGTTTGCAACCTGTTGAAAAAGCAATTGATTATGTTATTTCAAATCAATTACTTGAAGTTGAAGATAAAGCGTATGTCTATGATGATACGGAAGACACTAATGAAATTAAATTGGGACAAAATGCTTCATTTATATTCGCTGTATGTGAATATTTGAAATATGAGAATAATCCTAAATATCTTGAAGCTGCTCAAAAAGTAGCGAACGGTATTCTTTCAATGATTGATGAAGATACATATGAAACGACGCACTTATTGAATTATCCTGATTTAAGTGTTAAAGAGAAATTCAGAATCATTTATTATGATGGCGAAGCAGCCCTTGCTTTGTTGAGACTATATCAAAGAGATAAAAATGAGTTATGGTTGAAAACTGTAGAAAATTTAATGGATCGTTTCATTGAGAAAAAATATTGGCAATATCATGATCATTGGTTAGGATATTGTACAAATGAATTAGTTCAAATTAATCCTCAAGAAAAATATTTTGAATTTGGGATAAAAAATGTGAATACATATCTAAATTATATTAAAAACCGTGAAACTACTTTCCCAACATTCTTGGAAATGTTAATGGCAACTTATAAATTAATACAGAAAGCTAAGGAAACAGGTTTCGAACATATCGTTCAGCATTTAATAGATGAGCAACAACTGATTGATGTGATTTATACAAGGGCAGATTATCAACGTGTTGGATTTTTCTATCCAGAAGTAGCAATGTATTTTAAAAATCCAAGTCGTATTCTGGGTAGTTTCTTTATCAAACATCATGGATATCGAGTTAGAATTGATGATATTGAACATTATATTTCAGGTTATGTGCAATTTCAAAAAGCTTTTAAAAAATAAAATATATCCCCTACATTTAGTGTATATGTTCACTAAATATAGGGGATATTATTTATTTTCTATATTTTAGTCTTGCGAAAGCATCGTGTTGATGAATGGATTCTTCGTTTCGACATTCAATGTCAAAGCCATCAATCCAGTCAAAATCTACTAAATCTGCAGCAATTAAACGAATTAAATCTTCAACGAAACGTGGATTTTCATATGCACGTTCTGTTACGCGTTTTTCATCTGGACGTTTTAAAATTGGATAAAGAATAGAGCTTGCATTTGCTTCCATGGCATCTAAAATCTTTTCTTTGTAATCATCTATCATTTCAGAATTTTTATCTAAATACACTTTTACTGTTACAACACCCCGTTGATTATGAGCAGAGTATTCGCTAATTTCTTTAGAGCAAGGACAAAGTGTCGTTACAGTAGCTGTGATGGTAAGTTCTTTACGCGTTACTTGATCTTTATGAATTGCTAAACCGTAAGTAACATCAGCATGACCCACTGCTTTGATATGAGTTACAGGACTATAACGATCAAAGAACCATTTACCTGAAACGTCTACTCCCGCAGCATTCTGTTTCATATTGTCTTGTAATGTACGTAATACTTGATATAGTGTATCGAAATCCAGTTCTAAACCATTATTATAATGTTTCTCAACACTTTCTAAGATACGACTCATGTTAATCCCTTTTTCATCTTTATTTAAACTTGTTGAAAAACTAAATGTACCTGCTGTTTGAAATTGATCAATTTTAACAGGATATACTAAATTTTTAATACCCACTTCTTCAATTTCAAATAAGAAGTTTTTATGTGTACTTTGTAAATCAGTCATTTCATTTTTAGTTGTAGGTTTTGTACCTTTGATAGGGTCTACTGAACCAAAATGTTTCCAGCGCCCTTCTCGAGTAGATAAATCAAATTCAATCATTCGTTTATTGTACCTCCTCTAATGATTTTAATTGTCGAAATGATACGTCCAATAAGGTTCGACTTCTAGAAAATTTTGTGTTTCTCCGCCAACTTCAGGGCTAGCTAATTGTTTTAAGAAAGGACCTGTTTGAGATTTATGAGCTTCAAACGCTTTTAATTTAATCTCTTTATATTGACTAATGTCATTTAATATATCAGGTTCTCCTAAAATATCCGGTGCATCATTACTGAATGCTACGAGTTGAAGTCTTGGACGTTCTTCTTTAGGCATACGTCCTACTGTTCTTACGACAGCTTCAGCTGTTGCTTCATGGTCTGGATGTACAGCAAATTTTGGATAAAATGAAATAATCACTGATGGATTTGTCTCCTCAATCAATGTTTTTACCATATCATCCATTTGCTCATGTGGCTCAAATTCTACTGTTTTATCTCTTAAACCCATTTTACGTAAATCAGTAATACCAATCACTTTCATAGCATCTTCTAATTCTTTTTCGCGAATATAAGGTAGTGATTCTCTTGTAGCAAAAGGGGGGTTACCTAAATTACGTCCCATTTGTCCTAATGTGAGACAGGCATAAGTGACAGGCACCCCGTTTTCAATATAACTTGCGATCGTCCCAGCAGATGAGAAGGTTTCATCATCGGGATGTGGAAATATCATTAGTACATGGTTTTCATCTTTCATGAATCTTCCTCCTCTATACTGTGAATGGCTGTTCACTGATTTCAATCGTTGCAGCCAACTGTCCTTCGTAATTAAATCCAGCTATTAAAAATTCATTATTATCATTGATTTCATAGTGAGTCAGGCCTTGCACATATACCCAACCTCCATCACGAAGTTTCAACCCAACACGAAATGGGTCTTTATCTCCGCCCTTTAGTTGCGCATGTTCATATGTGACTTGTATATTTCGTAAAAACGTACCTGCATTAAACACACGTTGATCAAAATGATTAGCATATGCACCATTCGTCGTTTCAACATGCAAATAGACAGGTTTGTTTTCAAATGTAGTTAACAATCGTTGTACTTCTTCAGTTTTAATAGGTTCCAACACGTTCACTCCTTACAACCATACAATGTGTGTATCTATCTATTTTACTAAAAAGAACTACCGAATTGTACACCTATGCTCAATTTATTTATAAATGAAAGAAAATAATTTGAAGTGATTTAAAGGTTTAAAAATATTTAACATGGGTATTTATACTACTACGACTATGATATGAAAGGATGTTTGTAATTGGAATTACAATTAGCAATCGATTTATTAAATAAAGAAGAAGCAGCAAAATTAGCTAAAAAAGTTGAAGAATATGTGGATATCGTAGAAATTGGTACACCTATCGTTATTAATGAAGGATTACCAGCTGTTCAACATTTAAACGAAAATATTAATAATGCTAAAGTGTTAGCTGATTTAAAAATTATGGATGCAGCAGACTATGAAGTAAGCCAAGC
>NZ_KV813779.1:4442-85477 GCF_001813735.1 Staphylococcus sp. HMSC068C09
TGGATGCAGCAGACTATGAAGTAAGCCAAGCTATTAAATTTGGTGCAGATGTTGTGACTATCTTAGGTGTTGCAGAAGATGCTTCAATTAAAGGTGCGGTTGAAGAAGCACACAAACATGGTAAACAATTGTTAGTTGATATGATTGCTGTACAAGATTTAGAAAAACGTGCGAAAGAATTAGATGAAATGGGCGCTGATTATATCGCTGTTCATACTGGTTATGATTTACAAGCTGAAGGACAATCTCCATTAGAAAGCTTACGTACAGTTAAATCAGTCATTAAAAATTCTAAAGTAGCCGTAGCTGGTGGTATTAAACCTGAGACAATTAAAGAAATTGTAGCAGAAGAACCTGACTTAGTTATTGTTGGTGGCGGTATTGCTAATGCAGATGATCCTGTAGAAGCAGCTAAACAATGTCGTGAAGCGATTGAAGGTAAATAAAATGCCAACTTTTAACAATTATCATTTAATTCTTGAAGAAATAGATAACACGTTATCACATCTAGAGGATAATGATTATGGACGTTTTGCAAATGAAGTGGTTGGCGCATCTCGTATCTTTACAGCTGGTAAAGGTCGCTCTGGATATGTTGCTAATAGCTTTGCAATGCGTTTGAATCAACTAGGAAAAGATGCATCTGCAATAGGTGAAGCAACAACGCCATCTATTAAAGAGCATGATTTATTAATTATTATTTCCGGTTCTGGATCAACAGAGCACTTAAGATTATTAGCTGAAAAGGCACATTCAGTTGGTGCTAAAATTGCTTTAATAACAACTAAAACAGAATCTAAAATTGGCGATGTCGCTGATACAGTGATTACTTTACCTGCAGGAACGAAACATGAAGCAGAAGGCTCTGAACAGCCGTTAGGTAGTCTATTTGAACAATCTTCACTCATCTTTTTAGATAGTGTCGTGATTGGATTAATGGATGCCTTTAATATTAATGAAGAAGCAATGCAAGACAATCATGCTAATTTAGAATAAATTAGTATGATTAAGAGAGTAGGGATTTCTAATTTAGAAATCCCTATTTTTGTGTATCATTTTAATAAAATTAACCATAACATAATACATATTATGTTAAAATATACTAATTACATTAAATATTAATGACACATTTTAATTTTATAAGGTAGGAGTTTTATGATAGTGTTTAATAAAAAGCGTATTGAGGAGATATTAGAAGGTCATTGGGTTAATGAACCTTCAGAAAGCTGGCAAGTTAATAATGTTGTAGCAAGTTATGATTAAGCACGTGAAGATTATCGTCATCAACGACAATTATTATTTATTGCAATAGATAATGATACTTGGAATACGCATATCAAAAATACAGAAGATTGAAGTGATACGCATAATACCATTTTACATGTTTTGCCATATATTTTAGGTATTATCGTAAAAACTCCAATTCCTTAGCTTAACGAAGACATTCTTCAATTTATGGTACAAGATACTTATGATGCACTAAATAAATTAGCACTTACTTCATATGATACGTCTGATACTACTTTAATCGCTACTGTTGGTACGAATAATAAGGGTGTTTATATGATTAATGCATTATTTGAAGAACTACTATTAAAAAATAAGAATCAAATAGTAATTAAGAAAAAAAGAGCTTGTAAGTCTTAACATGTTAATAGCTTTAGCAAGCGCATCTGAACACACAGAGTATATTACTTCTAATGCAAGCAATCGTGCATTAATAGCAAATACATAGTAATTTGATAAGTATATTCCAGATATTGCTATTATTTCTTCTATAGAAGAAATAAAAAATCAAACAATAGATAATAATGTAGAATTATATACTTGACTCCTTGAAAATACGTTTGTTGATAGCATTGTTGTTTTAGATGGTGATAGTGACGGTGTTGAAAAAATTTATTCTAAAATAGAAAGATTAAAATTAAATAAAATTACTTATGGAATTATTCCTAATTCAGATGTTTTTAGCATGAGAAATAGACAGTTAGGAGAACATTCACAAATTAAAGCAAAGATTATAGGAGAAAATTTAGATTTTCAAACTAAACTAGCGGTCTAGATAATTTACGGTACATACTTAGTGGACTTGCCACTCTAAAAATATCATATACCTCTTTATATGGTAGTAAATCATTTGAAAAATTTTATACCATTAGAAGATCATCAACAAGCTACTCAGTACAACACATTTAATGGAGATATTTATAATATTGTAGACAGCGATGCTCTACCAACTATAGAGGGAATGGTTGATTTATTAAGCACGTTACATAAACAACGTATTATTTCAAATGGAGAACTATTGTCATTATTGGGGGTATTTCCGGACTAACTATGAAAAATGAAGAGAGTTAATATCAAGTATTAGCAGGAGAAATACTTCAAGCTGATATTGATTTAGTCATTGGATTTGGGGAGAAAATGTCATACTGCTTAAAACATTTGTCTGAAATAAAAGTATTAGGAGTATATACATCTGTTAATCAATTGGCACAAGTAACAGCAGCTATTTTAAAAAATGAGGATAATATTTTAATTAAAGGTAATGAGTCTTCAAAAGAATGGTCATTATTACAAGATTTAATTATTAAATATGCGGCACAGCCTATTGAATCTTTAAATATTAAAGATGTTATGCCTCCTAGTGAGGGATATGGTGCAACGACTTTTAATATGAAAGTAGGAAGAAAGGTTGCTCAATATGGTAATCAATATGTGACTCAAAATCAAGGTGCAGATAGTTTATTAATTATGCATCGTGTTTTAAACTTATTATTTGCTGAAAAATCACACCGAAGTCAAACCTTCACACCAGATAATGAAGCGATTACTGCAAGCCAACTAAAAAATGCTATTCCGCTTAAAAAATGATGAAGTTATTTTGGAACACCTTTTACTTTTATCAGCAGCAATCATTAATGACGCTTCTAATGCATTAATTATGTTGGCAAATAGTGTATTAGGGTCTAGTGAAAATAGTTTGAAAATGGTTAAAAGCATAGTAAATGATTTAGGTATAAACAGTTCTATTGCAGAAAATATTACTGGTGAACCGGTAGAAGGTAGACTTCAGAAATTAACTTTAGATAACTTGTTTATGATAGGTAACTTGTTGTTTACGAATTGTCCAGCTGTAAGAAATATGCTATCTCTTTCTAGTTATACATTTAAAGATAGCATATATAGAACAAAAAGTAATTTATATGATTATGGATTAATTACGCATGGATTATTCTATGGTGTCAATGATTCTATTAGTATTGTTCGTTCAAAAATTAATGGAGAAACCTATATTACTGTTGCTTTAGGAGTTAGAAGTGCATTCCATAGAGATGCTATGATATATCAAACATTATCTAAAATAATGAATTCTGATATTCAAAAAACAAAATTAGAAAATATTAGAAAAATAAGAAAATCGACTTATAAAATAATTTATTAGACAATACTTATTTTAGTGATTCATATGTGAATCGTACAAATGATGAAAGTTTAAATAACTTTTTAATACATGGGACGCCATCGCATAGTTTTAAGGAGATTAGACCATTACTAGAAGAAGCGGACTTCAATATATGTATGTTAGAATCATCAATATTTAATATTGAAAACACATGCTTAGAGCAGCATTTAAAAGATGTAAGATATTCTAATGAAAAAATACGTCTGAAATATTAAAACAAGAGGATATTGATTTAGTTTCATTAGCAAGTCCACATATAATGGATAGTGACGAAGAAGGATTGAATCGTACATTAGAGTTATTAGAGGCGTATGATATTTATAGTATTGGTGCAGGAAATAAACAAATTAATGCTGAAAACCCATTCGTTATTTATGTTAATAATCAAAGGTATATGATTTTTAATGCGCATTTTTATCAGTCTGATAATTATTGTTTTTTAGTCGTTATGCTATAATAAATGAGAGTGGTATTGCATGTTTAAATCCATTTATCTATGAGCGGATGAGCATAGCAAAAAGAGAAGATGAAGCAACCAAAATCATTGTTATTGCTCATTGGGGAGTAAAAACTCAGACTAAGGAAAACGATATAAGACAACGTATTCTTGCTCAACGATTAAGTAAAGCAGGTGCAGATATTATCATTGGACATGGTGGTCGTAATATGAAAGGTATTGAACAAATAAACCAAACAACAGTGCTTTATGATATAGGTGTGAGTATTTTTAATAGTGATGATGATACAAGAGAAACTATACAACACCCGTATAGTTTAATACCGCAAGTTAATGTGAACCCTAATCATACAATTGAATTGAAACTTTATCCGATTTATACGAATAATCATGCAACACTATGGCAACCAAGATTTGTTGATGAAAGAGAATTTAATCATTGTTATACTCTACTAAAAAAATTTGGAACATTACCTAACGTATCAATGCAACATGATAAACAGTATTATTTTGGTATTTTATTATAAATAAAATTGTAAAATTTAAATAGGAGAGAACTTATGGTTTATGATAAAGAACAAATTGAACAATTACTAGAAGGTTACTGGTATCGAGAACCAAAAGAAGACTGGTATGTTGATAATATAGATATTAATAAACAACAAATGAAAAGATATCATCAAAAAGGTTATAAAACTTTATTTATAGCTATGGATTCAGAAACGTGGCATAAAGGATCAGGAAATACTGGCATTTATGCTGGATGGGAAGATACTCATAAAAATTTAGAAGAATACAAATATTTTATGAGTGGCGTGATAGCCAGTAAACCGATTGAATATTTAGATGAAGATATCCCACAATTTATTATGAAAAATACCTATAGTGCCATTAAAAAATTAGGGGAATTTTCATTTTTCTTATTTAAAGGAAAAATGATAGGAATTACTGGCACCGCTGGTAAATCCACATGTAAAACTTTACTAAATGAATTGTTAGAAGTAAATCATACAGTTAATTCTACTAGAGGGAACCATAACACAAGAACTGGAGTGCCTCTTACGGTTGCTAATGCGATTAACAATCCTGATTATTTAGTTCTTGAAATGGCAATATCGAGTTTATGGATGAAAAGCGGAGGAATAGCCAAAACATATATTCCAGATTTAGCATTAATAACTTCAATAGATGGTGGACAAAATAAAACACCATATGAAACAGCTATTCTAAAGTCTAAAATCGCTGAAGGTATGCATCATAATGGGAAAGTAATATTAAATAGAGATATGAATGAATATTTCACTGTTAAAAATGCGATAGAAAAATATAATAAGAATATAGTGACTTATGGTTTTAATAATGAGTCAGACTCGATTATTGAAAGGTTTGAGGAGTATAAAGACTATACTCATGTTGAAGCTTCTATATTAGGTGAACCAGTATCATTTAACACGTTTCTATCTGGTAAAGCAATGATTGAGAATATTATTGGTGTTTTGACGATAATAAAATTATTAGATATCCCACTTGAAAGTATTATGTACAAATTAGAAAATTATCAACCTAACAATGGTGTACAAAATTTTGAGCATTACAAAAAAAATAATGGTGTTACATATACGTTAATTAATGATTCATGGAATGCAATGGGAATATCAATGCTTGAAGGTATTAAAGTTTTAAAAACTAAATCTCGTTTTTATAAAGGTAAAACTATTGCGATTTTAGGTAGAATAATTGGATTAAATAAGAATGAAAAAGAAGCAAAACGCCAGCATGAGCTTATTGCGGAAGAACTAATTAATTCAAATATTGATTTAGTTTATGGGCATGGTAAAGAAATGAAGTATACTATGAAAAAATTACCTAAACGTATGATAGGTGGATATTATGAAAGTGCAGAGCTACTAGCATACGAAGTTGCTAATATTATAGAAGATGATGATTTGATATTAATTAAAGGATCAGTAAGAAATAGTAATTTTAAAAATGTAAAAAAACATCTTATTTTATATGCTAATTCAAATGCTACCCATAAAGTTAATGCGCATAAAGTTTCTAGTAAAGGTTATGGAGTAGCAACTTTTAGTGTAAAAACAAATGAGAAAGTTTCTTATATCGGGAATCAAGATGTAATTCAAAACCAAGGATTAGGTGGTGTTTTAATTATTCATCATATTCTTGATTTAATTTTCTCAAAACAATTATCACTTAGTGATATATATAAGCCTGACAAACAAGCAATTAGAGAAAGTAAAAATCCAAGATCAATTCCATTAAATAAAAAAGATGAAATTACTTTAAATCAACTATTGACTTCAGCTATTGTTACTTCCTCACCGAATGCTATTTTAATGCTAGCAAATACAGTTATAGGTAGTAATAGTGATAGTTTGAAATATATAAAAGAAACTACTAAAGAAATAGGGGCAAATCCGAGAAGTGCACTGAATATAACGGGAAGAAGAATAAGTAATAAGATACAAGAATTAAGTTTGAATGATTTATATTTAGCAAGTAAATTATTATTTAACAAATATCCCTTTATTAAAGATATGCTAACAAAGAATAATTATGTGTTCAAAGATAAGTTTTATAAATCTGAATCTAATTTGTTTAATTATGGAATGATTACACATGGTTTCTTCTACGGTCAAAATCACTCTATCGGTACAGTACTGTCTAAAATAAATGGTGAAGAATATATTACGGTCGTGTTAGGTGCTAAAAATGCGTTTCATAGAGATGAATTAATTTATAATTCAATTATGCAAGTGACACAGGGTAAGCCTAAACATACTAAACGTGATTCGATTCGTAAGAAACGGAAATCACCATTTGAAATGAACATTATTGGGGATACTTATTTTGGTGAATATTATACTCGAAAACGTCAAGCAAAAGATATCGATGATGCATTAACATCTAAAGGTCGATATTACAGTTTCGATGGTATTCGTGATTTCTTAAAAACAGGAGATCTTAACATATGTAATTTTGAGGCAGCTATTTCTGATGATGATAATGCTTATTTAAGACAGCGTAAACCTTATGTTTTACATGCTTCTGAGGAAGAAACAGCTCGTGCTTTAAAAAAAGAATATATTCATTTAGCCACGCTTGCTAATAATCATTTAATGGACTGCAACATAGAAGGGTTAAATCGAACAATTAAACAGTTTGAAACAGAGAACATATATACAATAGGTGCTGGAAATACTCAAGAAGAAGCAGAAAAACCTTTTGTACTTAACTATAATGGTCAAAAATATACAATATTTAATGCATATTGGTATCGACGTCCTATGTATAGAGAATACGATTTTTATGCAATAGGAAATAAACCTGGTGTTGCTTGTATCAATCCTTCTTTGTATAAGCAAATTTCTAAAGTGAAAGAAGAAGGTGCTAAAGTGATTGTTATTGCTCACTGGGGTGTCGATTTTGGTAAAGTTCAGATAAAACAACGTGAATATGCACAGTTATTGGAAGAAGCGGGAGCAGATTTAATTATTGGTCACGGTGCACATATGATGCAAAGTATTGAGAAAATTAATCGAACTACTGTGGTGTATAGTATCGGCAATGGAATATTCAATAGTAATGGAGAATATAATCAACGTTTTGTACCTCCATACAGTTTTATTGCACGTCTTACTATCACTCCTGAAAATGACTTATCCTTGAAACTTTATCCAATTTATAGCAATAATAAAGAAACATTTTGGCAACCACGTTTTTTAACTGAAGATGAGTTTAAACATTGTAGTCAAATGCTTAAACAATACGGTTCAATTGAAACTATTAAAAAAGGTTATGACCAACATTATTATTACGATATACCGCTTTGATGAAAAAACACTCTAATTGTTAGTTAAAAGAACTAATAGTTAGAGTGATTTTTTTATGTGTTATTTTTCATATAATGTTAATATAATAATTAATTCAGTTAACATTCAGAGAGGGTCATATGTTAGAAATACTAAATAAATTAAATCACTATTCAGTAGAACAACCAGATATGATTGCACTATCGTTCGAAGAAGATGTATTGACATATCAAGAACTTTATACAGCAATACAGCAATTAAAATCAGTCTTCATGCATTTACCGAAAGGGTCCCGAGTAGGATTGTTAAGTAAAAGTCCTTTACATAATATGTTGAATTATTTTGCAATATTAGAGCAAGGAAGTATTCCATGTTTTTTAGATGATCAATGGTCTGAAGTAACAATTCATCAACTGATTGAAACGTATCATATTGACTATCTTGTTGATGAACAGCATAGACTGATAAAGACAACGTCTTCTGAAACATATCCAACATATTTAAATGAGCAGTCACAAGTCCATCAACTATTACATATTGGTTTTACATCTGGGACAACAGGGTTACCTAAAGCATATTATCGAAATGAACCATCTTGGCTTGCGTCATACAAAGAAAATGAAAAGCTACTTCGTCATAAAGAAAACATACTTGTAGCACCGGGACCACTTGCACATTCATTGTCTTTATACACTTGTATTTATGCGTTATATACAGGGAGAACATTTATTGGACAAACCCGTTTTAATGCGACTAAGCTCGTTAGCAAAATGAAACAACAAACAACAAATAGTGCATTATTTCTTGTTCCAACAATGCTACATGCAATAACAAAAATAAATCACGATCACCTACATTTAACGACTATTTTAAGTAGTGGGGCGAAACTCTCTTCTTCGTTGTTTAAGCGTATAGCCGAAACATTTCAGCATGCTAATATTATTGAATTTTTTGGAACGTCAGAAGCAAGTTTTATTAGTTATAACATTAACCGTAAAGCTTCTGTTGATTCAGTGGGATACATATTTCAAAATGTAACGATTGGTTTAGAGGAAAAAGACAAGAATCATATAGGGTTATTAAATGTAAAAAGTAATATGATATTCTCTGGATATGTAAATCAATCTGTCGTATTACCTGAAACATGGATTAAAACAGGCGATTACGCTTATATTAAAGATAATCAATTATATTTAGTGAGTCGTCAAAATGAACGATTAATTATTGGAGGTAAAAATGTTTATCCTCAAGTTATTGAACAAATGATAAAAAATATTGATGGAGTAGAAGAAGCAATTGTTATAGGAGAACCGCATCCACGTTTTGGGGAAATAGCGGTTTTACTATATACAGGATCGATAGAACTTGAGTACCAAACTGTGAGACAACATATTATGAAAGTTCTATCACGATATGATGTACCTTCCAAATTTATAAAAGTAGACAGTATGCAATATACCCAAAGTGGCAAAGTTGCTCGAAATAAAATGCGTACTGCCTATGTAAAAGGAGACTTTAAATTATGAACCAACCGGTTATTGTATGGGCGAAGCGTACACCTTTTGGCAAATATGGTGGGGAATTGAAACATTTAGAACCTGAAACATTACTCATGCCCTTATTTGAAGAAATGAATTCAATTTTTCCTAAAATAATACCTGATATAGATGATGTAGTGATTGGAAATATCGTAGGTAATGGTGGAAATATTGCTCGTAAAGCCTTATTAGAAGCAGGTCTAGCTGAGAGTATTCCAGGTGTTACAATGGACCGTCAATGTGGGTCAGGGTTAGAAAGTATTATATATGCATGTCGAATGGTTCAAGCTGGTGCAGGTCATATTTATATAGCTGGAGGAGTAGAAAGCACGAGTCGTGCTCCTTGGAAGATTAAACGCCCTCAATCAGTGTATGATACACAATTACCAGAATTTTATGAGCGTGCCTCTTTTGCACCAAAAGGTCAAGATCCAAGTATGATAGAGGCAGCTGAAAATGTTGCGCAATATTATCATATTACGCGTAAACAACAAGATGCCTTTGCGATACGTAGTCATCATCTCACACATCAATATTATAAGAATGGAAGTATAAGTAATGAAATTGTATCTTTAAACATCAAAGGTCATTTATTTGATAAAGATGAAAGTATTAAGCCAACACTTACTGAACAACGATTAAATCGATTACGTCCTTTACTAGCTAACGGAACAGTAACGGTTGGAAATAGTTGTATGAAAAATGACGGCGCTGCGCTTGCACT
Source organism: Staphylococcus sp. HMSC068C09 (assembly GCF_001813735.1). NCBI lineage: Bacteria > Bacillati > Bacillota > Bacilli > Caryophanales > Staphylococcaceae > Staphylococcus > Staphylococcus sp. HMSC068C09. The sequence continues at coordinate 14,458 of NZ_KV813779.1, forward strand.
CGTTATGAATCAAGAAACGGCATTACAATACGGAATATCAGAGGGAATGATGTTTACAGATGCAGTGACAATAGGTGTCAATCCGAAACGACTAGGTATTGGACCAGTACCTGCTGTAACAAAATTACTAAAAAAACAAAATTTAAAAATAAGTGACATTGATGCAATAGAACTTAATGAGGCATTTAGTTCACAAGTTTTAGCTTCAATTCAAGAGTTAAAATTAAATATTAATCAAGTCAATCAGTGGGGGGGAGCCATTGCGTCTGGTCATCCTTATAGCGCAAGTGGCGTAGCATTAATCACTAGGTTATTAAATATGACACATTGGAAGCGGGGAGTTGCTACGATGGGGATTGGAGGAGGAATGGGGAATGCGATACTCTTCGAACGATGGAGCTTGTGAGAAAATAGAAATATATTTTAATGAACAAGAAGTAAGAGCGTATTGCGAAGTAGTTGAAAGAACGTATAAAGGTGTGGTGCCTTCACTCATGTGTGCAAACGTTTGGCCAAAATTTAAGTTGTTCCAAAAGTTTCAACAAGAAAATATTCTTCTTGTGCGAACAACATGTGAAGAATTTGAATCATTAAAATGTAGGCTAAAATATGAGGGGTACTTAACACATAAAAGTACGAAAAAGTTTAAAACATATATCCAATATATCTACGATTTAAAAATATATAAAGATAATAGACAATGTATATTTATTAGGCAAACATTTATAAAAAAGGAGGTAAATGATGAAGTTTAGTCATGATAAAGTAAGTCATTACCTTCGACTTGTTAATGATAAAAATGAGCTTCATTCAACCATTGTTCCTGGTCAACTGGTAGTGGATTGTGTATTAGCGTATTTTCAAATAGAGTGGACACAATTTAATGTTAAGTATAAAAGGACTATAGATATAGATGAAGAAGTGACCTTCAAAAAAGTGAGTCATAATGAAATAAACGTCTTTGGTTTAAATGGTGAAGAAAAAATAGTTATTACTAAAAAAAGTAATCATACTGATTTATAATTATTTATTTAATCGTTGATAACCCATCATAGGTGTTAAAAAAGAAACAATATTATAAAGATATAGCGTTAATGTTAGTATAACTTAAAGTTTCTCTCTAAGTTTCCAAAAGGGGACATTCTTGGCTAACATTAACGCTATTTTATTAGGGTGAGCTTTTGAATAATTAATGACCTTTTAAAGTTTTGAGTATTAGGGGCATCTTAACTTTAAAAAAGATTTTGAAATATTCGTTTGTTTTCGTATTCAATTACGAAAAACACTTTTTAATTTTTGAAATGTGATGAATAACTTAATTCATGTTATCAACGTCACTTTCTAGTAGAGAGAGCAATTTATAGATGTCATTTTTACTAAACGTTTCATCGAATTTTACCGTAATCGTCTTGAAGGTCTTTGTAATGATTTCGTATATTGGGATACCGTTTTCTATATTTTGCTTGTAGATAATCATGTTGTTAATTCCTCCTTTGTCTCTCTACACTTAATATAGTAATGGATTTGATTATAAAAAACATGAGTCTATGGTACTAACTTTTATTGCAACGGACTGTGTAGAGCATACTACGACTAAATGCCTAGAAGATATAAGAAAAGCTTTTAATCTTAGTGTGACCAAACTATTATACACAAGATTAAAAGCTTTAGAAGTGCTTATATTTCTTTAAAAAATACAGCATAGACAGTAGCTGATTGAATTGAAAGTGCGCTGATTAGCTTCTTTCAACTCTAATGCTGGGGCCCCGACAAAGAGACTTTCAAAAAGAAAGTCAACGATGAACGCGAGTTGGGGCGTCGGGGAAGGACAATGAAATCTAATTAAGGATTACAAAAGACTAGTGTCTTTTGCATAAGAAGTAATAGCATTTTTTTCAAAAATGCAGTACAGACAGTAGCTGATTGAATTGAAAGTGCGCTGATTAGCTTCTTTCAACTCTAATGCTGGGGCCCCGACAAAGAGACTTTCAAAATGAAAATCAACGATCAACGCAAGTTGGGGCGTCGGGGAAGGACAATGAAATCTAATTAAGGATTACAAAAGACTAGTGTCTTTTGCATAAGAAGTACTAGCATTTTTTTCAAAAATGCAGTACTTCTTTAAACTTCTTTGACGTCGACGTCGATGTGTTCTACGCGGTTGTATGCGCCGTGATCAACTGGGCCTACAAAGTCATTCATTTTCCAACCATTTTTAATTGCTGATGCCACAAATGCTTTAGCGCTAATAACAGCTTCTTTAGGTGATTTACCATTTGCCAAGTAAGCTGTTGTAGCTGCTGCAAATGTACAACCTGCACCGTGGTTATAACTTTGTTGGAACATATCAGTTGTTAATTGATAATATGTTTGACCATCATAATATAAGTCATAAGATTTATCTTGATCTAATGCTTTACCACCTTTAATAATAATATGTTGAGCACCTTGATCATAAATGATTTTTGCAGCTTTTTTCATATCTTCAATTGACGTTAATTTACCTAATCCAGATAATTGACCAGCTTCAAATAAATTAGGTGTTACGACCGTTGCTTTAGGTAATAAATATTTAATCATTGCATCTGTATTTCCTGGGTTAAGTACTTCGTCTTCCCCTTTACATACCATAACTGGATCTACTACGAAATATTTTGCACCTGATTGTTCAAATGCTTCGCCAGCACGTTTAATGATTTCTTCAGTTCCAAGCATACCTGTTTTAACAGCATCTGGACCAATTGAAATGACTGTTTCTAATTGTTTTTCGAATACATCCATTGGAAGTGGTGTCACATCGTGAGACCAAGTTTCTTTGTCCATTGTTACAACAGCTGTTAAAGCCACCATACCGTAAGTGTTTAGTTCTTGAAATGTTTTAAGGTCGGCTTGCATACCTGCGCCAGCGCTTGTATCAGAACCGGCAATTGTTAATACTTTTTTTAATGCCATGTATTATCACTCCTGTCAATTATTTACATCTTTATTTATCATATCATGTAACTCAACTATTGTTCTAGCATGAAGATAGTAAGGCGATTTATATCACGTTCCAAAGGGGTCATATGTTAAAATAGAAGTGAGGTGAAAACGATGGAATGGTCAGACATTTTTCATGACATTACAACAAAACATGATTTTAAAGCAATGCATGATTTTTTAGAAAAAGAATATACGACACAAATCGTCTATCCAGATAGAGAAAATATTTATCAAGCTTTTGATTTAACACCATTTGAAGATATTAAAGTTGTTATTTTGGGTCAAGATCCATATCATGGACCTAACCAAGCACATGGGTTAGCATTTTCAGTTCAACCCAATGCTAAATTCCCACCATCTTTAAGAAATATGTATCAAGAATTAGAAGATGATATCGGCTGTCATAGAACTTCTCCACATCTACAGGACTGGGCACGTGAAGGTGTTCTGTTATTAAATACTGTATTAACTGTACGTAAAGGTGAAGCACATTCCCATAAGGACATTGGATGGGAAATATTTACAGATGAAGTCATTAAAGCTATTTCAGATTATCGCGAAGATGTTGTCTTTATCTTATGGGGAAAACCTGCGCAGCAAAAGATAAAATTAATTGATACAGCAAAGCATCATATCATTAAATCTGTTCATCCAAGTCCATTATCTGCTTATCGAGGTTTCTTTGGGTCTAAACCTTATTCTCGTACAAATGATTATTTAGAATCTAAAGGTAAAACGCCAATACAATGGTGTGAAAGTGGGGAATCTTAATTGAACAAAGAACAATTAATTCAACTTATAGAACAAGAATTAGTGCAAGCAGATGAAGCTCAAGATGAACAACAGTTTGAAAAGCATATGTATGCGATTCATACTTTAACATCTCTTTATTCCGATGTTTCAAAACGACCTTCTAAAAAATCAAAACATGATTTTACTAATATTGTAACTTCTGAATCTTCGTTTTCAAATAAGCCTTCAAATCATTCAGCGATTACTGCTGCAGAAATTGAAGCGATGGGTGGTAAAGTTCCACAAACAATGAAGCATCAAACTAAATCGTCTAATATGATGGTGACGGATGATGAAATTGGAAATGGTGAATCAATATTTGATTTTTAATTAAAATTAAGTTAGGAGAACTAAAATATTATGATGAAAGTATTTATAATTTTAGGTGCATTGTGTACGATGATGTCTGTTGGTACGGGCGCATTTGGTGCACATGGACTTGAAGGAAAACTCTCTGATAAATATATGTCAGTATGGGAAAAAGCAGTGAATTATCAAATGTATCATGGTCTAGGATTAATTATGATTGGCATTATTAGTGGTACAACTTCTATTAATGTGAATTGGGCAGGATGGCTTCTGTTCTTTGGTATTGTTCTATTTAGTGGCTCATTATATATTCTTGCATTGACTCAAATTCGTATTTTAGGAGCTATTACACCAATAGGGGGCGTACTCTTTATTGTGGGATGGTTAATGTTAATTATTGCAACATTTAAATTTGCTGGATAATAATATTTTATATTTTGGTTAGTAAACTCACCTTTTTGGGTATGTTAAGTACCTGAGGTGAGTTTATTTTATGAATAATAAAAATCGAGAGATAGATAGAGGAGATTTAAAACAAAATCTCTCTGAAAAATTTGTTTGGGCGATTGCTTATGGCTCGTGTATCGGATGGGGAGCATTTATACTACCCGGTGATTGGATTAAACAATCAGGTCCGATTGCTTCATCTATTGGTATTGTCATTGGTGCTTTATTGATGATATTAATTGCTGTAAGTTATGGCGCATTAGTCGAACGTTTTCCTGTGTCAGGCGGTGCATTCGCGTTTAGTTATTTAAGTTTTGGAAGATATGTGAGTTTCTTTTCATCATGGTTCTTAACATTCGGTTATGTTTGTGTAGTAGCGTTAAATGCGACAGCATTTAGTTTATTAATTAAGTTTTTACTGCCAAACATTTTGAATAATGGAAGGTTATATACGATTGCTGGATGGGATGTTTACATAACAGAAATAGTTATTGCTACGGTATTATTATTAGTATTTATGTTTATTGCAATTCGTGGTGCAAGTGTTTCTGGTACACTCCAATATTATTTTTGTATAGCAATGGTCATTGTTGTTGTGCTTATGTTTGTAGGTTCATTTTTCGGAAATAACTTTTCGTTAAGTAACTTACAACCTTTAGCAAGTAAAGAACTTGGATGGTTTAATTCCATTATTATGATTGTAGCTATTGCACCATGGGCTTATGTGGGATTTGATAATATTCCACAAACAGCAGAAGAGTTTAATTTCTCGCCAAATAAAACGTTCAAACTGATTGTATACAGTTTATTAGCGGCAGCTTTAACTTATGTCATTATGATTTTATACACAGGGTGGTTGGGTACGAATAATGCGAATTTTAACGGAAATTTATGGTTAACAGGCGCTGAAACACAAACTGCTTTTGGTTATATTGGTTTAGGAGTATTAGCGATTGCTATTATTATGGGGATTTTTACTGGATTAAACGGATTCTTAATGAGTTCAAGTCGATTACTATTCTCAATGGGACGTGCTGGTATCATGCCTAAAGCGTTTAGTAAATTACATCCAAAATATAAAACACCATATGTAGCCATTATCTTTTTAGTAGCTATTACTTTAATTGCGCCATGGTTAGGACGTACCGCATTAACATGGATTGTTGATATGTCTTCAACAGGTGTATCTATTGCTTATTTTATTACTTGTTTATCTGCTGCTAAGCTATTTAGTTACAATAAACAAAGTAACACGTATGGTCCTATTTATAAGACCTTTGCTATTTTGGGTTCTATTGTTTCATTTATCTTTTTACTTTTATTATTAGTTCCAGGATCACCAGCTTCACTTTCAATGCCTTCATATATTGCATTGGGTAGTTGGTTAGTGATTGGTCTTATTTTCTTTGTAGTTCGATACCCTAAATTAAAAAATATGAATAATGACGAATTAAGTCGTCTGATTTTAAATCAATCAGAACGAGAAGTTAAAGAAATGATACAAGATAAAAAATAATATACGTAAACGCGAGAGATGAGGGTTAATTACCAACAATCTCTCGCGTTTTATTGTTATATACGTTTACGTCGTCGAGCGAAACCAGAAACGATGATTTTTGAAATTTGGTCTGCAAATAATAATCCTAATGCAATCGCACCAGCGATAAGTGTGACTTCGAGCATTGTGTTGATTGCTTTACCAAATTGTAATAAGACTAGATTTTTAGTTGCATCAAAAGCAAGTCCACCAGGAACTAATGGAATAATACCAGTAACCATGAAAATGATTGCAGGTTCACGTTTTTTACGAGCCATGTAATGACTGATTAACCCCAATGTAAAGCTACCGAAAAAACTTGAATAAATCGTATGTATATTCAAACCTTGGTAGAATAAAATATATACCATCCATCCACAAGCTCCAACAAAACCACACGATAAATACAGCTTTCTAGGAGCGTCAAAGATTACACAGAAAAAGAGAGAAGCTGTATAACTAAATATAAAATTAAATAACCAAAACATTTATGCGTACTCCTAAACTAATATTAATATCGAACCTACACCGGCACCTATACCAAATGCGGTTACAAGTGCTTCTAAAGACTTAGTGGTAAACATCATCATATGACCACCAAATAAATCTTGTATAGCATTCGTAATCAGTACTCCAGGTACAATAGGCATGACTGCAGCAATAATAATAGTAGCTAAATCACCACTTGGCGCTAACCAATGACCGAATACTGCAATAATACCAATAACTAAGGATCCGACGAATTCTGGAATAAATTGTGCGTGTAATCGGCGATCCAGAATTTCAACAACCAGATATCCAATACTACCTGCAAGTAGAGCAGTAATCACATCGATAAATTGGCCACCTTGCAAATATAGGAAACTAATTGCAATAATGGCAGCAGCAATCCCTTTAAATGTTAAGCTACTATCTCGTTTTGCAATATATATTTTTTCTAATCGCTCTTTTGCATCTTCTAAAGAGATATCCCCTTTTGTGATTAATCGTGATATTTCATTTGCTTGTGAAATTTTAATGAGATTAGTATCACGGGAATTAATTCTAAATATTCGGGGGTAAGATTCATTATGTAAAGTAAATTGAATGACTGTATTTGTAACGAAGCTATTGCTTTCAGGATATCCTAGCTTTCGGGCAATACGGGTCATTGTATCTTCTACACGTGTTCCTTCCGCACCAGATTCAAGTAATATACGTCCAGCCATCATGACGACGTCTTTGATTAAAGTTTCATCTATATGTTCTTGTTTATTTGTATTTTCCATTTCATCACCATTCGTTAAGATGTAATCATTATTATAGTAGAAGTACATGAAAATAACTACCTTACATTATAAAACTTAATAATCATAATATGATGATCATTCATTTATATCTCAATAGTAGGTAAATATATTTTAATGAAAATAAAATTTAATGTTAAAAAACAATTGATTTATAACAATAATGTTTCAGAACATTACAATTCGGTTAAATAATAATGGTTAACAAATCAAAATTGTGCTGGGTAGCGACAGCACTTTTGTGATTTGTTAATGTTCAGAGTAGTAATGAAGTTCTCCCAAACCATACTACTTGAAGTACACTTTGTAAAAAGTGTACTTTATCTCGGAAACTAATTGTCTTATATAGATATATTAATTTATTGAAAAATGGAGCAAAGACTAGCGTTTATTATGCTAGTCTTTGCTCCATTTATATATTAAATTGCAAAAAATTGATCGAAATGATCAGTAGTTAAAATATGGCCGATATAGAAACTACCAAAGTCGCCATAGCGAGCAGTTGTTTCATCAAAACGCATTTCATAAACAATTTTCTTGAATTGTAGAACATCATCTGAGAATAATGTGACGCCCCATTCAAAATCATCAAAACCTACTGAACCAGTAATGAATTGTTTAATTTTACCAGCGAATTTGCGTCCAATCATGCCATGGTTATACATTAATTTTTTACGATCTTCCATTGGTAACATATACCAGTTATATGTTTCATTACGACGTTTATCCATTGGATAGAAACAAATATATTCTGTTCTAGGCAATTCTGGATATAATCTTGCTTTAATATGTGGATTTTCATAAGGATCTTCGTCTGATTTACCAGCTAAATAGTTACCTAACTCAATCACAGATACATATGAATAAGTTTGAATGAAGAAATCAGCAATTCTTAATTTATTTAATTCATTTTCAATTTCATTCAATTCTTTCATTTCTGGACGTAAATACCATAATAAAATATCTGCTTTTTGGCCTGTAATATTATATAAAGCATAATCTCCAGCTTGTTTTTCTCTGGCAGTTGCTTTATTTTCGATAAATACTTTAAATTCATTAATCATTGCTTCGCGCTCATCTTCTGGCACCAATCTAAACGTTGCCCAATCTACAGCGTAAAATAAATGAAGGCTATACCAACCATCTAATGTTTCAGCTGCTTCACTCATATCTATCGCTCCTTTAAATATATTTTTTATCAATACAGATTAAATTTTATCATAAAGAGAATTGTCACACATACTTAAAAGATTACAAATTAATGAAATAGAAATATTAAAAGAAATAAAGTATAATTAAGGTGAACATACTATTATTTAAAAAATTTGAGGAGGGCATTATGTCTAGTTTATTAGATGTATTACAAGAAAAACTTTCAGGAAAAAACGTTAGAATTGTATTACCGGAAGGTGAAGATGAACGAGTATTAACAGCGGCTACAAAGTTACAAGCAACTGACTATGTTACACCTTTAGTATTAGGTAATGAAGAAAAAGTAAATACTTTAGCTCAAGATAAAGGATTAGATGTCTCTAATATTCAAGTTATCGATCCTTCTAAAAGTGATTTGAAACCTGAATTAGTCAAATCTTTCGTAGAACGTCGTAAAGGTAAAGCTACTGAAGAACAAGCTCAAGAATTATTAAACAATGTCAACTATTTCGGAACAATGTTAGTATACGCTGGTCATGCTGATGGATTAGTAAGTGGTGCTGCACATTCAACTGGAGATACTGTCCGTCCTGCCTTACAAATTATTAAAACAAAACCTGGCGTATCTAGAACATCTGGTATCTTCTTTATGATTAAAGAAGATAAACAATATATATTTGGTGATTGCGCTATCAATCCAACATTAGAATCTTCTGATTTAGCAGAAATTGCCGTAGAAAGTGCAAAATCAGCAAAAAGTTTTGGTATGGACCCACGTGTTGCTATGTTAAGTTTCTCAACTAAAGGTTCAGCTAAATCAGATGATGTAGAAAAAGTCGCTAACGCAGTAAAATTAGCACAAGAAAAAGTGAAATCTGAAGGTTTAGATAATGTAGTGGTTGATGGAGAATTTCAATTTGATGCTGCGATTGTACCTGCAGTTGCAGAGAAAAAAGCACCTGGAGCAAAAATTCAAGGTGACGCAAATGTATTTGTATTCCCAAGTTTAGAAGCAGGTAATATTGGCTACAAAATTGCACAACGTTTAGGTGGATTTGAAGCGATTGGTCCAGTTTTACAAGGTCTTAATTCACCTGTAAATGATTTATCTCGTGGTTGTTCTACTGAAGACGTTTATAACTTATCAATTATTACTGCTGCTCAAACATTACAATAATGGATTTAGCGAGTAAGTATTTTAATGACATTCATTGGCGCTATATAGACCATTCTTCAGGTTTAGCGCCAATGCAGTCATTTGCATTTGATGACACGTTTTCAGAAAGTGTAGGAAAAGATATATCTTGTAACGTTGTAAGAACATGGATTCACCAACACACTGTCATTTTAGGTATACATGATTCACGTTTGCCATTTTTAAAAGACGGTATTCAATACTTAACTGACGAGATCGGTTATAATGCAATCGTTAGAAATTCTGGTGGTCTTGGGGTTGTATTAGACCAAGGTGTTTTAAATATTTCGCTTATTTTTAAAGGACAAACTGAGACAACCATTGATGAAGCATTCACAGTGATGTATTTACTTATTTGTAAAATGTTCGAAAATGAAAATGTAGATATAGATACTAAAGAAATAGAACATTCATATTGTCCTGGAAGATTTGATCTAAGTATTGATGGAAAAAAATTTGCTGGTATTTCACAACGACGGGTACGTGGAGGTATTGCAGTTCAAATTTATTTATGTGTTGAAGGCTCTGGTGAAGAAAGAGCTGAAATGATGCATGAATTTTATCAACGTGCCTTGAAAGGTGAAGTTACAAAATTTAAATATCCGGATATTAAACCAGAATGTATGGCATCTTTGGAGACATTACTTCATCGAGACATTAAAGTTCAAGATGTGATGTTCCAATTACTTTATGCGATTAAAGACTTAGGTGGTCAGCTAAATATGGATCCAATTACAGAGGATGAGTGGCAACGTTATGAAGGATATTTCGATAAAATGATTGAACGTAATGAGAAAATGAATCGTTCCTTAGATTAAAATAAGATAAAAGGGAGTAAGAAAAATTCTAAGTGAATTTTAGCTTACTCCCTTTTTAGCATGCAATCATACAACTAAAGTATATATTTACCTTCAAAAATATAAAAATTGCTACATTCTTATTATTTTTTATAGTAATATAGATGAGGTGGATTCATTTAAGAACGATAATTTAACCATAATTATGTTGATTATAACATTTTTTAGGATATAAATATTTCAAAGTTTTGAACTATTTTTGACAAAGTTTTATACTATTTATTGATGTATTAACACAAATGCAAGATTTGAAGTAAATGAGTATAAACATATGTGTGACATGACATGTACAAATGTATAAATATGTTCAATTTTAAAACAACATTAATGAATGTTGAAATCATTTTAGAAAGAATATTAAAGGTGAGAGATCATGGTACGACGTGGCTATGGAGAATCTAACGGAAAAATTATATTGATTGGTGAGCATGCTGTAACTTTTGGCCAGCCAGCAATCGCCATTCCATTTACTTCAGGAAAAGTAAAAGTGCTTATTGAAAGCTTAGAAAAAGGTAATTATTCAGCAATTCAGAGTGATGTTTATGATGGTCCTTTATACGATGCACCTGATCATTTGAAATCACTTATTACACACTTCGTAGAAAGCAAACATGTTGAAGAACCATTGTTGATTAAAATTCAAGCTAATTTACCACCTTCTCGAGGTTTAGGTTCGAGTGCAGCAGTAGCAGTAGCTTTTATAAGAGCAAGTTATGATTATTTAGAATTGCCGCTATCTGATAAAGAATTACTAGAAAATGCAGACTGGGCTGAACGCATTGCTCATGGTAAACCAAGTGGTATTGATACAAAAACGATTGTAACGAATCAACCCGTTTGGTATCAAAAAGGAGAAGTTGAAATTTTAAAGTCTCTTGATTTAGATGGCTATATGGTTGTTATTGATACAGGAGTTAAAGGCTCTACAAAACAAGCAGTTGAAGATGTACATCGTTTATGTGATAACGATGAGTCATATATGAATGTCATTGAACATATTGGCTCTCTTGTTTATTTAGCTAGTGATGCAATTAACCATCACAGCTTTGATCAGCTTGCTAATATATTTAATCAATGTCAAGACGATTTAAGAACATTGACAGTCAGTCATGATAAAATCGAAACATTACTCGAAATTGGAAGACAACATGGTGCAGTAGCTGGGAAATTAACTGGCGGTGGACGAGGAGGTAGCATGTTAATTCTAACTAAAGAAGAAGTGACTGCTAAAACTATTGTTGCAGCAGCCGAAAAAGCTGGAGCGCAACATACTTGGATTGAAAAGTTAGGAGGATAAATCTTTGAAAAAAAGTGGTAAAGCACGCGCTCATACGAATATTGCTCTAATAAAATATTGGGGAAAAGCAGATGAAGATCTAATTATTCCTATGAATAATAGTTTATCAGTGACATTAGAGCGTTTCTATACAGAAACACGTGTAACGTTTGATGCTTCATTAACAGAAGATCAACTTATTTTAAATAAGGAAGCTGTTAACGCTAAAGAAAGCGCCAAAATTCAACGTTATATGGATATGATTCGAAAAGAAGCTGGTATTTCAACGTATGCACTCATAGAAAGTGATAATTTTGTACCTACTGCTGCCGGTTTAGCTTCTTCAGCTAGTGCATATGCAGCTTTAGCTGGTGCTTGCAATGAAGCGCTTGATTTAAACCTATCAGATAAAGATTTATCTCGCCTTGCTCGTCGTGGTTCTGGATCAGCATCAAGAAGTATTTATGGTGGTTTTGCTGAATGGGAAAAAGGTCATGATGATAAAACGTCTTACGCCCATCAAATTGAGTCAGATGGTTTCGAGAATGACTTAGCTATGATTTTTGTAGTTATTAACAATAAATCAAAGAAAGTATCAAGTCGTTCAGGTATGTCTTTAACTCGTGAGACTTCACGTTTTTATCAATACTGGTTAGATCATGTAGAGGAAGATTTAAAAGTCACAAAACAAGCGATTGCCCAAAAAGATTTTAAACGAATGGGTGAAGTGATTGAGGCAAACGGTTTGAGAATGCACGCAACAAATTTAGGTGCACAGCCACCATTTACATATCTTGTGCCAGAAAGCTACGAAGCTATGAGAATTGTACATGAATGTAGAGAAGCAGGATTACCTTGTTATTTTACTATGGATGCAGGACCAAATGTAAAAGTTCTAATAGAAAAGAAACATCAACAAGCGATTGTGAATCAATTTTTAGAAGTATTTAATAAAGATCAAATTATAACAAGTGATATTACACACGCAGGAGTCGAAATAATTAAGTAGGGAAGAGATATAATGATTCAGGCAAAAGCGCCAGGAAAACTTTATATAGCGGGCGAATATGCTGTAACCGAACCTGGATATAAATCAGTGTTAATTGCAGTAGATCGTTTTGTCACGGCTGCTATTGAAGCTTCAAATGAAATCACAGGTACGATTCATTCTAAAACATTACACTATAAACCTGTCACATTTAATCGTAATGAAGATAAAATAGAAATATCATATGTACATGCAGCCAATCAACTCAAATATGTAGTTACTGCTATTGAAGTGTTTGAGCAGTATGCGAAAAGTTGTAATATAAAATTAAAACATTTTCATCTTACTATTGATAGTAATCTTGCAGATGCATCAGGACAAAAGTATGGTTTAGGTTCTAGTGCTGCAGTTTTAGTATCTGTGATTAAGGTTCTAAATGAATTTTATGAAATGGAGTTATCCAATCTTTATATTTATAAGCTTGCGGTTATTTCAAATATGAGATTACAAAGTTTAAGTTCATGCGGAGATATTGCTGTTAGTGTTTATAGTGGATGGCTTGCCTATAGTACGTTTGATCACGAATGGGTAAAACAACAAATGAAAGAAACATCTGTAGATGAAGTATTAGAAAAAAACTGGCCAGGTCTTCATATAGAACCTTTACAAGCGCCTGAAAATATGGAAGTTCTCATAGGATGGACCGGTTCTCCTGCTTCGTCACCTCACTTAGTAAGCGAAGTCAAGCGTTTAAAATCTGACCCTATTTTTTATGGTAAGTTTCTTGATCAATCAAATACGTGTGTGGAAAATTTAATCTATGCTTTTAAAACGAATAATATAAAAGGTGTACAAAAAATGATTCGTCAAAATCGTAGTATTATTCAGCAAATGGATAAAGAGGCTACGGTTGATATTGAAACAAAAAAATTAAAATTATTATGTGATATTGGTGAACGTTTTGGTGGTGCAGCAAAAACTTCTGGAGCTGGTGGAGGAGATTGTGGCATTACAATTATCGATAATAGAGTTGATAAGCACTCTATTTATGAAGTATGGGAAAAAGAGGGAATTAAACCTTTGAAATTTAAAATATATCACGGACAATAAGACTACTATTATGATGATGCGAGACATTTTATTAAGAAAATATATGTCTTGCTTTTTATTTATAGCAAATCTTTTTTAGTGCTTGAATTTTTAATTAAAAAGAGTAAAATAATTAGAGTTGTAATAAATGAATGGAAGTCAATATGAGAGAAAATAATGTAAAGGTGGGTAGCGAAGTGAAGAATAAATTTTTGATTTGTGACGAATGTCAGGCAGTTAACTTAAAATCATTAAAGAAAAAATTAGAAAAATTAGATCCTGATGCTGAAATTGAAATAGGCTGTCAGTCATACTGTGGTCCAGGTCGTCGTAAGACATTTGCTTTTGTTAATAATCGCCCACTTGCTGCATTGACTGAAGATGAACTTATGGAAAAAGTGACTGCACAATTAAAAAAACCACGTGATCCTGAAGAAGAAGAACGTTTGAGAAAACGTAATGAAGAACGTAAGCGTCGTAAAGAAGAACAAGATAGAAAATTAAAAGAAAAATTAGCAAAGCGTAAAGCAAATAAATAATAAATATCGATGATAAAGAAGCTCGTAAACTCATTTAAAAATGGGTTTACGAGCTTTTTTATTAAATATTAAATAAGTCATTAAATGATTCAGCTATTGTTGGATGAGTATAAATATTATCGCGTAATACTTGATAAGGAATATGTTGATCGATAGCAAGTTTAATTAAATTAATAATTTCTTCAGAACCTTTACCATATAAAGTAGCACCTAATATTTCATTATTATCTTTATTGATTACAACTTTGAAAAGACCGCGACCATCGTTATTAATTTTGTGTTTTGGTATAGTATTAATAAATAAAGTGTTTTCAACGTAATTATAATTTAATTGTTGTGCTTCTGAAGCGGTGATACCAACACGAGAAAGTGGTGGATCGATAAATACTGTATAAGGGATAATACCACGATTTTCAGTATGTCGTGAACGATCACCGAACAATTCAGATTTCAAGATTCTAAAGTCATCTAAAGAAATATAAGTGAATTGTAATCCACCTTTTACATCTCCGGCAGCATAAATATGTGATACAGAGGTTTGTAGATGGTTGTTTACTTTTATTTCTCCGTGAGTGCCTAACTCAATATCTGTATTGTTCAGAGCTAAATCTGTATTTGGTACACGTCCTGTAGCAAGTAAGATTGCATCACCAGTAAAGTTTCCTTGTGAGGTTTCAACTGTTGTCAAATCACCTTCATTTTTTAATGCTTTTGTTTCAACATTAGTAATTAAACGTACGCCTTTATCTTTAAAATCATTAATCATGTGTGTGACTATTTCTTGATCTTCTCTGGCCATAAATTGTTTATTATATTCTAGTACAGTTACGTTTGTACCAAAGCTTTGAAACATTGAGGCAAATTCTAATGCAATATATCCTCCACCAATAATCACTAATTCTTTAGGTTGATAAGAAATATTTAATAGTCCTTTTGAATCATATACATTTTGTGCTGAGTCTATACCTTCAATATTTGGAATATTAGATTTTGCACCTGTATTAATTAAAATTTTATCTGCTGTCAGTGTTTGAACTAACTTACCATTTTCATCAATTAATTCTACTTCTGTATTAGATTTAAATTGTGCTTTAAAGTTTAACAAGGTAATATTTTCATCATTTTCTAAGTTTAAATAGTTTTTTTGATTTAATGCTTTGACTACTTCTTTTTTTCTTGAAAAGGCAGTTGAAAAATCGACATGTTTAATACCATCATTAACAAGCACTTTAGATGGAATACAGCCATGGTTTATGCATGTACCGCCATAGCTTTCTGTAAACTGTTCAATTAAAGCAACCTGTTGTCCTTGTGATGATGCATATTTGGCAAGTGTTTTTCCGGCTTTACCAAAACCAATAACGATTAAATTATAATGTGTCATATGTTGTATCCTCCTGAAGTGTATCATTAATTACATCATTAATTGTGAGGGTATCATAAAAATTTAAAATAACACGATGTTCCTTTTGATTATAGTGTGACATGGTCTTTGCTATGTTTCTTGATATTTCACAATCGCTCTGCTCATGACCTGTGAAAATACGCTGTTGGCTATCTTTTTCAAGCACAAATATACGATATAGTACTGATAGTTTAATGCTAGCAGTTGAATGATTTGCACTATATCCACCATTTTTACCACGGGAAGTATTAATAAACTGGTATTGATTTAAAACAGTAGTCACTCTACGTAATTGAACTGGATTGAGGCAAGTTAATTTTGCTAAAGATTGACTACTGAATTGTTGGTTGTCGTGCTTTACTAAAAAACTAAGTACGTGAACGGCAATGTTAAATTCTAAATTCAAATGATGCACCTCCTAAATGTAACTTTATTAGTTACATTTAAATATAAAATAAAACATATGTCAAATTTAATGTTTTAAACACTACTGAATGAATTTATCATTACTAATCGGGTAAACTATAAATAGAAACTACATTTTTAAGGAGTGGTGAATATCATGGCAGAATTTGTACAATTAGGAAAATCTGATGTTCATGTATTTCCAGTTGCATTAGGTGCAAATGCAGTCGGAGGACATAATTTATATCCCAATTTAGATGAAGAGCAAGGAAAAGATGTCGTTAGAAAAGCTATTGATAATGGTATTACTTTAATTGATACTGCGTTTATTTATGGACCTAAACGCTCAGAAGAACTTGTAGGAGAAGTTGTAAAGGAATATCCTCGTGAAAAAGTTCAAATTGCAACTAAAGGATCACATGTTATTAAAGATAATGGCGATGTTGTTCAAAATAACCAACCTGATTATTTAAAACAACAAGTTGAAGAGAGCTTAGAACGCTTGCAAGTGGATTATATTGACTTGTATTACATTCATTTTCCTGATGAGGATACACCAAAAGATGAAGCTGTGGCAGCATTACAAGAACTTAAAAAAGAAGGAAAAATTAAAGCAATAGGTGTTTCAAACTTTACGTTAGATCAACTTAAAGAGGCGAATAAAGACGGATATGTGGATGTTGTTCAATTAGAATATAATTTACTACATCGTGAAAATGAAGAAGTAATGAAATACGCAGCTGAAAATGATATTACTTTTGTACCATATTTCCCATTAGCTTCTGGTATTTTAGCTGGTAAGTATGAAGAAAATCAAACTTTCGATGATCATCGTGCAACTCGTCGTGATTTCCAACCAGAAGTGTTCAATGATAACGTACGTCGAGTAAAAGAATTATCAAGTATTGCTGAAACTCATAATACAAGTATTGCTAATATTGTATTAGCATTCTACTTAACACGTCCATCACTTGATGTTGTTATTCCTGGTGCGAAACGTGCTGATCAAGTTGTAGAAAACATTGAAGCAGCAAATATTGAACTGACTGAAGAAGAAATTAAGAAAATAGATGATTTATTCCCAGTTGAATAAAGTACGTTAAATAAAAGTAATAATGGCTCCTACACCGTTTATATAGGTGTAGGAGTTTTTATTATAAATAAAAGTAAAAAGATGGGGTACATAATAAGTAAATAGAAAAAACACATTAATAATATAAATTAAAAAAGAGGTAAGATACATGATTACTGTATTATTTGGTGGAAGTCGTCCACAAGGAAATACTGCTCAATTAACACAATATGCTCTAGAAGGAAAACAATATAATTGGATTGATTTAACACAATATCATTTTAAACCTGTAAGAGATTATAGACATGAATCAAAGCAAATTGAGTCATACATAGATGATTATCAATTGATTATTGACCAAGTGCTTGAAAGTGATACAGTTATTTTTGCATCACCTGTGTATTGGTATAGTGTGTCAGCATCTGTAAAAGCATTTATCGATCATTGGTCAGAATCATTAATCGATCCTAAATATCAGGATTTTAAAACTAAAATGTCTAACATTGATTTTAGATTAATCTTAGTTGGGGGAGATTGTCCGAAAGTAAAAGCGAAACCTTGCATTAAACAGTTAGAATATAGTTTAGATTTTCTCGGAGCAAAACTAAATGGTTATATTATTGGTACAGCAGAAAGACCTGGAGATGTTATGAAAGATGTATATGCTCTAGAAAGAGCACAGGAATGGAATGCAGTACTGTCTTAATAAGATGCATCTTAAAGTTGAGTGAAAGCGTTTATTAATATACTATGATATAATTTTGTTATTAAATTACAATAAAATGTCAGGAGAATGAAGCATGTATACAGTTAGAAAAGCGACAACTAATGACGTTATAGCAATAAGAGATGTAGCTACAAAAGCTTGGTATAATACGTATTTAAATATTTATGCAGTATCAACAATTAATGAATTATTAGCAGCTTCGTATAATGAACACCATTTAAAAAAGCGATTAGAAGATCAACTTTTTTTAGTTGTTGAAGAAAATAATGAAATTGTAGGATTTGCTAACTTTATCTATGGTAAAGAATTATACTTAGCCGCACATTATGTTCACCCAGGTGTACAACATAAAGGTTATGGAACAAGTTTACTTGAAGAAGGATTACATGAATTTGAAAATGAATATGATACGGTCTTTTTAGAAGTTGATAATAAGAACAAAGAAGCTATTCATTATTATCAACATCATGGTTTTGAAATAGTTCGTTCATATCAACCAGAAATGTATGGTGAACAATTAGATTTAGCATTAATGAAGAAAGTATTATAAGAATTAATCAACTTAAATTCATATTACTACTGATGAAAGCAAGTATGAAAGAGGAGGATGAACTTGACACAATCATCTTATGTAACTAAAAAATTAGCTGAAGAAAAAGTATTTAAAGATCCAATTCATAAGTATGTTCATGTTAAAGATCAACTAATATGGGATTTAATTAAAACTAAAGAATTTCAGCGCTTGCGTCGTATTAAGCAATTAGGTACATTATACCTTGCCTTTCATACTGCAGAACACAGTCGTTTTGGACACTCTTTAGGAGTCTATGAAATTGTAAGACGTATGATTGATGAATCATTTGTTGGGCGTGAAGCATGGAATAATAAAGATCGCCCCCTTGCTTTATGTGCAGCTTTATTACATGATTTGGGTCATGGGCCGTTTTCACATAGTTTTGAGAAGATATTTAATACGGATCACGAAGCGTTTACTCAAGAAATTATTACTGGAAACACTGAGGTTAACGAAGTATTAAGTAGAGTGTCTGAGACCTTTCCTCAGGAAGTAGCCGATGTTATTAATAAAACGCATAAAAATAAATTAGTCATTTCCATGATTTCATCTCAAATTGATGCTGATCGTATGGACTATTTGCAACGTGATGCTTATTTCACCGGTGTATCTTATGGTACATTTGATATGGAGCGTATACTTCGATTAATGAGACCATCAAAAGATGAAGTACTTATTAAAGAAAGTGGTATGCATGCTGTAGAAAATTTTATTATGAGTCGTTACCAAATGTATTGGCAAATCTATTTTCATCCCGTAAGTCGTGGTGGAGAAGTACTATTAAATAATTGTCTTAAGCGAGTCAAACAGCTTTATAAGGAAGACTATCAATTTAAAATGTATCCAAAAGAATTTATTCCATTTTTTGAAGGTACAATGACAATTGATCAGTATGTAGAATTAGATGAAGTAACTGTATTATTTTATTTGAAGAAATGGATACATGAAGAAGATGAGATCTTAAGTGATTTAGCGCGTCGATTTATTAATCGTGATCTCTTTAAGTATATTCCATTTGATGGTTCGATTATTACAATTACTGAATTACAGGATTTATTTATTGAAGGTGGCATTGACCCGGAATATTATTTTGTTAGTGAAGCATTTTCAGATTTACCATATGATTATGATCGACCTGGTTCTAATCGACAACCCATCCATTTGTTAAGACGAAATGGTAGTATTAAAGAAATTAGTAGCCAATCGTTAGTCATTTCAAGTATTACTGGTATTAATCGAGAAGACTATAAACTATACTATCCTAAAGAAATGATTCTTAATATTAAAGATTCGGAAGTGAAAGGTTCAATTATTAATTTATTGAATGAATTAAATTAAATATTTGATGATAATATACGCTATGATTTAATAGCGAGTGTGAAAAGGTAAAGAAGTATTGGAGGAATCATCGTGGCAGAAAATAAAGGGTTTAAATTTAATATTATAAAAAATGATCCTCTAGATGGTCATAAAGGTACAAATATAGGAGCGATTAGTTTAGATAATATTGCACCTGTATTTATCGATGTTGCAAATAAAGAAGCATTTGTTGATATTGGCGGTATGCATGCACGTGCGGAAGTAGAAAAAGGCGTAAAGTGGATTACTGATAAAGAATCAGTGGAAGGTCCAGAGGCTAAAGAATATTGGTTATGTTGGGTGACTACTGAACGTGGTGAAAATGGTCCTTATTACGCGGGCGTCACTGCATGTTATTTACTTGTAAATAAAAGTATTCGTCGAGGTTATAAGAGTATGCCAGAACATGTCAATATGATGGATAAGTCTATGAAACATCAAGTTATTATTGATCAAATTGGTGGAGAAAATAAAAAAGTATTAAAAGATTTTTTAATATCCCATAATGAAACAATGTGGAATAACTCAAACGAGGCGTTATTTAAGGCATTTGATTAGAAAAAACTTGAGACACTCAGCAGTGCATATTCAATGACTGAGTATCTCGAGTTTTTATTTTTTTAAAGTATCTCCAACATTATAAAACTGATAAACTGATTTCATTACATTATGATAAATCTGTTGAAGAGATTGTTCAGTTTGTTTACTAATAACTCTTAAATCGTCATATTAAAATTTCTGCTTAAATTCGACGATTTAGACTTTAATCATATATCATTAATGGTAAATTACATTGAAGATGTACTCGAAGAGGCCAAGCGTGCAAGAGCCGAGCCTTTGTCTGAAACACATGATAATTCAACTTATGAAGGTACTAAAGACAGTAAAAGCGTTTATATCAAAGCGCCTTTTAAGGCATTGATTGATTGCAAGCGATCCTTAATGGGTATTATTATCCAGAAGATAATGAAGCAAAAGTATTTATTTCTGGGAAATAAGGTACAGCTAATCAAATTTAGTTATTAAGAAATGTATAAAAATGTTATTTAATGATATAATTATTTAAAAGATTATAGCTAATTTATGGAGTAAAGAGGACAACAAATGAAAAATATCTTATTATTTGTAGCATCAATCGGTTTCGGCATCATTTTCTTCTATAAATATAGAACACTTTTAGAAAAGTATCATTATGATATTGTTGAACTTGAATCAAAAGCAGACATATTAGAAAGAAAAAAGTAATACCATGATACTAATGGTGACATTCAAAACATAATAGGTTGGAAAAATAGAGTCTGAGACTTAAAATATAAGCGTCTTAGACTCTTTTTCATTACATAGAGGTAGATAATTAAATTAAAAACATAGGATACCAAGATTTTTTAATTGTAGCGGGGCCCCAACACAAAGACTTTCGAAGAGAAAGTCAACGGGTAACGTAAGTTGGGGAAAGGACTTAAATGGGACAATAAACGCAAAATGACTTTTGTTCCACTCTCGTTTTTATGATAACTATTGAACTAATGTTGATAGAATTTTGTTAACTTCAAGCGCTATAGGATTTATGCTATAATGTGGTGTAATATTTTAAAGATTAAGGTGAGTCAGACGTTGGATAAGAATATACACATTCAAACGAAACAAGTCTTAAAACAAAATGGAGAAAAACAAACATTTGAATTTTCTTCTCAAGGATCATGGCAACAAAAACATGCCGATTATATTCGATATCAAGAACAAATTGAAAGTGCAGTTGTTAATGTAACAATTAAAATTGAAGACAATGGCGTGAAGTTGATACGTAAAGGTGATATCAATATGAACTTACACTTCGTTGAAGGTAAGGACACTACAACACTTTACACTATACCAGCAGGACGCATTCCATTAATAGTAAGAACTAAGAGTATTTTACATTTTGTAAATGAAAATGGTGGAAAATTAAAAATACAATACGAATTACATCAAAATGACGAAAAAATGGGCTCATATCAATATGAACTTAAGTATAAGGAGATAGGCGAATGAATATTATTGAAAAAGTAAAGAAAACTTTAATACAAGAAATTGAAGCAAGTATTAAAAAAGCAAATCTAGCAGAAGATATTCCTGAAATTAAAGTTGAAATCCCTAAAGATACTAAAAATGGAGACTATTCTACTAATATTGCAATGGTCTTAACTAAAATTGCTAAACGTAATCCACGCGATATTGCTCAAGCTATTGTAGACAATTTAGATACAAGTAAAGCAAACGTAAAACAAGTAGATATCGCTGGTCCAGGATTTATCAACTTCTATTTAGATAATCAATATTTAACAGCTGTCATCTCAGAAGCAATTCAAAAAGGGGATAAATTTGGTTATGCGGAAGAACCAAAAAACAAAAAAATATTATTAGAATATGTATCAGCAAATCCAACTGGTGACTTACATATTGGACATGCTCGAAATGCTGCTGTAGGTGATTCACTAGCAAATATTTTAATTGCAGCAGGTTACGATGTAACACGTGAATATTATATTAATGATGCTGGTAATCAAATTACAAATTTAGCACGTTCAATTGAAACACGCTTCTTTGAGGCATTAGGGGATACAAGTCATGAAATGCCAGCTGATGGGTATAATGGTAAAGACATAGTCGAAATTGGTAAAGACTTAGCCAAAAAACATCCAGAAATGAAAGATTACTCTGATGAAGAACGCTTAAAAACATTTAGACAACTGGGTGTTGATTATGAAATGGATAAATTGAAAAAAGATTTATCAGATTTCAATGTTCATTTTGATAATTGGTTTAGTGAAACATCACTATACGAAAATGGTGCGATTGATAATACATTAGAAAAAATGCATGAGTTAGGCTATACGTATGAAGCAGATGGTGCCACTTGGTTACGTACGTCAGACTTTAAGGATGATAAAGATAGAGTACTAATCAAAAAAGATGGTAACTATACGTACTTTACACCTGATACAGCGTATCACTACAATAAAATTAATCGTGGCAATGATATTTTAATTGATTTAATGGGTGCAGATCATCATGGTTATATTAATCGTTTAAAAGCAAGTTTAGAAACATTTGGTGTAGATAGCGATCGTTTAGAAATTCAAATTATGCAAATGGTTCGTTTAATGCAAAATGGCGAAGAAGTTAAAATGAGTAAACGTACAGGTAATGCAATTACGTTACGTGAAATTATGGATGAAGTAGGCATTGATGCGGCGCGCTATTTCTTAACAATGCGTAGTCCTGATTCGCACTTTGATTTTGATTTGGAACTTGCAAAAGAGCAATCGCAAGATAATCCAATTTATTATGCACAATATGCACATGCACGTATTTGTTCAATTTTAAAACAAGCTAAAGAAAAAGGTATTGAAATAGACAAAAACGCTGATTTTAGTACCATTACAAATGAAAAAGCGATTGATTTGTTGAAGAAAGTAGCAGAGTTTGAGCCTACAATTGAAAGTGCTGCTGAAAGTCGTGCACCACATCGATTAACTAATTATATTCAAGACCTAGCTTCAGCATTCCATAAATTCTATAATGCTGAAAAGGTATTATCTGATGATATTGAAAAAACAAAAGCACATGTTGCTCTTATTGAAGCTGTTAAAATTACATTACACAATGCATTAGCATTAGTGGGTGTATCAGCACCAGAATCAATGTAATATAGATACTTTTAAGTTAAAAAGCACCTTTACGAATACTTATTTGTGAAGGTGTTTATTTTTTATAGAAAGGTAAAAAGATGTCAATGATGACTACAGAACAACTTTACAAAGCATTATTAAAACATATGGGGCCTCAAGGATGGTGGCCAGCAGATACACGTGAAGAGATGATATTAGGTGCTATATTAGTTCAAAATACAAACTGGAATAATGCTGCACTTTCTCTTAGACGGCTGAAAGAAGCAACCCATTTTGAACCGCAAAACATATTAAATCTGCCGATAGAAGAACTAAAAATATTAATCCGCTCTAGTGGTTTCTATAACAATAAATCAAAAGCAATTTCTACATTATTCAACTGGTTAAATCAATATCAGTTTGATTATTGCAAGATTAATGAAGTATATGGAGAACATTTAAGAAATGAATTACTTAAGCTACACGGTATTGGAAGTGAAACAGCAGATGTATTGCTAGTTTATATTTTTGAGAGGGTCGAATTTATTCCTGATCATTATACACGTCGATTATATAAAAAACTCGGTTATGCCAATACTGAGAATTACGATAAATTAAAAAGATATGTAGAATTACCTTCAAACTTTACAAATCAAGATGCAAATGAATTTCATGCTTTACTAGATAACTTTGGAAAAAATTATTTTAATGGTTCCATTGAACAAAGATATCATTTCTTAGATCAATATTTTACAAAAATGGATTGACCTTAACGTGACGTCATAGCTTAGTCTCTTTTATAGAGAGATGAAAAGAGAAGTGAATCAAATAGATTAAGAAAAAGGCAGGATGTCAGAATGGAAAATCAGGTATACTTTACACCCAATGACGTGAGTCATATTACCGAAGTAACTAAACGCACACTTCATTATTACCATGAAATTGAGTTGCTTGTGCCAACTTATATTGCATCTAATGGTTATCGCTATTATTCTTCTAAGGATATCTCTAAATTACAGACCATTCAATTTCTAAGGGAACTGAATTTATCATTAGCAGATATTCAACTTTATTTTAGTAACAGTATAGAAGAGAAAAATATAATATTAGAAAATAATTATCAGTGTATTGTTGCACAAAGAGATCAATTAAACAAAATGATTCATTTTCTTAATCATCATCTCGTTAATCATAGAAAAGAGGAAATTAATATGAGTAAATGGAATAATGATAATATACAGAATCAATATGAGAAAGAAGCTGAAATGAAATATAGTCATACTCCTTATTATCAAGCTTTTAAAGAGAATCAAAAACGATTGAATTCTACAGAAAAACAACAAAATAATAAGAAAACAATGGAGAGGTTACATTTATTCTTTGATAAAATGAATGAATTATTCATTGCAAACTATAAAATAAATCATGTACAGGTTAAACAAGCAATTTCTGAACTAAAAGATATTCTTCAAACACAAGTACCTAACGTAGATGAACAATTTTTAGAATATATTGCCTCGATTTATGAGAATGATGAGCGATTTGCTAAAACAATTAATAACAAACGACACGATAATTTAAATCAGTATATTGCTGATGCGATTCGAAATGATATTTAATAAAAGATGTTTTTAAGTTCTATAATATGTGATGATATATATATAATATATCTGATGAATAAAAGGAGCTTAAACATGATAGAAGCGTTCAAATTATTTTGGCAAAATTATTTTAATATAAAAAGTCGAACTAGAAGACGCCATTATTGGTTTGCTATTTTAGCTAATTGTATTATTTTAGTGATTATGAGTTTACTTTTTAATATCATTACTTTGGGGTTAAATGGAGGGCATACATTTTTTGATATTGTGTATGAAATCATTGATATCATTATTTTTATAGGAACGTTTACGATGACGGTACGTCGTTTACATGATACAGGGCACACAATGGTTCTACCTCTTATTATTTTAATTTTTACATCAATCAGAAAAATTTCAAGTATTGTAGATAGAACATACGGTATTTCAATTGATGGTTTTTTCAACGGAATGATTGCGCTTGAATTAGGAATTATGGTGGCAGCGATGTCTTTAGTCTTACTTATTATTCTTGTGATTACTTTTGCATTTACAATAAAAGATAGTGATGAGGGGACAAATAAGTATGGCCCAAATCCTAAAATAGCTACTGTATAGTATGAAAACAGGAAGGATACAGAATGTATTTTGAAATCTGTTTCCTTCTTTTTTTATTTTGAAATAGAATTAAATCATTAAGTTTAACAATAATATAAAATTACACAATAAAAATTTATAGAATTAAATTAATGATATAAATAATTTGGTATGATAAATATATGAAATAAACAAAATTGTGAAAGGAAGGTATTGTTTATAAATGAACAATAAGAAGCTGTGGATTATTTTATTTACATTAGTATTAGTTTTAGCAGCATGTGGACAAAATCAATCGAGTGAAAAAGGACATCATTCTACGCATTCAACTGAGCAAAAAACAACGGATCACAATAATAATACTCATACATATCATCGTATTATATCTTTGATTCCAAGTAATACTGAAATATTATATAGACTTGGTCTTGGAAAAAATATTATAGGTGTATCAACAGTTGATGATTATCCAAAAAACGTGAAAAAAGGCAAGCAACAATTTAATGCAATGAATTTAAATAAGGAAGCACTCTTAAAAGCTAAACCTGATTTGATTTTAGCTCATGAATCTCAAAAATCATCTGCTAAAAAAACACTTGATAGTTTAGCTGATAGTGGTGTGAAGGTAGTATATGTTAAAGACGCTCAGTCTTTAAATCAAGTCTACGATTCATTTGAGCAAGTAGGTAAAGTGACGCATCGTGAAAAAGAGGCGAAACAGTTAGTCAAAGAAACAAAAGATAATGTTCAAAAAGTAATTGAATCAATTCCAGCACATCATAAAAAACAGAGTGTTTTTATAGAAGTGTCTTCAAAACCCGAAATATATACAGCAGGAAAAGAAACCTTTTTCAATGATATGATAGAAAAACTAGATACAAAAAATGTATTTTCAAATGTTAGTGGATGGAAAGAAGTAGATAAAGAAAGTATTATTAGAAAAAATCCTGATATTTTAATTTCAACTGAAGGTATTTCAAAAGAAGAATATTATGAAGTGATTAAAGAACGTGATGGTTTCTCTGAAGTCAACGCAGTAAAAAATGAACGTGTGGAAACAGTCAATGGTGACGAAATTTCACGACCAGGACCTCGTATTGATGAGGGTATGAAAGAATTACGTGATGCAATTTATAAACGTTAAAACGTTAAGATGAGAGACTTTTCAAAAGCCTACAACGATATTGACAATGTTGTAGGCTTTTTATACAACATATATTCTTGTAAGTTTAGCAAAGCAGAGAAAGAATCATTTTGTAATCTTATTTTAATTAGTAGTAAGGATATATTCATTGTAATATAAGAAATAAATAATAATTGAAATGTGAGTGGAAATGAAACGACATCTATATTTAACATTTTCAGTTTGGACACTTTGCTTATGTATTATAATAGCTATAAGTCTTTTTTGGGGTTTAGGGTCATTACATCAAGCATTTAATCAAATGATTTTTTTTAAGGTTAGAGTTCCTAGAACATTTGAGGCACTTATGGTAGGAGCCATATTAACGTTGACGGGTCAATTATTTCAAACGGTATTAAATAATCCTTTAGCAGATAGCTTTACACTTGGTTTAGCGAGTGGAGCGACTTTTGGATCAAGTTTAGCTATATTTTTAGGTGTATCTTTTCTATTTATTCCAATTTTTTCTATCATTTTTAGTATCACGACACTTTTACTTGTTGTTATAATGACAATCGTATTGTCTAGAAATTTTCCAATTAGAGTACTCATCATATCTGGACTTATGGTAGGCGCTTTTTTTAATGCATTAATATATATACTTACACTCATTAAACCAGAACGTACGAATCGTATGTTAGCCTATTATTTCGGAGGATTTGCGAATGCCGAAATGAATGAGCTCGTTTATATTACAATGGTTTCTTTGCCAATCATTATTGTGATATATAGTTTAGTTACACCAATTAAGCTCTTGCAATTAGGAGAAGCTAAAAGTAAGTCTCTAGGGTTAAATGTGCAATGGATAACATTTATTGTACTTTTGTTAACATCTATTATGACAGCTATAGCAGTAGCGTTTATAGGTGTTATAGGTTTTATTGGTATCATTGTACCTCAATTAATTAGACGATATTATTTTCAATATAGTCTTGCTATACAAATGACATTAAACATATTGATAGGTGCATTAACGATGCTATTCGCTGATGTTGTAGGGAAGATTGTTATTAATCCAGTGCAAATTCCAGCAAGTATTATTTTATCACTTGTTGGGATACCCATATTATTTTATATTTTAGTCACTCAATCTAATACAACACGTTAGTGAAGTGAACAAAAATTATTAAAATAAGAATAATTATAGTGATAAGAGGTAAATAAAAATGGACTTAAGCCAAATCAAAGCAGTTGTGTTCGATTTAGAAGGCACATTATTGGATAGAACTAAGTCTCGAGATAAATTTATAGAAGAACAATATGAACGTTTTCATGATTATTTTGTACATGTACAACTTGCTGACTTTAAACATAAATTTATAGAATTAGATGATGATGAAGATAACGATAAACCTTATGTATATAAGGAGATAATAAAACAATTTCACATCGATAGATTGAAATGGAAAGATTTATTTCATGATTTCGAAATGCATTTCTATCGATATGTATTTCCATACTACGATACATTATACACACTTGAAAAGTTGTCAGAGCATGATTATTTACTCGGTGTAATTGCAAACGGGAAATCAAAGATTAAACAATTTCGGATTTATTCATTAGGAATAGAACACGTGATTAATTATTTATCAACTTCTGAAACAGTAGGTTATCGCAAACCTCACCCACGTATTTTTGAAGATATGATTGATCAACTCGGCGTTTTACCAGAAGAAATTATGTATGTTGGAGATGATGCCTTAAATGATGTTGCTCCTGCACGTGCTATGGGAATGGTAAGCGTTTGGTATAAACAAGAAAATGCTGAATTAGAACCTTTAGAAGAAGAAGTAGATTATATCATTACAACAATAGAAGAGCTCTTAACGATTTTATCCATAAATAAACAAAAAAAAGGAGATAATTAAATGGAATTATTTACAAGAAAAGGTGGATTTACATTAAATTACAATACTATGGGACAAGGATACCCAGTAGTGCTTGTACATACTGCGTTTGAAAATGCTTCAATTTTTCAAAATTTAGCTCATGCACTTTCAAAAACATTTCAAGTCGTATTATTGGATTTACGTGGTCATGGATATTCAGATAAACCACGACATATTAAATTCAATGAATTTGCAGATGATATTATTTTATTATTAGATTATCTCTACATAGATCAAGCGGCTTTTATTGGCCATGAAATGGGTGCTACAATTATTGCGCATTTATCAAAGCAATATCCAGAGTATGTCTCTTCGTTAACAATGATCAATCCGACATCTATTGAAGGAGAGTTACCAGAAGAACGATTGTTTAGAAAATATGCACATAAAATCCGTAACTGGAATGAAGATAAACAAGAGAAGTTTTTAGATAAACATCGCTATTATAAACATCGTAAAGTGAATAAGTTCTTAAAAAATGTCGAAGATACTAATTCAATTTCTACTAAAGAAGAGACAGAAGCAGTAGATGAAGTATTTAAACAAAGAGGAATTGCAGAAGTATTTGAGTACATCACTAAACCCACATTTATAGTTGCAAGTGCGTATGGAGAAAGAATAACATCTCTTGAATCTAAAGAAGTAGCAGATTTAATAGGAAATGTACATTTTGAAGTGTATTCGAAGTCAAGCATGTATCCTTTTGAAGAAGAACAAGAGAAGTTTATCCATGATGTGACACCTTTTATAAAAAAACATATGCCTCAACACTAAATAATATTATTTACCAAAATGAATGGATTATAAAAAAGGAATATTTTGTAATGTTTTTGTAATATTTCTGTTATTTTTGTAATGGATAGGGTATACTGTAATTAAGCATAAAAGAAAAAGGAGCGAGTGCTTATGAAAAAGTTAGCAACAGCCCTATTAGTTTCAGGACTAGTAATGACAGGAGTAGGCTATAATCATGCTGAAGCAGCTAGTGGTAATTCGATTCAGACTGTACAACAATTAACTCAAGGTCAAAAAACATTAGAAAATGTGACAATAGGTGAATCAATTAAAAATGTTATTAATCACTATGGCACACCTATTTATTCATATAATCCAAATAATCAAGAAAAATATTATGAATTCCATACAAATAAAGGCGTATTAGTTGTTACTGCCATCGGTAAAAAAAATACTGGTTATGTGACTAGAGTATCAATGACTTATAATCAAGCCAATGGTCCAACTTATCAAAAAGTAGCACAAAGCGTAGGTAAAAGAGCCATTAAACGTGTTCAATATAATAGTGTAAGTGGCAATTTTGCTTATATTCAAAACGGTAAAACAAGCTATCAATTTGGTTCAAGCTCACCTAAAGACAAAGTATTAAAATTATATCGTATTGATATTAATAAATAATGTAATGAAGTAGTTAGTTAAAGTGACGTATAATCCATTTCATTTAAAAGGTAATGAAATATATAGAAGTAGGATAACGAATTCAATCTGGGATTCGTTATCCTACTTCTTTTTATGAAAAGAAATCAATTGAAATCTATGATAAAATGTTGAAATGAATAAATTGAATGTATTTTAAAACTTACATTTGATAAAGGAGCAACATATGCGATCAAACGATAAAGTATTACTTGAAAATGTGAATGATTATTTTACTCATAAAGGCATGCCCCCTAAACTTATCGATGACATTAAAGAAAATATACGTAATGACTTTAAAAAATCTGAAGAAAAAAAGCAAGATTATCTTGATTTTAGAGGGAAAACAACGGCTCAAATTATCCTAATTATTCAACGAAATTTATTTGGTTTACAATTGAATCCTATTATATTTTTTATTATCAATTTTATTTTAATTTCATATTTATATGATAAGCAATACGTTCCATTCCAAGCTGCAACTATATTATCTTTGTTTTATTGTATTGTTATTTTCCCGATTACTATTTTTATTCATATACAAATTGCTCGAAAAAAATATTTATATAGTAATCGCACAGAGATAATCATAGGCTATATGATTGCAATTATTGCTTTAATTCTTATTATTATGCGTGCATTTAATCTCACTATAGGCATTGTTCCTATTACTATGTATAGTCATCAATTTATTTTCTTTATGGGACTTATAATGAGTTTATGCGGGGTTATTTTTAAAAGATTAGAATATACAGCAGTAGGTTTATTATTCTCTCAAAAGACGATTGATGCTGTTATTGTAAATTCAAATGTCGCTCAAACTGTTTCACTTATCATTTGGATTATTATCGTCGTACTAATTGTTACATATACTATACGATTATCATCTAGAAGAAGTATTTAATAAAATATATGATTTTAACTCAACCCTGATTAATAGGGTTGAGTTTTTTTATTTAAATTATATAAAAATTTTTAAATAAAAAAATAATTAATTGTATACATGTTTATAGCGTTAAATATGTTTTAGTGGGTATAGTAAATACTAAGGGAGGTGCCGATATGAAAAAAATTGAAACGTCTAATCAAATAAAGATAGCTTATCAAGATGCAGGTACAGGCATTCCCGTTATTTTAATTCATGGTTTAGATGGTAATTTAGCTGGGTTTTACTCATTAAAAAAAGAGTTGAAAAAACACTATAGAGTCATTGTTTATGATGTGAGAGGTCATGGGAAATCTACACATCCTACGAGTTATAACTTAAATGATCACATTAAAGATTTAATTATGTTAATGCAACAATTAGGTATTAAAAGCGCACATTTATTAGGACATGATATGGGTGGAATTATTGCACAAGCTTTTACCGAAAAATATAAAGAGAAAGTGCGATCTTTAACAATTATATCTTCTAAATCTGAAGATATTGTCCATGGTTTTACAAAATTAATGATTGAGCACCAAGATAAAGTAGCGGGGTTTAATAAATCTGAAGCGTTACTTATATTATTTCCATATATTTACAAAAAAAGTGACGTTGCAATGAAGTGGTTTCAACGTCAACGTTTATATAGTAAACAAGACGATGAAGATAGTGCAGTAGCATCAAGAGCCTTATTAGATACAGAGAATCAATCAAATACAGTCACACATGAAATCAATGTTCCAACTATGATAGTAGAAGGACGTTATGACCCAATTATTATCAATAAAGAGAATCAACAATTTGAAAATCAATTTAAAAATATAAATTATGTTTTATTTAATGACTCAGGGCATGCACCTCATATAGAAGAAGAAGAGAAATTTTTAACATTATATTTAAATTTTGTAGAAAAAAATGATGCATCTCATACTACAAATTTATTGATATAAAATTATAAGCATAGAGTCAAAATTATCTACAATAGAATATCTAAGGAAACAGAACAACCTAAAGGGTGGGGTTCTAGATATAAAAAAATTATTAAACAATGTTTATAAATATTAGAATGAAGTTATTCTACAGAAAACAACATCATATAATATGAATTATGGCTATAAAAGAGGCCCGTAGACGAATGTTATCTACGGGCTATTATTCTAGGTTTTTTAAAGTTCTAGTCTCTTTAGGGTTTACTATTATAATTCTGTTTCTTTATTAGCTTCTTCGATTCGTTTGTTAACTCTATTAAGTAATTCATCAATTTTTGTACGTTGCGTTGCATTTACAAGAATCAATACTGTTCTTTCATCATGCTCATTACGTTTTTTATCGAAGTAATCTTCTTGAGATAAATTTTTCACTGCTTTTACTACTTGAGGTTGCTTGTAGTTTAAGTGATTAATAATATCTTTTAAATAATATTCTTCTTCTTTACTTTGACTAATATAAGTTAAAACAGCAAATTCTTCAAAGCTAATTGAAAATTCTTTTTTAATAATGCTTTTTAATTTATCTGCATAAGTAATCATTGCTAATAATTCAAAGCAGTCATTAATTTTTGAAATAGCCATTTTAAGACCTCCCCAACTAATATTCTTTCTATTTTTTATGCATCCGTTAAATTTATCTATATATAACGTCAACTATTAGTTTAAAAAAGCTATTAATAATTTAGATTAAATAAATTAATTTAATTCTATTTTATTTAGTTAATTATAACTAAATAAAATTAGAAAGTAAACGAAAATGCACTTAATAAAACAATATTTTGATTAATTAATACTTTGTTTATAAAAATAAGCAAATTTTATAAAAGATTTAATTAAGAACAATTATTATGATACTCCATATTATAAAATTAAAGTTTAATATACTAAAATAAAAGATTATTCGGTACTTTCTAATAAAGATGTAGAAGGATGCGTAATAATTTTATCACCAATATTTAATCCATTGGATACCATAATATACCCACTTTTTTTACTTTTAATATATTTAATGTTTCTTTTTATAATTTTTTTATTATGTATAACTAGAACATAATTTTTATTGTAAATGACTTTATTGGGTAATTCATATTCTGTTGTTCCTAAGTGAAGATCAAAATGGTATCCAATAGGGTAGGAAGGATCTGTAGAAATATCTACGTTATAAAAAGAGAAAGATGACTCAGTTTTATAAGGAATAGAAGAAATAGATAAAATTTTTCCTTCAAATTGCCTAGTATCTTTAATAGAAACTTGAACAAGTTGATTATTTTTAAGCTGTTTGAGTTGAGATTCATTGATTTTAGCACGGATGATTCGTTCATCACTATTAATTTGCATAATTTCAGTATGAGATTTTGAAGGGAAAGGGTGAAGTACAGTGACTCGACCTTTAATAGGAGCATAAATACGTGTTTGAAGTTGTTGCTGTAAGTTGAGTATATCATTAGATAATTGAACTTGTTGGTTGAAGTTATCGGAGGATATTTTATTTGAGTGTTGTATTGAAGATAAAAGATTCTTTTTTGCAAGAATATGTTTTTCAATGTGTGGATTATAATATTTAAATATAGGTGTATCTTTAGATATCGTTTCGTTATTTTTTACTAGAATATCTGAACTAATACCTAATGAGGGCTCATAATAAAGTGTATAACTTTGTTTAGCTTGCTGAACGCCTTGAAAAGAAAGAGAGTAATGTGGTTTTACAGTCATCGTTTCTATTTTGCTTAAATGAGTAGTTTTAGGAATCTTAGAATAAATATAAAATCCAAACGAAATAATAAGGAGAAGGAGGAGGGTTACCAGTATTGGTAAAGGGGATAAAAACTTTTTCAAATATAATCACCTCTAAACATTAATATGCATTTATTATACAAGTTTAGAGCTAAATACAACATAATTAAATGATGACATCAAAAAAGTCTTCTCAATTATTTCATTAAGAAGACGAAGATTTAGATAAAAGTTTAATTTTATTAGCCATTAAAATAAACGTAATAAAACAATACCAATTGCTATAGCGATTAATCCTATAAATTTACGGAAAGTCATTTCATTTTTAGGTACACCAATGCCAAAGTGATCAATAATGACGCCCATTATCATTTGACCAAGCATTGCGACAATAGTTGTAAGAGCAGCACCTAAATAGGGCATTAATATAATATTAGATGTAACGAATACGACACCTAAAATTCCACCAATAAAATAGAGCGGTTTAATACGACCGAAATGATGTTGTGATAGTTTAATTTTTAAACTTCTATTAAATATGATTGTTAGAATAAATAACGCAATAGTTCCAACAGTAAAAGAAACTAGTGCAGCGAATAAAGAAGAATGCATTTGCTTTGAAAGTCCGCTATTGATTGTAGTTTGTAGTGGAGGTGCAAATCCGAAAATAAAGCCAATGAACAACCAAATATAAAGTGAGATATTTCTTTTATCTTTAAGTTTATTTTTAGGTATATGATTCATAAGAAGAATTCCGAATAATAAAACAATAATTCCCACACCTTTTAAAAAGGTAAAAGATGTTTGATTGGCTCCAAGTAATCCCAATGTATCAATCATAACACCCATTATGATTTGACCAGCAACTGTCATCACAACCGTAAGTGCTGCACCTAATCTTGGAAGAAGTAATAAGTTACCTGTTAAGAACCATACACCAAGCAAGCCACCAACCCACCAATGATAATCAATAGAGTGACCAGCATAAAATGAGCTTGAGAACATTTGGATATTAAAAATGATATTAAGTATTAATAAAAATAGAGTGCCTACAAAAAAAGAAATCGTAGAGGCATAAAAAGATGATTCTGTAAATCGACCTAATCTAGAATTAATCGATGTTTGAATAGGCACCATCATACCAGAAATAATTCCAAGTACAAATAGAAAAAGCAAACTTAATTCCTCCATTATTTTTACTATCAAATACGATTATTATACGTAAATTTATAAAAAAATTCTATACTAAAAAAGAGAACGGATAGAATTCTGTTAGAACTCTCTATCCATTCTCAATCTACTGTTTAGAAGACGTGAAGTAAAATTTGACATTGTAACTTACGTCTACTATGTCAATTAATTTAATTCAAATAAAACAGTTGTTGTTTTATCTACAATCTGAGCTGAAGCGACTTTACTTGGAGCGCCACTGGTAAATCTTAAAACATCTAACTTAATGATATTTTCCATTGCTGATTGTACATTAGCTTCTGTTATTGTTGCTGAAATTTGTGGTAATTGTAACTTAGCTGTTTTGTTTAGGTTTGTCTTAAATATAAGTTCTAACGTTTTTGACATTGTTCATACCTCCTTTTTAATAAAAGCATTCATTAAACTAATCCTTGAGTTTTTACAACTTCAACTTTATCGAAAGATTCTTCAATCAAATTTGAAATTGTTGTTACAAATGATTTGATGTCTGCTTCAGAAGCACGTGTATTAATGTTATTAAATCGACGTTTAATTTCTTTAGCTTTTCCATTTGTATCATGTGTAACGTGAGTACAAATAACAGATAACTGAGTAATTTCGTTCATCTTACTTTCACCTCCTTACACTTTATATATCGAAAATATTTTTAAAAAAAGTAACTTGAAGTCAAAAATAATTGAGCGAAATATTTTAATGTTACTAAAATATGATATATCATTAAATAAGAAACTTTTTTGAGGTGGATAAATGAATTATGTAGAACCTATTAAGAAAAAGAATGATATTAAGAAGATGTATCACGTGTTACAAATGAAATCAGACAGAGATTATCTTTTATTTAAACTGGCTATACATACAGGTATGCGACTTACTGACTTATTACATCTTAAAGTTGAAGATATAAAGAATAAAGAAAATAAAGAAATAAAGACAGCTTGGATTCAACAAAGTGCCCCATTTATCAAAATTATGATTCCTTCTGATTTAAGAAATGAAATTGATACATATATCTATGAAAATCAGTTGAAAGATGATCATCTTTTATTTCAGTCTCTTCGTACACATAAAGAACTTTCACGTCAGCAAGCTTATCGAATTATTCACCACGCAGCTAAAGAATTAGGCCTTTTACATATTGGTTTAACTACTCTACGTAAAACTTTTGCATATCATGCTTATAAATCGGGTATTTCTATTGCGATTATTCAAAAATATTTAGGACACCAGACTACGCATGAAACTTTGAAATTTATTGGTTTGTCACCTAAAGAAGATCATCATACAATTATTGCTTTGAATTTATAAAAAGGAGGGTTTTGATGAGTTTAATTTATTTACTAGGGGCACTTTTACTAATCATAGGTATGGTTCTAATCACTTTATTTATTAGACCTCTAAGACGCTATGCGGGATATATTTCCCTATTTGCTCCAGTAATTGCTTCTGTTTATTTCTTATCTCAAATTCCTAGTGTACTTCATCAGAAAGTGATTTCTTTTAAACTAGCTTGGATGCCAGCTATCGATTTGAATTTAGATTTAAGACTAGATGGACTTGGATTAATGTTTGCTTTAATTATTTCTATTATAGGGATAGCTGTTTTCTTTTACGCTACTCAATATTTAACGCCTAATGGTGATAACTTACCTAGATTTTTCATATACTTACTTTTATTTATGTTTAGTATGTTAGGTATAGTAATATCTAATAATACCATTCTTATGTATATCTTCTGGGAACTCACAAGTGTTTCATCTTTCTTACTTATTTCGTATTGGTATAGTAATGCAAATAGTCAGCTAGGTGCAATACAGTCATTTATGATTACGGTATTTGGCGGATTAGCATTATTAACAGGTTTTATTATGTTGTACATAATGACAGGTACGAATACAATTACTGAAATTTTATCGCAAAGTCATCATATTAGTGAGCAACCTTTATTTATTCCAATGATCATTATGATGCTTATTGGAGCTTTCACAAAATCAGCTCAATTTCCATTTCATATTTGGTTACCTAAAGCTATGGCTGCGCCAACCCCTGTAAGTGCCTATCTACATTCAGCAACAATGGTTAAAGCAGGTATATTTTTACTATTTAGATTCACACCTGTATTAGGCTTAAGTAATAGTTATATTTATATTGTTACTTTTGTAGGATTAATCACAATGATGTTTGGATCTCTTACAGCTTTAAGACAATATGATTTGAAAGGAATTCTTGCCTATTCTACAGTTAGTCAACTTGGGATGATTATGACAATGGTTGGTTTAGGTGGAGGTATTGCGCAGCATCCAAGCGGACCAATGGCTAAAATTTACACATTAGTTTTATTTGCAGGGTTGTTCCATGTCATGAATCATGCGTTATTTAAATGTACGTTATTTATGGGCGTAGGTATTATTGATCATGAAGCGGGCACAAGAGATATTAGAAAATTAAATGGTATGAGAAAATTCTTTCCTAAAATGCACGTGAGTATGACGCTTGCAGCATTATCAATGGCGGGAGTACCATTTTTAAATGGTTTTTTAAGTAAAGAAATGTTTTTTGATTCTTTAGTTAAATCTATTGAATTAGAGCAATTTAGTTTAACTTTAACCATCATAATTGTGGCATTAGGCGTGATTGCAAGTATATTCACGTTTGTCTATGCAGTTTACATGCTAAAAGAAACATATTGGGGAGAATTTAACGAAAAAGAAGTTCCTAAAAAGCATATTCATGAACCATGGTTGTTCAGTTTACCAGCAATGATCTTTGCTGTGATGCTACCTGTTATCTTCTTTATCCCAAATACCTTTACGCATCCAATTGTTTTACCGGCATTAAGAAATGTCACAAACTTAGGTATCCAAGTTGATAAGATGGCACCACATGTATCCCAGTGGCATGGTATTAATTTACCGCTTATTTTTAGTATCATTGTTATTATTTTAGGAATTATTTTAGCAACAAAAGTAAATTGGAAAGTGTTAACGCACCGCTTAATCAAAACAGCATCGATTACAAATTCCTATCGTAAAGCTTATAGCATATTTGAACATTATGCTGGTTGTAGTATTCGTGGTGTAATGACGAACCGATTAAATTACTACAATGTGATTACGCTTTTAGTGTTTTCACTATTTGTAGCGTATGGCTTTTTAAGAGTAGGGTTTCCTAAACTACATCTAATGCATGTTACTGACTTTGGGCCTTTAGAAGTGCTGCTTGCGATTTCAATCAGTGTTGTTGGTATAGCACTTGTCTTTATAAGACAACGTTTAACGATGGTAATATTAAATGGAATTATTGGCTATTCAGTTGCATTATTTTATTTAATCATGAGGGCACCTGATTTAGCTTTAACCCAACTTGTAGTAGAGACGATGACTACAATATTATTCATTGTTAGTTTTTCACGCTTACCAAATATTTCTCGTAAGAAAGCAGATAAGAAAAAAGAAATGATGAAAATTGTTGTAGCATTCATTTTTGCAGGCGCAGTGGTAACACTTGTATTTATGGCACAACAAGGTGATGGTTTAGAAACTATTTCTAAATATTATATGAATGCAAAAGAACTCACAGGTGGTAAAAATATTGTGAATGCCATTTTAGGTGATTTTAGAGCAATTGATACTATGTTTGAAGGCTTGGTATTAATTATTGCTGGTTTAGGTATTTATACATTATTAAATTACAAAGATCGGAGGGGTCAAGATGAAAGAAAATGACGTAGTCTTAAAAACAGTAACTAAAATTGTTGTATTCATTTTACTTACTTTTGGTTTCTACATTTATTTAGCGGGTCATAATAATCCAGGAGGAGGATTTATTGGTGGTCTCGTCTTTAGCTCAGCTTTTATCTTGATGTTTTTAGCTTTCGACGTAAAAAAAGTATTGGATAGTTTACCTATCGACTTTAGAAAATTAATGATTATTGGAGCGCTTATTTCTTTAATCACAGCTATTGCGCCTACCTTTTTTGGCAAATCATTTTTATATCAAAGTGAATTTACACTTCATTTACCAATATTTAATGAAATGCATATTACTACAGTGACGATTTTCGAATTAGGCATAGTACTTTCAGTAGTGGGTGTGATTGTCACAATTATGTTGGCATTGAGTGGAGGTAAATCATGAATCTTATTTTATTACTAATTATAGGATTTCTCGTATTCTTAGCGACATACATGATATTATCTTTAAATTTAATTCGTATTATTGTAGGGATTTCGATTTATACGCATGCGGGTAATTTGATTATTATGAGTATGGGTCACTATAGTGACCACGTAACAGAACCGCTTATTCGTGGTTCAAATACCAACTATGTCGATCCATTATTGCAAGCACTTGTTTTAACTGCAATTGTTATTGGATTTGGTATGACAGCTTTCTTACTTGTATTAGTTTATCGAACATATCGTGTTACAAAAGAATCAGAAATTGATGTGCTTAGGGAGGATGAAGATGATGAACAGTAACTTATTAATCCTTCCGATTCTCTTACCACTTCTTTGTGCATTATTACTTGTATTTACGAAGAATAAAAATAGAGTTTCGAAGATTTTATATATTGGAACAATGACGGTTAATACGCTTATTTCGCTAGCTTTATTGATTTATGTGATGAATCATAAACCAATCACTTTAGATTTTGGTGGTTGGAAAGCACCTTTTGGTATTCAATTTTTAGGTGATACTTTAAGTTTACTCATGGTAACAGTCGCTTCTTTTGTAGTGACTTTAATTATGGCGTATGGATTTGGACCTGCTGAAAAACGTGTGAATCGCTATTATTTACCAACATTTATTTTATTTTTAACTACCGGTGTGATTGGTGCTTTTTTAACTTCTGATTTATTTAACCTCTATGTGATGTTCGAAATTATGTTACTTGCATCATTTGTGCTTGTAACATTAGGACAATCAATAGAACAATTAAGAGCAGCCATTGTCTATGTTGTTTTAAATATTATTGGGTCTTGGTTATTTTTATTAGGTATTGGCTTACTTTACAAATTAGTAGGAACATTAAACTTTTCTCAAGTTGCCTTACGCTTAGACGATGTTCACAATAATGAAATGGTGGTTGTCATTGCAATTGTATTTATGATTGCATTTGGTTCAAAAGCATCGTTAGTGTTATTTATGTGGTTACCTAAAGCTTATGCAGTATTAAATACTGAGCTCGCAGCTTTATTTGCAGCTTTAATGACGAAAGTGGGAGCATATGCTTTAATTCGTTTCTTCACTTTATTATTTGATCAACATCCAAATATTACACACCCAATACTTGTATTTATGTCTTGTATTACAATGATTATTGGTGCTTTTGGAGTCATTGCATTTAAAGACATAAAGAAAATTGCAGCATATCAAGTTATTTTATCAATTGGTTTTATTATTTTAGGCTTAGGATCAAATACATTTGCTGGAATTCATGGTGCTATTTTTTATCTAACAAACGATATTGTAGTAAAAACATTATTATTCTTTATTATTGGTAGTTTAGTTTATATGTCTGGTTATAGAGAATATAAGTATTTATATGGTTTGGCAAAGAGAGAGCCTTTCTTTGGCGTAGCATTTATCGTTATGATTTTCGCGATTGGCGGGGTTCCTCCATTTAGTGGATTCCCTGGTAAAGTGCTTATTTTCCAAGGTGCGGTTCAAAATGGTAATTATATCGGATTAGCACTCATGATTTTAACAAGTCTTTTAGCAATGTATAGTCTATTTAGAATACTATTTATTATGTACTTTGGAGATGCAGATGGCGAGCAAGTTGATTACAATCCATTGCCTGCTCATCGAAAAGGTATGATTGGCATATTAACTGTAGCTGTACTAGTTATGGGTCTTGCAGCACCAATTGTTATGAATGTTACTAAAAATGCAACAGAGTTAAATACAAATGATGCTTACTTCCATCACTTAGTTAATCCACATTTAAAGGAGGAGAATAAATGAGACAAATTGTATTGAATATCTTAATTGCTTTTCTATGGGTACTCTTTCAAGACCAAGGTTCTTTTTTATTCTCTACCTTTGTATCTGGCTATCTTATAGGATTAATTGTGATTTATATACTGCACCGATTCTTTGGTCAAGAATTTTATTTAGTAAAAATATGGGTAGCTATTAAGTTTTTAGGTATATATTTGTATCAGTTAATTACTTCAAGTCTTAGTATCATTAAATATATTTTATTTAAAACAAAAGATATGAATCCTGGTCTTCTCACATATGAAACAGAGTTAAAAAGTGATTGGGCCATTACATTTTTAACCATTTTAATTATTATTACGCCTGGATCGACAGTGATTAGAATTTCAAAATTAACCAATAAATTTTTTATTCATAGTATAGACATTTCTGAAAATGAAAAAGCTAATTTGTTAAAAAGTATTAAACAATATGAACGTTTAATTATGGAGGTGTCACGATGATCCAAGCGATGACTAACTTTTTTAGTACAGGAGCTTTAATATTATTTGGTATTGCATTTATTATTGGATTGTTTCGTTTGATTAAAGGTCCTACAACAGCAGACAGAGTCGTAGCATTTGATGCAGCTAGTGCCGTCATTATGTGCATTGTTGGGGTAGTTAGCGTGATTTATGATACTGATGCGTACTTAGATTCAATTATGTTAATTGCGATCATTTCATTTGTAAGCTCTGTATCTATTTCTAGATTTATTGGAGGAGGTCGGGTATTCAATGGAACTCATAAAAAGCGTCACTGAGTTGATTGCGTCTATTCTTATTTTTCTAGGAAGTATTATTGCAGTAATTAGTGCAATAGGCATTGTAAAATTTCAAGATGTTTTTTTACGAAGTCATGCTTCTACGAAAAGCTCAACGCTTTCTGTATTACTTACTTTAATCGGGGTATTAATATACTTTACGACGGCGCAAGGTCTCTTTAGTGTTCGTTTATTATTATCCATTGTCTTTATTAATTTAACATCTGCTGTTGGTATGCACCTTGTTGCTAGAGCAGCTTATCGAACTGGAGCATACATGTATAGAAAAGATGATGCACCAAGACAATCTTCCATTTTATTAAGTTCAAAAGAATTTAATACAACAGATGAGTTAAAAAGTCGTGCTAAAAAAAGAGAAGAACAACGAGAAAAACTGTATTATGATATTAAAAACTATAGAGCTGAAGAAAGAAAACAACATGGTGATAAAAATATTGAAGATTTAGAAGAATAATTGCATATCTTAATAGTTTTTAAGTGAATTATTTTGAAAGTGCAAGTTAGTTAATCTGAATATATTTTAATGATAAAATTGATATTAAATTGAGAGCATAAGAACGGTAGATAATAACTACATACGTTTAAAATAAATAAGATGATAATGTATCTTATATCTCAAATTAAATATGAAATAATGGGGTGAAAGTTTGGAAATATTTGAAACGATTCTCATATTTCTAGCTGTTGTTATTGTAAGCTCCTTTGTTCATACTTTTATTCCTAAAGTACCTCTTGCATTTATTCAAATCATATTAGGAATGATCCTCTTTATATTGCCTGTACCAGTTGAATTCAATTTTGATTCTGAACTCTTTATGCTAGCTACCATTGCACCTTTATTATTTGTTGAAGGTGTTAATGTATCTAGGGTACATTTACGAAGATATATTAAACCTGTCATGTTAATGGCATTAGGTTTAGTAATTACTACCGTCATAGGTGTAGGGTTATTTATTCACTTAGTATGGCCAGATTTACCAATTGGTGCAGCGTTTGCGATTGCCGCAATTCTCTGTCCTACCGATGCTCCGG
Organism: Staphylococcus sp. HMSC068C09; assembly: GCF_001813735.1. Lineage (NCBI taxonomy): Bacteria > Bacillati > Bacillota > Bacilli > Caryophanales > Staphylococcaceae > Staphylococcus > Staphylococcus sp. HMSC068C09. Next base: position 57,443 of record NZ_KV813779.1, read on the forward strand.
CAGTGCAAGCTATTACTCAAGGTAAAGTATTACCAAAAGGTGCAATGACGATTTTAGAAGGTGAGTCTTTATTAAATGATGCTGCAGGTATCATTTCATTTAAAATAGCAGTAGGGGTACTTGTTACTGGCGCTTTCTCATTATTTGAAGCGATTCAACAATTCTTAATTGCTTCAATCGGAGGGGCCATTGTAGGATTGTTAATCGGTATATTACTTGTTCGATTCCGTCTAACATTAACACGACGTGGTATTGAAAATATTAATATGTTTGTATTTCTTCAATTGTTAACACCATTTGTAACCTATCTTGTGGCAGAACTATTCCATGCTTCAGGTATTATTGCTGCTGTAGTGGCTGGACTTGTTCATGGTTTTGAACGTGACCGTATTGCTCAAACACGTACACGCCTTCAACTAAGTTATAACCATACGTGGAATATTTTAGGCTATGCGTTAAATGGTTTTGTATTCTCGATACTTGGTTTCTTAGTGCCGGAAGTCATTGTAAAAATTATTAAAAGTGAACCACATAACTTACTTTTCTTAATAGGAATTACTTTATTAGTAGCATTGGCTGTATATGTATTTAGATTTATTTGGGTTTATGTACTATATCCTTTATTTTATCTATCAGTCAGTCCATTCCAAAAATTAATGAATGATGATGGAACAAATACGAAAGAGAAACCCCCTAAACGAAGTATGTATGCGTTAATTATGACTTTTTGTGGTGTTCATGGAACAATTTCACTCGCAATCGCATTAACGTTACCTTACTATTTAGAAAATCATGAGTCATTTAAGTATCGTAATGACTTACTCTTTATTTCTTCAGGTATGGTTATCTTAAGCTTAGTGATTGCACAAATCATTTTACCTTTTGTTACGAAAAATGCACCTCAACCTAAAATAGGAAGTATGAATTTTAAAGAAGCAAGAATTTATATTTTAGAACACGTGATTGATTATTTAAACAAACGTTCCTCATTTGAAACAAGCTATCGATATGGAAATGTTATTAAAGAATATCATGATAAATTAACTTTCCTAAAATCAGTAGAAAAAGATGACGAGAATTCAAAAGAGCTGGAACGTTTACAACGAATTGCTTTTAACGTAGAAACAAAAACGCTTGAAAAATTAGCAGATGAAGGCGAAATTACGGAAAGCATGTTAGAAAACTATATGCGATTTGCTGAACGTACACAAGTTTATAGACAAGCTTCACTCAGTCGTCGTATTATTGTTGGAATTAGAGGATTACTTTTGAAACGTCATATTCGTACACGTACAAATGCAGCTTCATCATTAAGTGTTACTGAAAACTTAATGGAACTTTCTAAAATCAATAAAAGAGTCCATTATAATGTTGTAAGCCGACTTGTTAAAGAGGCAAATGAAGATAATAAATTAGAAGTGGGTATGATATGTGATGGATATTTAATGAGAATAGACAACTTATCACCATCTAACTTCTTTAACACACGTTCTGAAGATTCAATTACTAAAATTAAGTTGAATGCTTTAAGAGAGCAACGTCGTATTTTAACTGAACTTATTAGTGATGAAGAGATTACAGAAGCGACAGCTTTAAAATTACGTGAGGCAATTAACTATGATGAAATGGTTATTGTAGACAGTTTAACTGATTAATTTAATAATAATTAATACTAAACCTAAGATACCTCGCTATGTCTTAGGTTTTTTTTAGTATAAATGGAAGGTTTAAAATTGAAATTTAAGATGTATTCCTCTTATTGTAAGATGATAGAAGACAACCACATTACTCAACCATTCGTGATACAATAAGATGAAACTGTTTATGAGGTGAAATCATGTTAACTGAAGAAAAAGAGGATTATCTCAAAGCAATTCTAACTAATGGTGGTGATAGCGCTTTTGTTTCAAATAAAATACTATCTCAATATTTAGATATAAAACCACCTTCTGTAAGTGAGATGGTAAATCGTTTAGAAAAAGCTGGATTTGTTGAAACTAAACATTATAAAGGGGTAAAACTCTCTGAAGAAGGTCTCTCTCATACACTCGATATTATAAAAAGACATCGTTTATTAGAACAATTTTTAATTGAAGTGTTAAATTATAATTGGGAAGAAGTACATCAAGAAGCGGAAATTTTAGAGCATAAAATTTCTGACTTATTTTTAGAAAGGATAGATAAACTGTTAAATTATCCTGAAACTTGTCCGCATGGAGGAGTTATTCCAAGAAATTATATTTATAAAGAAAAGTATAATGACTCATTACTTGAATATGATGAAGGAGACATAGTAAACATTAAACGTGTTCGCGATAGAACGGATTTACTTGTTTATCTATCCAGTAAGCATATTTCAATTGGAGATAACATTGAAATAGTATCCAAAGATAAAACCAATAAAGTCATGATTATAAATAATAATACAACTATGACGATTCTAAGTTATGATAATGCAATGAATATATTTGTGGAGAAAAATTAAACAAACCGTCATCTATTCAACTTGAATATGATGAGCCGTTTTTAAATCATAAATTTGTATATTAAATATAAAGAGAAACCGTTAATCATAATCCAAAATAGACTATAAAATAATGTTGGTAAATGTGTCAATTCAGCTAAAGTATTACCATCCCAATGTGTTTTTACTCTTTGGAAAGTCAATAATATAATTGTCCAACTAGATTGCAAAACTTCTCCTAATAGGACACCTAAGATAAGATGGCATAGGAGGACTACGATATAAAAAATCATAAATTGATTATTGTCTTGCAATAAAAAATACAATAATGAAATTAAAATGATTAAAACGATAATGGGAGACAATTTTCGAGATGTTAAATTAAGGTAATACACAAATATCAAACTATATAAGATTAAAAATAAGCTTGGATAGTTAAAATGAATGGTCCAAAAACCTATCATTAACATGATTGGTGGCATGACATATCCACCTAATGTCGTAATACATTGTCCAGTAACTGATTTAGATTGTGTTATTGCATAGCCTTGTTGTAACGTTTCTTTACGTTCACTAGGGCGTACAACAATGACAAGATCTTTAGCATGCCCCCCACTTAACTTATTAAATAGAATGTGACCCATTTCATGAGTCAGTACTGGAATATAATTTAAGTAAATATCTAAATATTGACTAAAAGAACAATGTCGATTTTGATGAATAATTATATAAAATATTGCTATAATAATGACTAAATAAATATTTAAGATAACAGTCGTAGTTAAAAATTGTTGCAAATAATCCATAATCAACCTCACGTTAATAGTATGACTTCTATTATAAATCATTAAGATAAACTGGACCTTTAGACTTTAGACGTATTTTTGAATACAATGATAAAAATAATATATGATGAATAAGTTGAGGTTATTATAAATTCATTACAACATATAAAGAGGGTAAGAAAGCAGGGAGTTAACGTAAATGTATAGTTCAAAAAAGAAAAAAAACGATAAAGTAGATATATTAGGCGTACAATTCGATAATGTGACAATGTTGGATATGGTTGAAAATATTAAACATTTTTTTGAAAATAATACAAATGATAACTTGTTTATTGTAACTGCTAATCCTGAAATCGTAGTGTATGCTTCTGAACATGTAACCTATAGAAAGCTTATAAATAGTGCAAGTTATATCATTGCGGATGGTACAGGTGTAGTTAAAGCTTCTAATAGATTAAAACAACCATTAAAGCGACGTGTACCAGGTATTGAACTTATGGAAGAATGTATTAAATTTGCACACGAGCAAAGTCAAAAGGTATACTTGTTAGGATCAAAAAATGAAATTGTTGCGCAAGCACAACATAAATTACAACAGAAATATCCTAATGTTACTTTTGAGTATCATCATGGGTATATTGATCTGTCAGATGAAACTGTAGTGAAAAGAATTCAACGTTTCAATCCTGACTATTTGTTTGTTGGAATGGGCTTTCCAAAACAAGAAGAATGGATTCAAAAAAATGAAAGTAATTTTAAGCATACAGTAATGATGGGGGTAGGTGGCTCGTTAGAAGTGTTTAGTGGTACTAAAAAAAGAGCGCCCCGTCTTTTTAGGAATTTAAATATTGAATGGGTATACCGATTACTTATTGACTGGAAGCGAATAGGTCGTATAAAAAGTATTCCTAAATTTATGTTTAAAGTTTGGAAATTGCAGAATAAGAAGAAAAAATAAAAGAGGATGAGACTTAAGCCTATGAATCGCTTAGGTCTCTACCTCTTTTACTTTACAACAAACCGTTTTTCATCAAGTTGTTGTCTAAATGCTTTTTGATCTTTTTTAGATTTTTTCTTAAAATCTTTTAAAAATTGCTCATATTTAGGTAACACTGTATCTAATTCACCAAATTCTTTTAGCTTTCCACCTTCAATCCAAGCGATTTTAGTACAGAATTCACGCACTTGTCTGATATTATGACTTACAAAGAAAATCGTTTTATTTGCTTCTTTAAACTCATATATTTTATCTAAACATTTTTGAGTAAATGTTTGATCGCCAACAGATAGTGCTTCATCGATAACTAAAATGTCAGGATTAATCGTTACATTGATAGAGAAACCAAGTTTCGCACGCATACCGCTTGAATAGTTTTTAACAGGTTGATAAATGAATTCGCCAAGCTCACTAAATTCAATAACTTGAGGCATAAGTCTTTTAATTTCTTTCTTTTTAAACCCCATACAAAGCATTTTAAATTCAATATTTTCAATGCCCGTCAGTCTCCCATTTAAACCGGCATTAATGGCGATGACACTTACTTCACCATGACGATCTATATTTCCAGAACTTGGAGATAATGAACCACCAATCATATTGCTTAACGTGGATTTTCCTGAACCATTTATACCTACTAAACCAATCACATCACCTTCATAAGCAGTAATAGACACATCATTTAAAGCAAAGAAGGTTTTGTTTTTATTTTTAGGAATTAACGCATCTTTGATACGTTCTTTATTATTGCGATATATTCGATATTCTTTTGTCACATGATTTATGTTAACAGATACGCTCATGATTTTTCCTTTCTTATGATTTATTATATAGATTATAATACATCACTCAATAGTTGTTAAATTTATTAACCTAGTGTAAAGTGTATATGAGATTTTGTATCTTTTTTGTAAACAATATATTAATTTTACTTTCTTTTCTGAATTAAGTCTATCCTAATAAAATTTTCGACGAATAAGTTGCGTAAATATATAATGGATTTATATGAATCATTTTAAACGTTGATTTAGAAATTTTATAATAAAACGATTTTAATCAGTAGTTAAAGAAATTAAAAGCCATTATGAATTTACAATTGAAAGTGTGGTTTATTTCAATGTCGGCAGTAGGAACTGTTTTTAAAGAACATATAAAAAACTTTTATTTAGTGCAACGACTTGCACAATTTCAAATTAAAATAACAAATACAAATAATTACTTAGGTATGGCTTGGGAATTACTTAACCCAGCACTTCAAATTATGGTGTATTGGTTTGTCTTCGGTATGGGAATTCGTAGTAATCAACCGATACATGGCATTCCATTTATTTTATGGTTACTAGTAGGAATTAGCATGTGGTTCTTTGTTAACCAAGGTATTCTTGAAGGTACGAAATCAGTATCTATGAAGTTTAACCAAGTAGCGAAAATGAATTTTCCTTTATCAATTATTCCAACTTATATCGTAACAAGTAAATTTTATGGCCATATTGGCTTATTAGCACTTATTATTGCAATTTGTATGGGAAATGGTATTATGCCGTCTATCCATATTGTACAATTGTTAATTTACGTACCACTAACATTTTTCTTTGTGGCTTCTGTAGCACTTTTTACTTCAACACTTGGAATCATTGTTCGTGACACACAGATGATTATGCAAGCATTACTAAGAATTTTATTCTATATGTCTCCTATTTTATGGATACCAAAAGATACTGGAATTAGTAGCGTAATTAATGACATTATGAAATTTAACCCTGTATACTTTTTAGCTGAGTCTTACCGTGCAGCAATTTTATTCCATCAATGGTACTTTATTGAACATTGGAGATTACTTCTTTATAATATTATTATTATTTTAGTATTCTTTGTATTAGGGTCTATATTACATCGTAGATATCGAGATCATTTTGCAGATTTCTTATAAAATGTGTGCTAGATAAATCAATACTTACATTTATTAGTAGAGAGCCTGAAATGTATTAGATTGCATTTCAAGCTCTTTAGTATATATATCATGAATAAATATAAAATATCGACGATGTCGATAGAGATGTATGTGAAAAGGATAAGGAGTAGAGACAAAATCAATGTATTTCTGTCCTACTCTTTCTTTATAAATTATTTTATTAACGAGTAAGGGGATTAAATGATGACAAGAGTAGTGATAAAAAATATTTATATGACACTTATTACTATCGTAAACCAAATTTTTAGATTTAAACGACTAAAATCGAATCATATTGCGATTTTAATGACATTTCCCGAAGACGTTATGCCAATAATTGAGCAATTAAATCAGAAAGGTTATGAATTAACAGTCATTGCTAAAGAAAAAGAATGGGCTAAGCTAAAGCAATTTAAAAATGTATCTTTTGTTCCTGCAGGAAATAATCATATAGTGAGACATATCAAGACGATAAGTACAGCAAAAGTGATTGTGATTGATACATATTATCTTATGCTCGGAGGGTATCATAAGAAAAAAGGACAGACCATCATCCAAACATGGCATGCTTCAGGTGCTTTAAAAAATTTTGGTTTAACGGATCATCAAGTAGATTTAAATAATAAAAAAATGGTTCAACAATATAAAAGCGTTTATAAGGCTACTGATTATTATTTAGTCGGTGGAGAAGAGATGAGTAAATGTTTTGAAAGTGCTTTTGACGCTAAGCGCACTCAAATGCTTAAGTTGGGTCTACCTCGATTAACCAAATATTTTAAACTAGACCTTAAGACGGAGCAAAAAAAGTTAAAAAAATATTATAATATTCCTAATAAATTAGCATTATATGTGCCTACTTATCGTGAAAATCAAATGGATAATCGTCAAATTGATAAAGTATATTTTGAAAAGCAATTACCCAACTATACTCTCATTAATCAACTTCATCCATCAATCCCTAATAGTGAGCATATTGCGCCAACATCAGAACTAATAATGATGGCTGATATTATTATTAGTGATTATAGCTCTCTACCAATAGAAGCTAGTTTACTCAATAAGCCTACATTATTTTATGTATTTGACGAAGAAGAGTATGAAGAGGTACGTGGATTGAATCAATTTTATCGCGATATTCCAACATTTTATAAAGTGAAACATATAGATGAATTAGTGACTAAGATTAAATATAATGAAAAAGAAATAAAACCATTATTTAAAAATTGGCATAAATATAATAGTGAAAAAAGCTTAGAAAACGTATTGAAATTTATTGAAAAGTTGGTGAAAGAATGAAATTAGCGGTTATTATTCCAGTATACAATGCTGAAAATACAATTCGAAAAGCAGTTAAATCGATTGATACAACACATGACGTAGAAATTATTTGTATTAACGATGGATCAACAGATCGTACAAAACAAGTGTTAACTGAATTGCAAAAAGAAGTTAAACATCTCATTGTTTATCATCAAGACAATCAAGGAGCGGCAAAAAGTAGAAATATGGGTCTTTCTGCAATGTCAGATGATATCGATGCGTTTATGTTCTTAGATGCAGATGATCAATTTTTACCTGGAAAAATGGATCAAATGATTCAATATTATGAAAAAAATGAGCATCTAGATATTGTGATTGGGCAAATCGGTAGAGGATTGAATGGCGACTGGAAAGTTATTCCAACACACGAAGACATTCATCGTGAAGCAATAGTTTCTTTAGCAGAAGCGCCAGAAATACTTCAATCTATTGGACCAGGTGGCAAGTTATTCAAAGCTAAATTTAATACACTAAGATTCGATGAAGATGTAGTATTTTGTGAAGAACATACATTTGTCACTCGTGCTTATTTAATGGCAAGGGATATCCAACTAGTTCCTTTTATAGTATATGGATACAATGAGCGAGAAGGTTCTATTACAGATCAACGTGCAGATACGTTTATATCTTACTTAGAAGATGCTAGAAAAGTTCGATGTGAAGTCATGGATATGTTATTACTTGTCAACGAAAAAGCATATTATAGTTATCGAATGGATGACTTAATTGTCAGCTATCTCATTCAAGCATATTTAATAAAATACAGTAAAGTGACACTTCAAATTATAGACAAAATCACTCAATATATCAGAGATATGCAACATACAAATTATTCTGGAGAAGCGTTGTTTAGAATAGTACAAGCCGTAGAGCAAAGTGCGACTCATTGGACACGTGAGACATATGAGTTATGGAGACATACACTTATTGATGTAGGAATTGGGAGACCTGGTTTTTTACGTTTTCAAGCACAGGTAATGCCTAAAAAATTAGCATTCAGTGGAAAGCAATCATTGAAACGTATAATGAATAAGTAAATGAGAAAGGGTCTGGTCAATATAAAATTAATGGTATGTTAAATATATTTATGCTAAATTAAGATTATTAATTAATGTTAAATATTTGTAAAGGAGAAAGGAAATATGAGAAGAGTCATTACATATGGTACATATGATTTATTACATTATGGTCATATAGAATTACTAAGAAGAGCTCGTGAAATGGGTGATTATTTAATTGTAGCTTTATCTACAGATGAATTTAACCAAATTAAAAATAAAAAATCTTATTATGATTTTGAACAACGTAAAATGATGTTAGAATCTATTCGTTACGTTGATTTAGTGATTCCAGAAGATGGATGGGGTCAAAAAGAAACAGACGTTGATCGTTATGATGTTGATGTGTTTGTTATGGGCCATGACTGGGAAGGTCAATTTGACTTCCTAAAAGACAAATGTGAAGTTGTATACCTAAAACGCACGGAGGGTATTTCAACAACTAAAATTAAACAAGAGCTATACGGAAAAGATGCAAAATAATAATGTATTGAAGGCATATATAAACGCCTTAGAAGTTTAGCTATGTCTCAATCTTTGATTAAATCAAGTAGATAACAATAATTTGTTTGATTTGACTCATCCTTTTGGGAGTGAACAGTGAATTCAAAACGAATTCTAGGGCACTCCTATTTTTATGTAATAAAACATTTTAAATAAAATGCTATACTAAGAACAATCAATCAAATTACCAGTTAAAATACATTTTAATGTACATTTAAATTAGGATAAACACTAAATATAATATCAAAAATACAAATACAAATTGATGATTAAAGAGGTTTATTTATGAAACAACACAATCCATTATTTTTTCTATTTAAACGATTGTCTTGGCCTTATGGTTTAATAATAACTGCTGTTATCATTTCTTCGTTAGGAAGTCTTAGCGGATTATTGATTCCACTGTTTACAGGTCGCTTAGTAGATAAATTTTCTACTAATAATATTAATTGGAATATTGTCGTTCTATTTGCAAGTATATTTATCATTAATGCATTACTTAGCGGTTTAGGTATTTACCTCTTAAGTAAAATTGGAGAAAAAATGATTTATGGTATTCGTTCATTATTGTGGGAGCACATGATTAAACTGAAAATGCCATTTTTTGACAAAAATGAAAGTGGTCAGTTGATGAGTCGTTTAACTGATGATACTAAGGTCATTAACGATTTTATCTCTCAAAAATTACCACAATTACTACCAGCTATTATCACATTGATTGGTTCTATTATTATGCTGTTTATTATGGACTGGCAAATGACTTTACTGACTTTCATAGCTATTCCAATATTTATGGGTATTATGATTCCACTTGGAAGACGTATGCAAAAAATTTCAAAACATACCCAAGCAGAAATTGCCAATTTTAGTGGGTTATTAGGTCGTGTATTGACAGAAATGCGTTTAGTAAAAATTTCTAATACTGAACAAAAAGAATTAAATAATGCACATTATAACTTAAATGAAATATATAAATTAGGTTTAAGACAAGCAAAAATAGTAGCGATTATTCAACCTATTTCAAGTGTAATTATGTTATTAATGATAGCCATTATTTTAGGATTTGGTGCCATTAGAATTGCTACAGGTGCTATTACAGCAGGTGCTTTAATAGCTATGATTTTTTATGTGATGCAGTTATCTATGCCGCTTATGAACTTATCTACACTCGTTACTGATTACAAAAAAGCTGTAGGTGCAAGTCAACGTATTTATGAAATTATGCAAGAACCCGTTGAACCGATGGAACAGTTAAAACCCATTGCTAATATCAACATTGAGAATGGAGCACTTGAATTTAATAACGTAGAATTTAAATATGATGTAAAAACGATTCTTGATCATGTATCATTTCGTATACCTCAGGGTGACATTAGTGCTTTTGTTGGTCCTTCAGGTTCTGGGAAAAGTACTATTTTTAATTTAATTGAACGTATGTATGATATCGATAATGGTGATATTACATATGGCAATGAAAGTATTTATGATATTCCAATTACAAATTGGCGTAGCAAAATTGGATATGTCATGCAGTCAAACTCTATGATGACAGGAACAATTCGAGATAATATCTTATATGGTATTAACCGTAATGTCTCTGATGAAGAACTAATTAAATATGCAAAACTAGCAAACTGTCATGACTTTATTATGCAATTTGATGAAGGATACGATACATTAGTGGGCGAACGTGGATTAAAACTGTCCGGGGGGCAACGACAACGTATTGATATCGCTAGAAGTTTTGTGAAAAATCCAGACATATTGTTACTTGATGAAGCTACTGCAAATCTTGATAGTGAAAGTGAACAAAAAATTCAAGAAGCTTTAGAAGTATTGATGAAAGGTAGAACAACAATAGTGATTGCACACCGTCTGTCTACGATTAAAAAGGCAGGTCAAATTATTTTTATTGATCAAGGACGTGTGACAGGTGAAGGTACACATGACGAATTAATGAAATATCATGAGAAATATCATCAATTTGTGACTACACAAAATATAAATAAATAATGGATGTCGAACATCCAAATATCACGATGATAAAGTAATCTATAATTTTACAGTGTAGATGAAAAAATCTTAGACTGATAAGATATAGTTAGTACACAAACACATTGCTTAAAAATTAATTGAATAAACATAAATAAAATTGGAGAGAATGATATTGAATAAACTATCAATAATTATTACATATTTTAATAGTGAAGAATATATTGAAGATTGTATTAATAGCTTAAAAACTCAAAGGAATCAAGATTTTGAGATCATTATTGTAGATGATGGTTCTACGGATCATTCAACACAAATCTTAAATAAAACGTTAGCATCTTATGATAAAGATGTGACGTTTATTCAACTTGAAACAAATACTGGTCATGCACATGCTAGAAATATCGCTTTAGACTTAGCAAAAGGTCAATACGTGATGTTTTTAGATGCGGATGATCAATTAGCCTCATATGCTATTGAATATTATTTAAATCATATCAATGGTTTAGATACATTAATTGCGCCGATACACAAATTTACAATGCAACGTCCTCAATATGTAGATAAAGATAAGATACGTTTGCAGTATCGATCACATCATTCATATCCTAATTCAATTTTACGAAAAGAAACTGCATGTAATATTTTATTTAGAAATGCAATTATTAAAGCACATGACATTAAATTTAATGAAGATTTAAGCATTTTTATTGATAATTCATTTGTATTAGAGTATCTGAAATATGCTGAACATTTTGTTAGAATTGTTAATTTTCCGTTTTATTATCGTGGTGAAGTATATGATCCATTTAATGGTAATACATTAAGTGATCAAGATTTTATTGATAAATTTGAAGACTATACAAATAGTTTCTTTGATGCTATACAAAGAACTACAAATAAAGAAGTTAAGAAATTTTTAGTCCAAAGAATGAAAAATGAAATTAAAAAAGGTTTTGATCCTTCGCTTAGAGATATTAAAGCAAGATATATTGCTTTAGAACACACTCTAGTTAAAGTAGTAAAAGCACTAAAATGGAATATCATTAAAGATGGTAAGTTGTTATATAATCTTGAAATCATGTTTTTATCTATGGACGACATTGAGAATGCAAGATATGTGAATGAATTACGTAAAAAAACACGTTTATTTAAAAGTATTCTTACAAACAGTAAGATGAAAGAACGTGCTAAATATCAACTTACTGATAATGAAAATATGGTAGATCCACATACGATTGTATTTGAGTCATTTGGTGGTAAAAATTACAGTGATAGTCCAAAGTATATATATGAATATATGCAACAACACTATCCACAATATAAATATATTTGGGTCTTTTCTAAGCCTAATAACAATATTATTCCTGGAAATGCAACTAAAGTGAAAAAAGGATCCAAAGAATATTATGAGGCTTATGCTAAAGCGAAATACTGGATTTCGAATGCTCGATTACCATTGTATTTAAATAAAAAAGAGAATCAAATGTATATTCAAACTTGGCACGGTACACCGTTAAAACGTTTAGCAAATGATATGAAAGTGGTAAGAATGCCAGGAACAACAACAGCAAATTATAAAAAGAATTTTTATACAGAAGCATCTCGTTGGAATTATTTAGTATCTCCAAACCGTTATTCTACGGATATCTTTAAGTCTGCTTTTTGGATGAATGAAGAAAGAATTTGGGAAATTGGCTATCCAAGAAATGATGTATTAGTTACAAGACAAAATGATACTGAGTATATAGAACAAATTAAAAAAGATTTAAATTTACCAAAAGATAAAAAAGTCATTATGTATGCGCCAACTTGGAGAGATGATGAATTCGTTAAAAAAGGTCAATATTTATTTGATTTGAAAATAAATTTAGCTAATTTAAAAGAGCAAATTGGAGATGACTATGTCATTTTACTAAGAATGCATTATCTTATTGCAAATGCATTAGATCTAACTGGATACGATGACTTTGCTATTGATGTTTCAAATTATAATGATATTTCAGAATTATATTTAATATCTGATGCGCTTATTACTGACTACTCGTCAGTGATGTTTGATTATGGTATTTTAAAACGTCCTCAATTTTTCTTTGCTTATGATATCGAAAAATACGATAAAGGTCTTCGTGGCTTCTATATGAATTATATGGAAGATTTACCAGGAGAAATTATTACAGATGAATTTAAACTTGCTGAAGAATTAAAACATTTAGATACACATAAAGAAAAATATAAAGATAAAATTGAAGCGTTCTATAATGATTTTTGTTCAATTGAAAAAGGTCAATCTTCTAAATTTATAGCAGACTATATTCATATTGATATTCATGAAAATGAATCATAAAATCAAATGACATAAAGAATGGGAAAAATTTACTTTGAATTCGTTTTCCCATTCTTTTTCTATATAACCGTATTAAGTTTAAATGGTATTTATGATAAATAACATCAAAAAAGAAAAATAGACAATTATTTTATTAAATATGTTATTTTAACGAACATTTTCTCGTGGTATAATGTTAAATGTATTTTTTACAGAACATTAGTTGTTATTTTATGAAAATAGTACGGTTCTATTTAAGGGTAATGTGATACATATTAATTTTAAAATGTGGGTAGGTGTCTTATGTTTTTACTAATAAATATCATTGGATTACTTGTGTTTTTAGGAATAGCAGTTTTATTTTCTAGAGATCGCAAACATATTCAATGGAAGTCTATATTAATCTTAGTTCTTTTAAATGTATTCTTAGCATGGTTCTTTGTATATTTCCAAATTGGAAGATCGATTGTTGAAGGTTTAGCAGCTGCCATTGCTTGGGTTATTCAATCAGCTCATACTGGAACAGGTTTTGCATTCAGTAGTTTTACAAGTGGTAAACAAATGGATATGGCAGTGAGTGCATTATTTCCAATTTTATTAGTTGTTCCACTATTTGATATTCTTATGTATTTTAATATTCTTCCTAAAATTATTGGAGGAATTGGTTTTGTACTTGCGAAAATTACACGTCAACCTAAATTTGAATCATTCTTTGGTATCGAAATGATGTTTTTAGGAAATACAGAGGCGCTTGCAGTCTCTAATGAACAACTTAAGCGTATGAACGAAATGCGTGTATTAACAGTTGCAATGATGTCAATGAGTTCTATTTCTGGAGCTATTGTAGGTGCCTATGTTCAAATGATTCCTGGTGAATTAGTGTTAACGGCGATTCCTTTAAATATTATTAATGCAATTATTGTCGCTTCTATTTTAAATCCTGTTACTGTTGAAGAAAAAGAAGATATTATCTATAGCATTAATAATGATGAAAAAATTGAACGTCAACCTTTCTTCTCATTTTTAGGAGATTCAGTATTAAATGCAGGTAAATTAGTATTAATTATTATCGCTTTTGTTATTAGTTTTGTCGCGTTGGCTGATTTTTTAGATCGTTTTATTAATTTGATTACTGGATTAGTAGGCAGTTGGATGGGTATGAAAGGTAGTTTTGGTTTAAACCAAATCTTAGGCGTCTTTATGTATCCATTTGCTTTATTGCTTGGCTTACCATGGGGTGAGGCATGGATAGTGGCACAACAGATGTCCAAAAAAATCGTTACAAACGAATTTGTAGTTATGGGTGAAATTACAAAAGTAATTGACACATATAGCGCACATCGTCGTGCAGTGATATCAACATTCTTAGTTTCATTTGCAAACTTCTCTACAATTGGGATGATTGTTGGTACATTAAAGGGTATAGTTGATAAGAAAACATCAGATTTTGTTTCAAAATATGTACCGATGATGTTATTATCAGGTATTTTAGTTTCACTACTTACTGCAGCATTTGTTGGTTTATTTGCATGGTAAGGTATTAAAATTTAAATCATTTTATAGTCAACCATTAGGAGTGAACATTGAATTCGAAAAGAATTCTATGTCACTCCTATTTTTATTATTCATTTTATTGCATGATAAAAACCAAGCATGCAAAGTGAGGAGACACTTTATATACTTGGTTTTTATGGGAAATGAATATTAATGTACTTGTAACGGTAAGGACTAGGTACTGTCACAGTACTTCGAGCAAAATTTGTTTTGTTACTATAAACAACACAAAGGAGATAACTTCTTGTAATTAAGAAGTTATACATAGTATAGCAAACTAATATTTATAAGTAAACGAAAAATTCAGAAAATTTCCACGTATTTTTTATTAGTACATTAGATTTAAAGATGAATATGTATCTTATTTAAATTAAATCTTTATATTTTAAGATATTTAAAATTTATTAATACATTTATTTTTAAAAAGCATATTGTAGGGAATGATGAGACTATGCTAACATTTTAATCGTTATAGTCGTAAAAGGAGTGAGTGTTTTTGAACAAAAATATAAAAAATATACTTTTAGTTATACTAGGCTCTTTTATCTTTTCAGCAGGAGTCAATGCATTTATTATATCAGGTAATTTAGGTGAAGGTGGCGTCACAGGTATTGCTATTGTATTATATTACGCTTTTCATATTTCACCAGCGCTCACTAACTTCGTTGCTAATGCAATATTGATTGTTATTGGGTATAAATTTTTAAGTAAAAAAAGTACGATATTAACAATTATTGCTACTGTACTTATTTCTGTTTTCTTAAGTCTTACAGAATCATGGCACGTAGAAACAGGTAATGTCATCATCAATGCAGTATTTGGCGGCACAAGTGTTGGACTAGGTATTGGAATAATCGTTTTAGCAGGTGGCACTACAGCTGGAACAACAATATTAGCAAGAATAGCTAATAAATACTTAGATGTTAGTACAGCATACGCATTATTATTTTTTGATTTAATCGTAGTAGCCATTTCTTTAACAGTACTACCGTTAAGTAAAGCATTGGTAACTGTGATTTCACTTTATATAGGCACGAAAGTAATGGATTATGTTATAGAAGGACTTAATACAAAAAAAGCAATGACAATTATTTCTAGCAAACCTGAAGAGGTAGCTAAGGCTATTGATGAACAAGTTGGTAGAGGCCTTACTATATTGAATGGACATGGTTATTATAGTAGAGAAGAAAAAGACGTTTTGTATGTTGTTGTAGCTAAAACGCAAGTAACTCGTGCCAAACGAATTATAAAAAAAATAGATAAGAATGCTTTCTTGGTTATTCATGACGTGCGTGATGTTTATGGAAATGGTTTTTTAATCGATGAATAAAAAAGGGCCCTAAAAATTTGAGGCGTTTTATGTATATCTCAGATTTTTAGGGTTATTTTTTATAATCGTCTCATAGTAAAAAGAATAGTCAAAAATGTGTATAAATGGTATAATAGCAATAATTAATTGAGAACGATTATCAATAGATGTCGTAAATATTTTTTGTACAAAGGTAGGGCCTATATATGAATCGTTTAAATGCATCTCAAGTAGATATAGGATATAGAAATACGACAATTATAAAAGAATTAGATGTTCAAATACGTGATGGTAAAGTCACATCAATTATTGGACCGAATGGTTGTGGGAAATCTACATTATTGAAAGCACTCTCAAGACTGATTGAAGTGAAAAAAGGAGAAGTATTACTTGATAATCAAAACATTCAACATCAATCTACAAAAGAAGTAGCTAAAAAAATTGCAATTTTACCTCAAACTCCAACAGTGACTGACAGTATAACAGTTGAAGAACTCGTTTCATATGGACGTTTTCCTCATCAAAAAGGATTTGGACGATTATCTAAAAAAGATAAAGATGAAATTGAATGGTCATTAAACGTAACAGGCATTACAGAATTTCGTCATCAATCGATTAATGATTTAAGTGGGGGACAAAGACAACGTGTATGGATAGCAATGGCTTTAGCACAAAAAACAGATATTATTTTTCTTGATGAACCTACAACGTACTTAGATATTTCTCATCAGTTAGAAATTTTAGAATTGGTGCAACATTTGAATAAAGAATTAGGGTGTACGATCGTTATGGTCTTACATGACATCAATCAGGCAATTCGATTTTCGGATTATTTGTTAATCATGAAAGAAGGACACATTATAGATAATGGACCTACTGACCAAGTATTATCTAAAGAGATATTAGAAAGTGTGTTTAATATAGATGCAGTATTAGGAAAAGATCCTAGAACAGGGAAACCACTTTTAGTCACTTACAATTTACTTGAAAAAAGATAAGATTGATTATAACTTCAGCAATATAGCTACAATTATTATGATGTTGGATACCTATCTCAGTCATTTTTAATGTATAGGCAGTCAATGACTAATATTTTGTCTAATACACAAATATTCGCGCTTTCAGATAAGTTATTTTATAATGAAAACACACGTTGATTAAGGTTCACTTTAATAAAAAATCAAATTCGTTATTTAATTGATTGACTGGAGTTGAAATGATGACAACTATAGTTATTATTAGTCATAGTGAAGAAATAGCTAAGGGAACTAAAAATTTATTAAATAAAATGACAAATGACATAAATGTGATTGCTTATGGTGGAGTAAATGGTGAAATTGGAACTTCATATGATGATATTGAACAATTGATTAATCAGTTAGATGATGATGCATTATGTTTTTATGATTTAGGATCATCAGAAATGAATATCGATTTAGCAATTGATATGTATAAAGGTAAGTATCATATTTACAAAGTAAATGCACCCATTGTAGAAGGAAGTTTTACAGCAGCAATGTCTTTAAGTGTTGGTAAAACTGCTAATGAAGCGATTCAAGAAGTGAATCGTTCTTCATTTAAGTCTACAGCATTTAAATAAGTAATGATAAATTTTGATGTTTTTTTTATATAAAAAAAAGGTTATAAAATGATTATCCAAAATGAATATGGTAAAATAAATAGCATGATATTGATGATGAAAGTAGGTGGACATTATGCTACAAGAAGATATTAAATTTTACGTTCTGAACGGTAAATTTGAAGAAATTAAAAATATAATGTCCAATATTGATTTTATGGAATTCGAAGAAGTATATATATCCTGTGCTCATGAACAAGAAAACATTATGTTTTATACTTGTATATTAGATATGATGAAGGCTAATGAAACAGCAGAATTACATGATTTAGCATTTTTATTATTAGTCTATCCTTTGAGTGAAGTGGAAGGTGCTTTAGAAGCGGCATATTATCATGCAGATGCTTCTATTCAGTTAACAAATGGTAAAGAAATAAAAAGTTTGCTTCAAATGCTATTATTATATGCTATACCTGATCCAATTATTTCAGATTCTGAAGCGTTTAAAGTAGCTAAACAAATTTTAAAATTAGATCCTAATAATCATGTAGCAAGAAATGTGTTAAAAGATTCAGCTAAACGCATGGATAATGTTATAGTAAATTTTGATGAATTAAAGAAATTTGGAAGTTCAAAATAATATAGTGAAATAAGAGAGTTAGATAATGAATAACCATAGTTATTCATTTTATCTAACTCTTTTTTAATAATATTTTACTTAGTAACTCAAATATAATTTTTTGTGACAAATTATTAAAAATATTAAATTTTTTAAATTGTTTGTAAGGGTATTAACACTAGTATTTAGAAGCGATAAGCGTTGTCTCGCAACGTTTATGCACTGTTGCATAATATTATTAGTACGTTATAATTTTGAATGTGTCAAAAATAAGGAGGTTAATTAATACATGGGGTTGAATAAAGAATCTATAAAAATAGGTTTTGCTTATGTGGGGATTGTAGTAGGCGCAGGATTCTCTACAGGGCAAGAAGTAATGCAATTCTTCACGCCTTATGGTTTATGGTCATATATTGGCGTGTTAATATCAGGATTAATTTTAGGATTTATAGGGCGACAAGTCGCTAAAATTGGAACGGCTTTTGAAGCAACAAACCATGAATCAACATTACAATATTTATTTGGTGAAAAATTCAGTAAAATTTTTGATTATATTCTAGTCTTTTTCTTATTTGGGATTGCTGTAACAATGATTGCAGGTTCAGGCGCAACGTTCGAAGAGAGCTTTGGTATAC
This sequence comes from Staphylococcus sp. HMSC068C09, assembly GCF_001813735.1. Taxonomy (NCBI): domain Bacteria; kingdom Bacillati; phylum Bacillota; class Bacilli; order Caryophanales; family Staphylococcaceae; genus Staphylococcus; species Staphylococcus sp. HMSC068C09. The sequence continues at coordinate 76,536 of NZ_KV813779.1, forward strand.
CTACATGGCTTGGCGCGTTAATTATGACGGTCGTTATTTATTTAACACTATTATTAGACTTTAATAAGATCGTAAGAGCGTTAGGGGTCGTTACACCATTCTTAATTGTCATGGTAGTTCTTATTGCTATATATTATCTATTCGCTGGAAGTATCCCTATCAGTAAAGTTAATAGTACAGTAGATCATCCAAGTTTATTCTTAGGTATTATTAGAGGGTTAATGTACGGTGGATTAGCTTTTGCTGTAGGATTTAGTACGGTTGTGGCGATTGGTGGAGATGCATCTAAACGTCAAGTATCTGGTGCCGGTGCTTTATTTGGTGGTGTAGTGTATACTGTTTTACTTGCACTGATTAACTTTGCACTACAATCAGAATATCCACAAATTAAAAATGAACAAATTCCAACTTTAAAATTGGCGAACGAAATTCATCCATGGCTTGGATTAGTTTTAACAGTGATTATGTTAGCAGTAATGTATAATACTATTTTAGGATTGACTTATTCGTTTGCTGCACGTTTCACTGAGCCATACAGTAAAAAATATCATATATTTATTGTTATTATGATGATTGCAGCCTTTATTTTAAGTTTCGTTGGTTTTGCAGATTTAATCAACTTCTTATATAACATTATGGGCGTAGTTGGATTATTTATTGTGGTAGCAGTGCTTATTAAATATTATTTACGTAAAAGTGATAACAAAGACCACATTGCTTAAAATTAATAAAATAAATAATCCATAAAAAAACTGCCTACAAAGTTAAATAACTCATAGACAGTCTAAAGCAATTCGTGTAATTAACACGAATTGCTTTTTTGCATTTTGAACGTAGCGTATAATACATATTGTAATTAAAGTAGTAATTTAGCCATAATATATTTATTAAAATATTGATTGTTGATCAGTAATTTATTTTTAAGTTCGCCTTCAATATTAAATCCAGCGCCTTTAAGTAGCATGAGTGCGTGTGTATTTTCAGGAACGACTGAAGCTTGAAGACGTTTAATATTATGGTTAAGAGCCCAAGCTTCAACAGCATTAATTAAAGCAAGTCCAATACCTTTTTTTTGATAAAATTTAGTAACACCAAGTGTAATGATTGCTTCGTGTTGTGTACGTTCGTATTTTTCAGTAGTGACGAATATACATCCAACGAGTTGATCATCTTCTTCAGCTACATATATGGTATTTCTCGGAGAAGTGATAACACGCTCTAGAAGATTACTAATAGAAGAAACACTAGGGTTAAATTCTCCAGGATTATAAAGTGTATAATCAGATTCATCATATATTTTAGTTAATAATGTTGTCAAAGCTTCAGTATCTTTTATACTAATTTCACGAATAATATGAGCCATTCGGCTTCCTCCTGAGATAGTAATATAACATATATTATACCAATTATTTAAAAAATATACATATTTAGAATTTTAAAAAGGAGTAACAGAATAATGAAACCTAATGTATTATTAGCGGGTGGTAGTGGTTATATAGGTAAGAATATTAGCAGTGCGATAGAAAATGATGCAAATTTGTTTGCTTTATCTAAATATCCAAATACAAAAAAAGAGTTTAATCATAATATAAAATGGCTAAAAAAAGATATTTATAATTATGAAGATGTTAAATCAGCAATGTCAGGTATGAATATTGCAGTATTTTATTTAGATCCTAATAAAAATTCTGCCAAGCTTACTCAAGCAACTGCACGTGATTTAAATCTCATTGCAGCCGATAATTTTGCAAGAGCAGCAGCACAACAAAAAATAAATAAAATTTTGTACGTAAGCGGTAGTCGCTTTGATAATGAGACAATACAATGTTTAAAAAACTATGGTGTTCCTGTAGAAACGACTGAGACCTATATCAAACGCTCTCATATTAATGTTGAGTTACAAGTGTCTAAATATAATGATATACGGACAGCATTAAGAATGATATTACCTAGGAAATGGTCTTTAGAACAATTAGTCGCTTATTTTTTTAAATGGCTGAATGATACACGTGGTACATTTTTACACACGAAATATATAGAAAATCGATATATAATATATACTCGTAATGAGTTTAAGCCTCTATTAGTAATGAAGAAAGAAGTAAATGATAATAGTTTAATTACATTTAATTTAGTAGGCGGTTCAATTATAAAAAAACGTTCTAAAAAACAAGGAAAATTGGAATTTCGTCAAATTAAAGGAACGCGTTTAGTAATTGTTCAACTATATGATTATATTCCTAAATTGTTATGGCCACTCTATTATTTTTTTCAAGCTCCCGTACAAGGTTTAATTATGAGAGGGTTTGAAATTGATTGTCGTATTAGGCATTTCAATGGACGTGTGCAATCAGGAGAAAAAATGAAATATACAAAGTGATAGGATGAAAACACATGCAAATATTATTAGTAGAAGATGATCAGACGCTTTTTCAACAACTAAAGAAAGAATTAGAAAATTGGGATTTTTTTGTTTATGGTGTCAATGATTTTAGTAACGTAATGGAAACATATCATAATGTTCAACCAGAAATCGTTATAATGGATGTGCAATTACCTAAATATGACGGATTCTATTGGTGTCGTCAAATTAGACAAGTATCTAATGTGCCTATTTTATTTTTATCGTCACGTGATAATCCTATGGATCAAGTGATGAGTATGGAATTAGGTGCAGATGATTATATGCAAAAGCCTTTTCATACCAACGTACTAATTGCGAAGTTACAAGCAATTTATCGACGCGTATATCAATTTGGCGCAGAAGAAAGACGTACATTAAATTGGCAAGATGCACTAGTAGATCTTTCAAAAGATAGTATTCAAAAAGGCGATAAAATCATTTATTTATCTAAAACTGAAATGATTATTTTAGAAATGTTAATTCAAAAACAAAATCAAATTGTGACTAGAGATACATTAATTACAGCGTTATGGGATGATGAAGCGTTTGTGAGTGATAACACATTAACAGTCAATGTAAATCGATTACGAAAAAAATTATCTGAGATCGATATGGAAACAGAAATTGAAACAAAAGTAGGTAAAGGATATATGGCACATGAGTAATGTGAAATGGTTTTGGCTATTTCTTAAAACACGAAGTAATTGGATATTTTGGATTATATTTTTGCAGTTTGTGTTTTTAGGGATGGCATATATAGACTATGATATGGCAATTGAAAGTGTAGCGTACATTGTCTTATTAAATATAGGTTTAACTTGTATATTTCTTATTTTTACTTTTTTAAGAGAAGTAAAATTATATCAACATTTTTATAATAATAAGGAAATCGAAGAAATTAAACATAAAGAATTAGCTGAGAATCCATTTCAACAGGAAATGGTGGACTATTTATATCGTAAATTATTGTTTCAAAAAGAAAGAGCTACTGAACAACAAATTCATATACAAGCGTCTGAACAATCGTTAACTGAATTTGTTCACGATATTAAAACACCTGTTACAGCAATGAAATTATTAATTGATCAAGTTGAAGATATGGAACGTAAGAAAGCCTTACTTTATGAATGGTCAAGAGTGAATGAATTATTAGATAAGCAACTTTATTTAACACGTCTTGAATCTAAAAATAGAGATATGTATTTCGAAAAAGTACCATTAAAACGTTTAGTGATCGAAGAAATTCAACTTACGCGGCATATCAGTCAAGTTAAAGGTATTGGCTATGAATTAGAATTTGACACGAATCCAGAAGTATTTACAGATATAAAATGGTGTCGCATGATGATTAGACAGATTTTATCTAATTCTTTGAAATATTCTCAAGGAAAAGATATTGTGATTCGGTCGTTTGCTAAAAAAGACCATATCGCTTTAGAAATTACTGATTATGGGCGTGGGATTAGTGCTAAAGATTTACCACGTATTTTTGAAAGAGGCTATACTTCTACCGCAAATCGTAATGAAACAACTTCTTCTGGAATTGGTTTATACTTAGTAGAAAGTGTAAGACATCCATTAGGTATTGAAGTAGAGGTCGAGTCGACGGTGGGTGAAGGAACAACATTTATTTTAACGTTCCCTATGCAAAACGAAGTCATAGAAAGAATGTCACAAGAGAAATTAAGTCTATCATAAAGACGTTGTTAAAATAGTATATAAGTGCAATTGTTCGCTTTATCGCAAGGAGATATTGGACTTTACTATAAAAAGTTTGGACTAAAACTTATATAATATTTAAAGTAAATACATAAATTAAGCTTATGGAAATATCATTTTAGTGTAATAAGTGAGTAGAACATTGAGTGAAACCTGGGACTTTATAGTGACGTCTCAGGTTCATCTATATCATTCAATCGTTAAAATATATGATAGTGAGGGACATTCTAAATTGACAATATTACAAGCAAAGCAAATTGTTAAAACATATGGGACAAAACAAACGATACAAGAAGTGTTAAGAGGCATTGATTTAAATATTGAAACTGGAGAGTTTGTTTCAATTATGGGACCTTCTGGATCTGGTAAAACAACATTACTTAATGTTTTAAGTTCAATTGATTATTTATCACAAGGATCTGTAATACTAAATGGAAAACAATTGGAAAAGTTATCAAATAAGGAACTATCAGAAATTAGAAAAAAAGATATTGGATTTATTTTTCAAGAATATAATTTATTACACACACTTACTGTAAAAGAAAATATTATGTTGCCTTTATCAGTACTTAAATTAAATAAGGAAGAAATGAATAAACGTTATAGACAAATTACTGAAGCGCTTAATATATATGATATTAGTGACAAATATCCGTCTGAAATTTCAGGGGGACAACGTCAACGAACATCTGCAGCGCGTGCATTTATTACATATCCTAAAATCATTTTTGCGGATGAACCAACAGGCGCTTTAGACTCTAAGAACACTAGGGATTTACTCACACGTTTTGAAAAAATAAATAAAATCTATGATGTAACTATTATTATGGTTACACACGATCCACTTGCAGCAAGTTTTTCTAATCGTGTTGTAATGTTGAAAGATGGCTTAATATTTACTGAAATTTATCAAGGACAAGATAATAAACAATTATTTTATGAAGAAATATTAAGAGCCCAAAGTATATTAGGTGGCAAGATTTATGAGTTTTAGCTATATTATTTGGAGAAATTTCCTAAGAAATATCAAGCACTATGCTATTTATATGTTTTCATTAGTCATTAGTACCGTTTTATATTTTAGTTTTATTACGATTAAATATGTTCATCATCTCCATATACATGAGTCTTTATCTATGATTAGAGAGGGTTCTAAAATAGGAAGTTATTTTCTATTTATAATCATCGTTGTCTTTATTATGTATACCAATATTCTTTTTATTAAAAGACGAAGTTACGAATTGGGACTATTACAGATTATGGGGTTAAATAAAGTAAGTATTATTTATATGTTTATGTTAGAACAATTGTTTATTTTCTTAATCACTGCAGTTTTAGGTGTGATAATAGGGATTGTTGGGTCTAAAATTTTACTTATGATTATATTGAAATTATTAGGTATACATACCTCGGTTTCGCTTGTTTTTAGTGTAGACGCTATAATTCAAACCTTATTTATTTTAATCATTGCATATATTTTAATTATTCTTCAAGCTATCATTTTCTTAAATAAATATTCTGTTACGCAATTAATGGAGTCTGAAGAATATATAGATGAAACAGGTAAACATATTACATTTGGAGAAATTATTCTAGGAATTTTAGGTATTGTTTTCATTTTGGCAGGATATTATTTATCCACACGATTTGTTGAATTATTAGATGATATCGTATTACCTTTTATTATTTTATTTTTAACTGTGATCGGAGCTTATTTCTTTTTCAGAAGTTCAGTGTCTCTTATATTAAAAATAATTAAATCATTTAAAAGTGGAAATGTAACTGTAAATGATGTTATTTTCACTTCTTCATTAATGTTTAGGATTAGAAAGAATGCTTTCTCTTTAACAATCATTTCTATTATTTCTGCTATTACCGTATCGGTCCTATGTTTTGCAGCAATTAGTCGAGGATCTTTAAGTAAAGAAATTTCATTAGAATCACCTTATGAAGTAACAACGAACAACGACATCTTGTCTGAAAAGTTAAAATATCAATTAGAGCAACAGCATATTGCATATAACTATAATTATAAGCAAGTAGTGTACACGCATTTATATAAAGATTATCTATTTGATGTAAATGCAGCTAGACCTTATTCGGTGACTGTAACAAGTGAAGATTACTTTTCAAATGTTTCTTTGAAAAAAGGACAAGCAGATTTAATTATCCCAGAAGATGTTATTCCTGAATTAACTAAACATCGACCACACGGGACAACACTGATTGGTACGAAACGACATCATACTAAAGTTCAACTGCGAAAAGTGATTCATAAAGTTTATTTTAAAGAGAGTATAGATTTAGGTGGACCGACACTCGTGCTTAATAACGAGGATTATCAATTTATAAAACAACATGTTAAAAATAAGGACATCATTTCTCAACATGGTTTTGATTTAAAACATACAAAAGATATACCTAGATTAGAAAAGACTATCAATCACATGAATCAGAATTTAAAAACTAGAAGTCAGATAGCAAGCGAAATTTCAAGTTTAACAGGAATTTTATTATTTATAAGTTCTTTTTTAGGTATTGCATTTCTTATAGCAACTGGATGTATTATCTATATTAAACAAATTGATGAAACTGAAGATGAATTAGAAAATTATTCAATATTACGTAAATTAGGTTTTACTCAAAAAGATATGGATAGAGGTCTAAAATTGAAAGTGGCGTTTAACTTTGGACTACCTTTAGCTATTGCTTTACTTCATGCATATTTTGCAGCACTTGTATTTATGAAATTTATAGGATTTACAAATCAAACGTCCATTTTTATCGTTATGATTATTTATACAATCGTATATAGTATGTTTGCATTTATTGCTTATAATCATTCTAAGCGAACGATCAATCACTCAATTTAAGAGAGAATATTTCGAGTTTGTAAAGAATTTGTAAATTTATTGTAGAGATGAAAAATTTATGATATTTTCAATTAGAGACAACTTAGGCGTTAAGTAGAAGTGTATCGTAACTGGTATAACATTATATTTACATAAATTTTACAAAAGCTTTCTAAATAATGTTTTAAAATAAGCTATTGTAAATGTAGCTCATTTTTAAATTGTCTTAAATTAAATAATAAACGTGTGATTGATAGCAATCGCTAAAATGGAGGCATTATAATGTTCACTAAGAAAAAGGATAAGTTTATGGTTCAATTAGAAGAAATGGTATTTAATCTGGACCGTGCAGCTGTAGAATTCGGGAAAATGGATTTTAATACCCATTTAGATTTAAAAGCTTATTCTGATAACATTAAAACGTACGAGTCACATGGTGACGAACTTATGCACAAAGTCATTAGCGACTTAAATCAAACATTTATCACTCCTATTGAACGAGAAGACATTCTATCATTGTGTAATGCAATCGATGATGTACTTGATGCAATGGAAGAAACATCTGGAATGTTTGAAATGTATTCAATTGAATATACTGATGAATATATGGCTGAATTTGTTGACAATATTCAAAAAGCTGTCGCTGAAATGAAATTAGCAGTTGGTTTACTTGTTGATAAAAAATTATCTCACATGAGAATTCATTCAATTAATATTAAAGAATTTGAAACAAATTGTGATGGTATATTAAGACAATCAATTAAACATATCTTTAATAGTGAAACCGATCCAATCACTTTAATTAAAATTAAAGATATTTACGAAAGCTTAGAAAATATCGCTGATAAATGTCAAGCTGTTGCTAACAACTTTGAAACAATTATCATGAAAAATAGCTAAGGGAGTTTTAAATTATGGAATATGTATTAGTCATCACTATAGCTATCGTTGCATTTTCTTTAGTCTTTGACTTTATCAATGGCTTTCATGATACAGCAAATGCAATTGCTACTGCGGTTTCTACACGTGCATTGACACCAAGAACAGCTATTCTTCTAGCGGCAATTATGAACTTTATAGGTGCACTTACTTTTACAGGGGTAGCTGGAACAATTACTAAAGATATCGTAGATCCATTTAAATTACAAAATGGTCTAGTAGTAGTATTAGCGGCTATTATCGCTGCTATTGTTTGGAATTTGGTTACTTGGTTATATGGTATACCAAGTTCTTCATCTCATGCCTTAATCGGCGCTATTGCTGGAGCTGCAATAGCTGCACAGGGGTTTACAGTATTACATTACCAAGGTTTTACTAAGATTATCATTGTATTAATTATTTCACCAATTATCGCATTTTGTGTTGGTTTTATCATGTATACAATTGTTAAAATTATTTTTAAAAATGCGAATCTTACGAGAGCAAATCGTAATTTCCGCTTTTTCCAAATGTTTACTGCAGCGCTTCAATCGTTTTCACATGGTACAAATGATGCTCAAAAATCAATGGGTATTATTACTCTTGCTTTGATTGTAGCGAATTTACAAGATCCATCGAATGTAGAACCAGTATTATGGGTTAAAATTGCTTGTGCCACAGCAATGGGTCTAGGAACTGCAATTGGTGGTTGGAAAATTATTAAAACAGTAGGCGGAAATATAATGAAAATACGACCTGCTAATGGGGCGGCTGCTGATTTATCTTCAGCATTAACGATTTTCGTTGCTTCATCATTACACTTTCCATTATCTACAACACATGTTGTATCGTCATCAATTTTAGGTGTAGGTGCATCAAATCGTGCAAAAGGTGTAAAGTGGAATACAGCTCAACGTATGATTATTACATGGATTATTACATTGCCAATTTCTGCTATTTTAGCAGCAATTATATTTTGGATTTTAAATATTTTTCTTTAAGGTAAAATAACCACAAAATGAGTCCGGGACATAAAGTATCTAGATAAG